>JBIKVA010000286.1:0-3139 GCA_044357085.1 Steroidobacteraceae bacterium | reverse complement strand
TTCGACGTCAAGGACAACGGACGCGGTCCCACCGTGGCCGAGACCCTGGTGCTCGATGCCAACGGTTTGCCCGACAACTGGAAGATCACCGGCACCCAGACCTTCGGCGGCAAGATCGACGAAAGCTTCCGGCGCCGCGGCAACAGCTCGAGCTGGCAGGACTCCGGCGGCCCGGGCAGTGCGCAGGGCGCGCCGAAGCTCTACATCGCGCAGAGCGCGAGTCCCTGGGCACTGCAGCTGTACGCGCGGGCGATCCTCAAGTCGGGTAGTTCGCTCGATGTGCTGCCGGGTGGCACGCTCGCGCTGACCAGGGGCGAGCGACTGACACTCCGGGGTACGGCGGGCGAACTCGCGGTCACGCGCTACGACCTGACCGGTCTCGATCTCAATCCGACGATCATGTTGCTCGACGACGCCAACCGTCTGATCGCGCTGCCGTCGGCGAGCGGCGGCATGGTCCGCGCCGGCTTCGAGGGCGAGAACCCGCGCCTGCGCAAACTCGCCGCCGATTGGCAGAGCGCGCGCTGGGCCGTCCTGCAGCGCGAAACCGCGAAGACTTTCGCCGGGCCCGTGCGCATCGTCAACGTTCGCCTCTTCGACCCGGCGGCGAAGCAGTTGACGGGTCCCGTGTCGGTGGTCGTCAACGGGCGCACGATCAGTGGCGTACAGCCGGTCGACAGCCCGGCGACGCCGGGCGAGACCGTGATCGACGGGGCAGGCGGAACGCTCGTTCCCGGCATGTTCGAGATGCACGGACACCTCGGCGAGAGCGGTGCGCTGCTCAACCTGCTCGCGGGTGTCACCGGTGTCCGCGACATGGGCAACAGCAACAGCGTGCTCGATGCACTCGATCGCAGGATCATCGCCGGCGAAGTGGCGGGGCCGCGGATCGTGCGCAGTGGCTTCGTCGAGGGCAAGTCGCCCTTCAGCGCCAACAACGGCTTCGTCGTCGACAGCGAAGCGCGGGCGCTCGAGGCCGTCCGCTGGTACGCCGCGCGCGGCTTCACTGCAATAAAGATCTACAACAGCGTCAACCCGCAGTGGGTGCCGGCACTGGTTGCAGAGGCCCGCAGGCTGGGCCTGAGGGTGATGGGCCATGTGCCGGCGTTCACCAGCGCTGACGCGATGATCGCGGCGGGCTACGACGAAATCACGCACATCAACCAGCTGGCGCTGGGCTGGATCATCAAGCCCGGCGAAGATACCCGGACGCTGTTCCGCCTGACCGCACTCGGTCGTCTGTCGGGGCTGGACCTCGACTCTGCCGCGGTGCAGTCGACGCTCGATACGATGAAGGACAAGGGCATTGCGCTCGATCCGACGATCGGCATCCACGAAAACCTGCTGCTCAATCGCGACGGCAGCATCGCCCCGGGTGCAACAGACTACTTCGCCAACATGCCGATCGGTGTGCAGCGCGACCTCAAGCAGGCGTGGTCGAACCCCGACACCTTCGGTGGCGACGCCAGTGCCCGGGTGGCGTTCGACAAGTTGATGGATGTGCTGCGTCGCGCGCATGCCAAGGGGATTTTCATCGTGACCGGGACCGACACCGGCGGCTCGTTCACCTTTCATCGCGAACTCGAACTGCTCGTCAAGGCCGGGTTCACGCCCGCCGAAGCACTGGCACGCGCGACGCTCGACATGGCGCACTATCTCGGCATCGACCAGACGAACGGGTCGATCGCGCGCGGCAAACTGGCGGACTTCTTCCTGATACCGGGCGATCCGACCCGCGACATCAAGGCCATCAAGACCATCTCGCTGGTGGCCAAGGACGGCGTGTTCTACCTGCCCGCCGAGGTCTATCCGCGCCTCGGTATCAAGCCGTTCGTGGCCTCGCCGGTGATCACCACACCAGCTTCTGTTGCAGCCGTCAGAGAGTGACTGCGCGTTCACTGCATGAACGTCGAGAGTTAATGACGGCAGGCAACGCTGCGGATTCGCGATGCTTGTACGGTCGCCGTCCGGCGACCCTTCGATCCGCTCATCAAGCAAGCATGGAGAGACTCGATCAATCATGATCAGGGCAAGCAACACTCGCATTTCCACCGTCATCGCAGCGCTCGTCGCCGTCGCGGCGTCACAGGCCAGCCACGCCCAACTCGAAGAGGTCGTGGTGACCGCGCGCAAAACGACCGAGAATCTCCAGGACGTTCCTGCCTCGATCACGGCCATCGGCAGTACGCAGCTCGAGCGTGAGTCGGTCTCCGACATCAAGGACGTTGCGCGTCTCACGCCAGGGCTCATCTTCGACCTCGGGTTCGTGCCGCAGGACAGCCGGCCGCAGATCCGCGGCCTGCCCGCCACGCGCGGCAAGCCGCCGGTCGGCATCCTCATCGACAACATCGACGTGTCGTCGGAGTCCATCCAGACGGCCGGTGGCGGCATGATCGGCAACGTGCGCCTGCTGGACCTCGAGCGCATCGAGGTCGTCAAAGGGCCGCAGTCGGTGCTGTACGGCCGTGCCGCGTTCGGCGGTGCGATCAACTACGTCACCGCCAAGCCCAGTCTCGATGGCGGCTTCGTCAAGCTCAGCGCGGACGTCGGTCAGTATGGCCGTGCGGAAGGCCGCGTGGTCGCCAACGGCGTGCTCTCCGATACCGTTGCGATCCGTGGCTCGATGTCCTACGGACAGCACGACGGCTTCTACCGCAACTCGATCAGCGGCGCGAAGGTCGGCGGCTTCGACAGCAAGGGCGGCACGCTCGCCGCGCTCTGGCAGCCGAATGACGACTTCCGCCTGAATGCCCGCATCGCCATCTCCGACGACAAGTTCGAGCCGCGCGCACAAGCCGCGTACGGTTTCGGCACGGGGCTCAGCCAGGCCTATCCGGTGCCCGCACCTCTGGTCGGCATCTGCCTCGGTCTGCTGCCCGCCGGGTTCTCCACGGCACCGCAGGCAACCTGCCCCGCCGGGGCGGCCCAGGTGGCGGCCAGCGGCTTTGCGACGCGCACCGGTGAAATCGGCGGTTTCACCACGGTGACGCTCAGCCTCGACCCGCTCACCGGGCGCGATTACGAGGGCACCACGCTCGAGTCGACCGTCGGTGCCATCAACTTCGACTGGGATCTGTCCTTCGGCACCCTGACCTCCTGGACCGGATACGCGCGCGCCAAGTCGCGTTCGCGCCAGGAC
>JBIKVA010000001.1:0-79598 GCA_044357085.1 Steroidobacteraceae bacterium | reverse complement strand
GCGAGCCCGAGTGCCCGGTCGAGGCCATCTACTCCGAAGACGAAGTCCCGGCGGACCAGCAGCAGTTCAAGGCGCTCAATGCCGAACTCGCCCGCAAGTGGCCCGTGATCACCGAGAAAGGCGAGCCTCCCGCCGACGCCAAGGAGTGGGAAGGCAAGACGGGCAAGACCGCGCTGCTCGAACGCTAGATTTCGGAATCTGCCTCTTCAGGCGCGTGCGCCTGGCACGAGCCCGCAGCGCTGCCGGATCAGCCTTTGGTCTCCAGCCGCTTCAGCAGCATGTCGGGTGGCATGTAGCCCGGCAGCATGTCGCCATCCGTGGTGACGATCGCCGGCGTACCCCGCAAACCCACTTCCTGGCCGAGTTCGTAGTCCTTGGCGACCGGGTTGGCCGCGCACTTGGCCGCAGCGATGTTCTCGCCCTTCTTCGCGCGGGTGAGCGCCTCGTTGCGATTGGGCGAGCACCACACGGCGACCGACTTGTTCCATGACTCGGAGTTCGGGCCCTCGCGGGGATAGAACAGGTAGCGCACGCGGATGCCGAGCTGGTTGTACCTGGCGATCTCCGAGTGCAGCTTGCGGCAGTAGCCGCAATCGACGTCGGTGAACACCGTCACGGTGTGCTTGGCCTCGCGCGGACCGAAGATCACCATCTGGTTCTCGGGAACCTTGCTGATGAGCGCAAGGCGGGCCTCGCGGCGGCGCTTGTCGCTGAGGTTGGACTCGCTGGAGACGTCGTAGAGATCGCCGGCGATGGCGAAACGACCATCGGCACTCACGTACAGGATGTCGGAGCCGCGCGCGTACTCGTAAATGCCGGCGATCGGCGAGGGACGGAAGTCTTCGAGCTTGCTGCCCGGCAGACGCTTGACGAGTTCGTTGCGCGGATCGGCAGCGGCAGCGGTTGCCGGCTTCGGCTGGGCCAGAGCGATCGACGGCAACAGCAGCGCCGCGACCAGCATGACGAGCGGGAGGGTCTTCATTTCACGAAGTCTAGCAGCCCCCGGATCGGGACGGGTGCGGCGCCCCTTCACCCGCGAGGGTGGTGGGCGGCATGCAGTGCCTTCATGCGTTCGCGGGCCACGTGGGTGTAGATCTGGGTGGTCGAGAGGTCGCTGTGGCCGAGCAGCATCTGCACCACCCGCAGGTCGGCGCCGTGATTGAGCAAGTGGGTGGCGAAGGCATGGCGCAGCGTATGCGGTGAGAGCGGCTTGCCGATGCCCGCCACCCGCGCGTGGCGCTTGATGAGGTTCCAGAACGCCTGACGCGTCATGGCAGTGCCGCGCCGCGTCGGGAAGAGATGATCGGTCTGCCGCTCCCCGAGGATGTCGCGACGCGCGCCCTGCTCGAAGCGGCGCAGCCAGTCGACCGCCTCGGCGCCGAGCGGTACGAGTCGTTCGCGATTGCCCTTGCCGGTGACGCGCACCACTCCCTGGTTGAGGTTCACCTGGGCATGGCGGAGGTTGACCAGTTCCGACACGCGCAGCCCCGTCGCATAGAGCACCTCCAGCATGGTGCGATCGCGGAAGCCGAGGACGTCGCTCACCGCCGGCGCGGCAAGCAGGGTCTCGACGTCGTGCTCGCTCAATGATTTGGGCAAGGCCCTGCCGGTGCGCGGCATGGCGATGTCGGCCGTGGGATCGTCGCGACGGCTGCCATCGCGGACCTGCTGGCGGAAGAAGCGGCGGAATGCCGACAACTGCCGCGCCGTGGAGCGCGGGCGCGCGCCGGCGCCGACGCGCTGCGCGACGTACTCGAGCAGGTCGCCGCGGGTCGCGGCGGCGAGCGAGGACCCGCGCGCCGCGAGCCACTGCTGCAGGGCGAACAGGTCGGCCCGGTAGGCGGCGAGCGTGTTGGCTGCGAGTCCGCGCTCCATCCAGATCACGTCGAGGAAGCGCAGCAGCAGCGGATCCGGCGCGATATCGGGGTCGGATGCGCGGGCGGGCCCGGCCTTCATGCGTTGACTTTCGCTCACGGCAAACACAAGGATACCGCGCCTTGCGAATCCCACCGACGATGCCAGACCGCGAACATCCGCCCCGCGAGACGCCTCTCGCCCTGCTCTTGCGGGTGCTTTACGGCACCGGCGCATGGCTGGTGTTCGTCGCGATCGCGCTCGGCACGCTGCTGTTGCTGCTCGTCGTGCCCGGCATGGACCGGCGGCGCCACATCGCCGGTGTGGCGGCGCGGCTCGTGCTGCGCACCACCTGCATGCGGCTCGTGGTCAGCGGCAGCCGTCATCTGCCGCCCGGACAGTGCGTGGTGGCGGCGAACCATGCGAGTTACATCGATGCGATCGTCGTCAAGGCCGTGCTGCCCGAGAACTACGCCTACGTCGTCAAGCGCGAGATGGCGAACGTGCCGCTCGCCGGCCTGCTGCTGCGGCGGCTCGGCACGGAATTCGTCGAGCGTTTCAACCGCCACAAGGGTTCGCTGGACGCCCGGCGGGTGCTGCGCACCGCCACCTCGGGGCAGTCGCTGCTGTTCTTCCCGGAGGGCACGTTCGTGGGCGAGCCCGGACTGCTGAAGTTCCACAGCGGAGCGTTCAAGAGCGCGGCGCTGGCGCGCTGTCCCGTGCTGCCCTGCGTGATCCGCGGTACCCGGCGCATCCTGCCGAGCCCGCGGTTCTTTCCGCGCCCCGGCGTGATCGAGGTCGAGCTGCTGCCGCCGATCGTGGCGCCCGAAGGGCTCGATGCCGATGCGGCAGCGAGAATGCTGCGCGATGCCACCCGCGCCGCGATCCTCGCCCACCTCGACGAACCGGATCGCGGCAGCTGACGGCGACGGCCCGCAGTCGAATCCGCCGAATTCGCGTGGATTCGCATAGACTTATGGGCTTCCCTCGACAGCTCGAAATGGGCCCCTCATGACCGACTCCATCGTCCTGCTTGCTGCCCGTCGCACGCCGATCGGCGCCTTTCAGGGGGCATTGGCCCCGGCCACCGCGCCCCAGCTCGGCGGCACCGCCCTCGCTGCCGCGTTGCAGTCGGCGGGCATCGCCGCGGCAGACATCGATGAAGTGATCATGGGCTGTGTGTTGCCCGCCGGGCTCGGCCAGGCGCCCGCGCGGCAGGCCGCCATGCTTGCCGGCATCCCGAAGTCGGTGCCCGCCACCACCGTCAACAAGATGTGCGGCTCGGGCATGAAGGCCATCATGATGGCCGTCGACCAGTTGCGCGCCGGTGACGCCACGGTGATCGCCGCCGGCGGACTCGAGTCGATGACCAATGCGCCCTATCTGCTGCCGAAGGCCCGCAGTGGCTACCGGATGGGTCACGGCGAGCTGCTCGATCACATGTTCACCGACGGGCTGCAGAGTCCCTGGGACGGCCAGATGATGGGCGCCTTCGCCGAGAACACGGCGGGCCGCTACGGCTTCACGCGCGCGGACCAGGACGACTTCGCCACCCGTTCGGTGCAGCGTGCGCTCGCGGCGGTCGACAACGGCGCTTTCACTGCCGAGATCGCGCCGGTCACCGTGAAGAGCCGCAAGGGCGAGGCGGTGATCGCGCGTGACGAAACGCCGTTCACCTGCGACATCGCGAAAATCCCGCAGCTGAAGCCGGCGTTCCGCAAGGACGGTACGGTCACGGCGGCAAGTTCGTCATCGATCTCCGACGGTGCCGCGGCAGTGCTGTTGTCCACGGCGGCGTTCGCCGCGGCACGGGGCATCGAGCCGCTGGCGCGCGTCGTCGCGCAGGCAAGCCACGCGCAGGAGCCGGAGTGGTTCACCACCGCCCCGGTGGGCGCGATCCGCAAGGTGCTGGAGCGCGCCGGCTGGCAGGCCGCGGAAGTCGATCTTTTCGAGGTCAACGAGGCCTTCGCCGCGGTGGCCATGGCGGCAGCCCGCGACATCGACATCCCGGCAGAGCGACTGAACGTCAACGGCGGCGCCTGTGCGCTCGGTCATCCGATCGGCGCCACCGGTGCGCGCATCGTCGCGACGCTCGCGCACGCACTCGAGCGGCGCAACCTCAGGCGCGGCGTGGCAGCACTCTGCATCGGTGGCGGTGAAGCCACGGCAATCGCCATCGAGAGGATCTGAAGATGACGGAGCAAGTCGAACGCGACGTCATGGAATACGACGTGCTGATCGTCGGTGGCGGCCCCGCCGGGCTCGCCTGCGCGATCCGTCTCAAGCAGGTACGCCCCGAACTCACGGTCTGCGTACTCGAAAAGGCCTCGGCGATCGGTGCCCAGGCACTCTCGGGTGCAGTGCTCGAACCCGGACCGCTCGATACGCTGCTGCCCGACTGGCGCCAGCAGCCGCCCGGCATCTGCATCCCCGCCAAGCGCGACGAGTTCTCGCTGCTGACGCGTACCGGCCGCATTCGCCTGCCGGTACCGCCGCAGCAGCACAACGCCGGCAACTTCATCATTTCCCTGGGCCTGCTCACGCCGCAACTCGCCGCCAGGGCCGAACAACTCGGCGTCGACGTGTTCCCGGGCTTCGCCGCGGCGAAGGCGCTGTTCAACGACGACGGCAGCGTCGCCGGCGTGCAGATCGGCGACATGGGCATCGAGAAATCGGGCGAGCCCGGCCCGGGCTACGCGCCGGGCCCCGAGGTGCGCGCCCGCGTCACGGTGCTCGCCGAGGGCTGCCGGGGCAGCGTCAGCAAGCAGTTGATCGCGCGCTATCGGCTCGATGCGGACTGCGACCCGCAGACCTACGGGCTCGGCTTCAAAGAAATGTGGCAGCTCCCCGAGGGTCGCGTCGAACCGGGACTCATCCAGCACAGCGTCGGCTGGCCGCTCGACTCGCACACCTATGGCGGCAGCTTTCTCTATCACCTCGACAACAACCGCGTTTACGTGGGCTATGTGGTCGGTCTCGACTATCGTGACCCGCGCCTGAAGCCCTTCGAGGCCTTCCAGCAGTTCAAGCACCATCCGAGCATCAGGGCGCTGCTCGAAGGCGGTGAGATCATTGCCGCCGGAGCGCGCACCATCGCGGCGGGCGGCTGGCAGTCGCTGCCGAAACTCGACATGCCGGGGGCAGTGCTGGTGGGCGATGCCGCGGGCACGCTCAACGTGCCGAAGATCAAGGGCATCCACCAGGCCATCCGTTGCGGCATGCTCGCGGCGGAGCACCTGGCGGAGAACGACTGCGCCACCGCAGGCTTCGATGCGCGCTACCGCGCCTCGGCGGGTGGCAAGGAACTCAAGACCGTCCGCAACATCAAGCCCGGCTTCAAGCGCGGCCTGTGGTTCGCGATGGCCAACGGCGTGCTCGAGACCGTGACCGGCGGCCGTACGCCCTGGACACTGCGCAACAAGGCAGCCTACGCCGAGACGCAGCGGCTCGACGAGTTCGAATCTCCGGACCGCGGCTGGATCGACCGCAGCCTGCCGCCGCGCGACCGTCTCGCCGCGGTCTTCTTCGCGAACAATTCGCACGAAGAGAACCAGCCCGTGCACCTCAAGGTACGCGAACCCGACATCTGCGTGACCCGCTGCGCGACCGAGTACGGCAACCCCTGCCAGAACTTCTGTCCGGCCAACGTCTATGAAATGGTGGACGACGGCGCCGGCGGCAAGCGCCTGCAGATCAACGCCGCCAACTGCGTGCATTGCAAGGCCTGCGACATCAAGGACCCCTACCAGATCATCGACTGGACGACGCCCGAAGGCGGCTCCGGGCCGATCTACCAGTCGCTCTGACAGACGCCGACCCGCGTTCTTCGCAGCACACATGACCTGGCCGTGCCTCGCATGACGGATCAACCACTCTGGACTCCAAGCGAAGAGCGGCGCCGGGCGAGCAACCTCGCGCGCTTCATGGATTGCCTCGCGGCGC
Source organism: Steroidobacteraceae bacterium (assembly GCA_044357085.1). Classification (GTDB taxonomy): domain Bacteria; phylum Pseudomonadota; class Gammaproteobacteria; order Steroidobacterales; family Steroidobacteraceae; genus UBA964. The sequence continues at coordinate 73,802 of JBIKVA010000001.1, read as the reverse complement.
GTCGCGGCCTGCGCCTCGACGACTATGCCGCGCTGCATCGCTGGTCCATCGAACAGGCGGACGCCTTCTGGTTCGAGCTTGCGCACTTCGCCGACATCAAGGCCGAATGGGCGGACGCCGCGGTGCTCGTCGATGGCGAGCGCATGCCGGGGGCACGCTGGTTCCCCGGTGCAAGACTCAACTTCGCCGAGAACCTGCTGCATTACCGCGATGACCACCTCGCGCTCGTGTTCCACAACGAGCGCGGCCAGCGGCGCACGCTGTCCTATCGACAACTCGCCGCCGAAACCGCGCGCGTGGCGGCCGGACTGCGCGATGCCGGGGTGACTGCGGGAGATCGCGTCGCGGGCTTCATGCCGAACCTTCCGGAGACGCTGATCGCCATGCTCGCCACCACGAGCCTCGGCGCGATCTGGTCATCCTGTTCACCGGACTTCGGTATCGCCGGCGTGCTCGACCGCTTCGGCCAGATCGCGCCCAAGGTCATCGTCACCGCCGACGGCTATTTCTATGGCGGCAAGACGCTGGACTCGCTCGCACCGATCGCCGGCGTGCTCGCACAACTGCCCTCCGTCAGCAGCGTCATCGTCGTGCCGTACGTCGCGGCCGAGCCCGATCTCACGCGGTTGCAGGGCGTCGGGACGCGCCGCGTGCACACGTGGGCGCGTTTCGGTACGCCGGGCGCCAGGCCGGTTTTCGAGCGGCTGCCGTTCGACCATCCGCTCTTCGTGATGTATTCGTCCGGCACCACCGGCAAGCCGAAGTGCATCGTGCACGGCGCCGGCGGCACGCTGCTGCAGCACCTGAAGGAACATCACCTGCACGTCGACCTGCGACGCAACGACCGGCTGTTCTTCTTCACCACCTGCGGCTGGATGATGTGGAACTGGCTGGCGAGCGGGCTCGCGGTCGGCGCCACGCTCGTGCTCTACGATGGTTCGCCCTTCCATCCCGACGAAGGGGTGCTCTGGCGCATGGCCGAGGAAGAACACGTCAGCATCTTCGGCACCAGCCCGAAGTATCTGTCGGCGCTCGACAAGGCGGGCTACCGGCCGCGCGAGCGCGTGCAGCTGCCGACGCTGCGCACCGTGATTTCCACCGGATCGCCGCTGGCGCCCGAGCAGTTCGACTTCGTCTACCGCGAGATCAAGGCGGACGTCCAGCTCGCGTCCATCTCCGGCGGCACGGACATCATCTCGAGCTTCTGCATGGGCAATCCGCTGGGACCGGTGTACCGGGGCGAGCTGCAGTGCGCAGGCCTCGGCATGGCGGTGGACGTGGTCGACGACGCCTGCCGGTCGCTGCCGCCCGGCGAAAAGGGCGAACTCGTCTGCCGCCGCAGTTTCCCCTCGATGCCGATCGGCTTCTGGGGCGACGACGACGGTTCGCGTTATCGCAAAGCCTATTTCGAGCGCTTCCCCGGCATCTGGCACCACGGCGACTACGCCATGCGCACCGCCCACGGCGGCTTCATGATCCTCGGGCGCTCCGATGCCGTGCTCAACCCCGGCGGCATCCGCATCGGCACCGCGGAGATCTATCGCCAGGTCGAGACCCTGCCGGAGATCCTCGAGTCGCTGTGCATCGGCCAGGACTGGCAAGGCGACGTGCGCGTCGTGCTGTTCGTCCGGCTGCGCGACGGCGTGGCGCTCGACGAAGCGCTGCAGAAACGCATCCGCGACACGATCCGCGCCAATACCACGCCGCGGCACGTGCCGGCGAAGATCGTCGCCGTGCCGGAGATCCCGCGCACCATCAGCGGCAAGATCGTCGAACTCGCGGTGCGCAACGTCGTGCATGGCCTGCCGGTGACCAACACCGACGCGCTCGCCAATCCCGGCGCCCTCGAGCACTTCCGCAACCGGACGGAGTTGCTCGGTTGAGCGAAGCGGAGACGGGTGCGCTCGCCTTCCGCTACGCCTCCACGCTGGCGGCCCAGGGCTTCGCGGAGGACCCCGCACAGCGACTGGCCGTCTCCCATCTCGACCGCCTGCGCGCCGATCTCGTGCGGGCCGAGAAGGTGTCGCTGGTTGCGCGGCTGATGCGGCGCTTTTCGGGCACTCCCGGGCATGGCGCCGCCGTGCGCGGCATCTATCTTTGGGGCAGCGTGGGTCGCGGCAAGACCTGGTTGATGGATCTTTTCTTCGAGAGCCTGCCGTTCAAGGCGAAGCGCCGTAGCCATTTCCATCGTTTCATGCAGGGTGTGCACGAAGGCCTGGGCCGGCACAGGAACGAGGTCGAACCGCTCGTCGCGGTCGCCGCCGACATCGCCGCCGAAGCACGCGTGGTCTGCCTCGACGAACTGTTCGTCACCGACATCGCCGATGCCATGCTGCTCGGCGGCCTGTTCACGCATCTCGTCGACCGCGGTGTCACGCTGGTGTTCACCTCGAACGTGCCGCCCTCGGGCCTCTACCGCAACGGCCTGCAGCGGCAGCGGTTCCTGCCGGCGATCGCACTGCTGGAGCGGCATTGCGATCTCGTCTGCGTCGATGGCAGCACCGACTACCGTCTGCGCCACCTGACGCGCATGCCGATCTATCTGCAAGCCGACTCCGAGCGGGCGGCCGCGGCGCTGACCGAAATCTTCGAGGACCTGGCCGATGGCCTCGGCAGCACGGGTGGTCACCTCGACATCGAGGGCAGGCGGATCCCGGTGATGCGGGTCTGCGACAACGTGGTGTGGTTCGATTTCAAGGCGCTCTGCGAGGGGCCGCGCAGCCAGAACGACTACGTCAGCATCGCGCGCGAGTTCCAGAGCGTGCTGGTGTCGGACGTGCCGGTGTTCAGCCGCGCGGGCGAAGATGCAGCCCGGCGCTTCATCGCGCTGGTCGACGAGTTCTACGACCGCCGCGTCAAGCTGGTGCTGTCTGCCGCCGCGGCGCCGACGCAGCTCTATCAGGGCGAGCGCCTGCGCTTCGAGTTCGAACGCACGGCCAGCCGACTGATCGAGATGCAGAGCGAGGAGTACCTCGCCAGCGAGCACCGCGGCTGAAGACACCGCGGCCGCTGATTCAGGCGAGTGGCGTGCGGCTCAGTTGATCGCGTCGGAGCCTGGCAACTGGTCGACCGCGGCACCGAAGAGGCGCGAGACATCGACGGCATCGAAGCGCCACGGCTTGTGGCAGAACTCGCAGGTCACCGTGACCGCACCCTGTTCGGCGACGATGGCATCGAGCTCCGCTGCGCCGAGCGAACGCAGCATGCCCGAGACCCGCTCCGCGCTGCAGCGGCAGCGGAAAGCCACCCGCTGCGACTCGTGCACGCGCAGGTCGAGTCCGGCAAAACTTCGGCGCATCAATTCTTCGGGCGGTCGCGCCAGCAGCTCGTCCTGCTGCACGCCGCCGATCGCCGTGCGCGCGGCCTCGAAAGTGCGATCGGCCTCGACGGTGCGGTCGGCCTCGCCGGCCGTGGCTGCCGCAGTGCCCCCGTGGTCGGGCATGCGCTGCACCAGCAGTCCCGCGGCACCATAGTCGTCGGCGCCGAGCGCGATCCCGGTCGGCAGCTGCTCCGAGGTGGCAAAGTAGTGTTCCAGCGAGGCGGCGAGCGACCCGCCGCTGATGGGGACGACACCCTGGTAGCGCGAAGCGAGCCGGTCGGCCTCGACGGTCACCACCAGGGTGCCTTGCCCGGCCAGAGCGCCGAAATCGCCGGCGGCTGCCTCGACCCGCGCACGATCGAAGCGCGCCACGGCACGGACGCGGAAGTCGTGGGTGCACTGCGCGACCAGCAGCCGGACCGCACCGTCGCCCTGCAGTTGCAGCGTCAGTTCGCCGCGGAACTTGAGCGTGGAAGCAAGCAGCACCGAAGCTGCGACCGCCTCGCCGAGCAGCCGACGCACGGCCGCCGGATAGTCGCCGTGTTCGCGCAGCGCCAGCCACGCGGGTCCCAGACGCACGAACTGCCCGCGCACCAGCTGCTGTTCGACGGCGAAACGCTGGACGAAGTCGAGTCGGGGCGACCCGGTGCTGTCTGGCTGCGACATGCGTTCCGCGGATCCGGCGGCCTGGCGTCAGCCGGCGAGCTTCTTCTTGAGAAGCTCGTTGAGTTGCGCGGGGTTGGCCTTGCCGCCGGTCGTCTTCATGACCTGACCCACGAAGAAGCCGAACAGCTTGTCCTTGCCGGAGCGGTAATCGGCAAGCTGGCCGGGGTTCTTCGCCATCACTTCTTCGATGGCACGCTCGATGGCACCGGTGTCGGTGATCTGTCGCAGGCCTTTCTGCTCGATGATGGCGTCGGCACTCTCGCCCGAAGCCCACATCGCCTCGAAAACATCTTTGGCGATCTTGCCCGAGATGGTGGCGTCGGCAATGCGCAGCACGAGCCCCGCAAGCGCCGCCGCATCGACGCGTGAGGCGCCGATCTCGAGATTGTCCTTGTTGAGGAAGGCCGCGAGGTCTCCCATCACCCAGTTCGCGCAGAGCTTGGGGTCGCGCCCCACGCGGCGTACCACGTCTTCGTAGAACGCACCCATCTCACGGCTCGCGGTGAGCACGCCGGCGTCGTATTCGGAAAGACCGTAGTCGCGCACGAAGCGCGCCGCCTTGTCGTCGGGCAACTCGGGCAGCGAGGCCCTGACGGTGCCGATGAACGCCTCGTCGATGACCACGGGCAGCAGGTCGGGATCGGGGAAGTAGCGGTAATCGTTGGCTTCTTCCTTGGAGCGCATCGAGCGCGTCTCGCCCTTGTCCGGATCGTAGAGCCGCGTCTCCTGCACGACCCGACCGCCGCCCTCGAGCAAGTCGATCTGCCGACCGACCTCGTAGTTGATGGCTTTCTCGACGAAGCGGAAGGAGTTGAGGTTCTTGATCTCGGCGCGCGTGCCGAACTTGTCGCTGCCCTTGGGACGGACCGAGACGTTGGCGTCGCAGCGGAACGAACCTTCCTGCATGTTGCCGTCGCAGATCTCGAGGTAGCGCACCAGGGTGTGCACCTTTTTCATGTACGCGACGGCTTCCTTGGCGGAGCGCAGGTCAGGCTCGCTGACGATCTCGATGAGCGGCGTGCCGGCACGATTGAGGTCGATGCCGCTCACGCCGGGCAGGCCTTCGTGCAACGACTTGCCGGCGTCCTCTTCGAGGTGGGCACGGGTGATGCCGATGCGCTTGCGGGTGCCGTCCTCGAGCAGGATGTCGAGCGTGCCGCGGGCGACGATCGGCAGTTCGTACTGGCTGATCTGGTAGCCCTTGGGCAGGTCGGGGTAGAAGTAGTTCTTGCGCGCGAACACGGAGTGCGGCGCGATCTTCGCACCGATGGCGAGCCCGAAGCGCACGGCCATGCGCACGGCCTCGCCGTTGAGCACCGGCAGCACGCCCGGATAGCCGAGGTCGACGAGGTTCGCCTGCGTGTTCGGTGCCGCGCCGTAGGCGGTCGCGGAGCCGGAGAAGATCTTCGAACGCGTGGCGAGCTGCGCGTGGATCTCGAGACCGATGACGGTTTCCCATTCCATGGCGGATCCTCAGGCGAAGGCCGCCGGCACCCGGAGATGCCAGTCGGTTTCCTGCTGGTAGCGATGCGCGGCATTGAGCATACGCGCCTCGGAGAAATGCGGGCCGACGAGCTGCAGCCCCACCGGCAGACCGTCGACGAAACCGCAGGGGATCGACATGCCCGGCAGGCCGGCGAGGTTGGCGCCGATGGTGTAGATGTCGTTGAGGTACATGGTGATCGGATCGTCGCTCTTGGCGCCGATGCCGAAGGCCGGCGTCGGCGAGGTCGGCCCGAGCAGCAGGTCGCACTCGCCAAAAGCGCGCGCGAAGTCGGCGCTGATGAGCTGCCGCACCTGCTGTGCCTTGAGGTAGTAGGCGTCGTAATAGCCGGCGGAGAGCACGTAGGTGCCGGTCATGATGCGGCGCTTGACCTCTGCACCGAAGCCTTCGCCGCGCGAACGGCAATAGAGGTCGAGCAGGTTCCTGGGCGATTCGCAGCGGTGTCCGAAGCGCACGCCGTCGAACCTGGCGAGGTTCGAAGAGCACTCGGCAGGCGCGACAACGTAATAGGTTGGCACCGACAGCGGCAGGTTCGGGCAACTGACCTCGCGTACCCTGGCGCCGAGCTTTTCATAGACCGCGATGGCGTCACGGATGCGCTGCTCGCAGGCGGCATCGAGACCCTTGTCGAAGAATTCGCGCACCAGGCCGATGGTGAGCCCCGAGAGGGAGTCGCCGAGAGTTGCGGTGTAGTCGGGCACCGCCGAGTCGACGCTGGTCGAGTCGCGCGGGTCGAAGCCCGACATCGGCCCGAGCAGCAGCGCGGCATCCTCGGCGCTGACGGTGATGATCCCCGCCTGATCGAGACTGGAGGCGAAGGCGATCATGCCGTAGCGGCTGCAACGCCCATAGGTCGGCTTGATGCCCGTGACGCCGCAGAGCGCCGCCGGCTGACGGATCGAACCGCCGGTGTCGGTGGCCGTCGCCGCCGGGACGATGCGCGCCGCGACCGCGGCCGCAGAACCGCCGGAGGACCCACCCGGCACCATGCCGGTGTTCCAGGGGTTGCGGACCGGACCGAAGAAACTCGTCTCGTTGGACGAGCCCATCGCGAACTCGTCCATGTTGAGCTTGCCGAGCATGACGGTGCCGGCGGCACGCAGCCCGGCGACGACCGTGGCGTCGTAGGGGGAGACGAAGTTGGCGAGCATCTTCGAGCCGCAGGTGGTCAGCACTCCCTCGGTGCAGAAGATGTCCTTGTGGGCGATCGGCACGCCGGTGAGCGCTCCGGCACGTCCCGCGGCGCGCGCGGCATCGGCGGCCGCGGCGGCTTCGAGGGCGGCGTCGCCGGTCACGGTGACGAACGCGTTCAGTGCCGGCTGCGCGGCGGCGATGCGCTGCAGGTAGGCGCGGGTGAGCTCGACGCTCGAGTACTCGCCCGCGGCGAGTCCGCGCGCGAGCGCGGCAACACTGGCGGCCGGCGCGCTCATTCGATCACCTTGGGCACGAGGTAGAGGCCGGCCTCGGTACGCGGCGCATTGCGCTGGTACTCGTCACGACGGTCGGTTTCGGTGACTTCGTCGGCACGCAAGCGCTGCGCCAACCCGGGCAGCGGGTGCGCCATCGGCGCGATACCGCCGGTGGGTGCGCGCTCGAGTTCGCCGACGAAGGCGAAGATCTTGGAGAGCGAGTCGACGTAGACCGGGACCTCGGCCTCGGTCAATTCGAGGCGCGCCAGGCGCGCAATGTTTTCGATGGCTTCTCGGTTGAGGCTCATGGTCACGATCCGGTGCTGCGTGGCGGGGAAAGCCCTGGCTCGGGCAGGTTGAAACGGCACGGAATCCGGCTCGCGCCGGGCGCGCGATCATATCATCCTTGCCTTGTGGAAGGGCCCGCAGGTTGTTAGATTGCAAGACTTTTCCCCACCCCTTTTTCCCTGATCACGAGCCTCGGCACACCCACGATGTTCAAACGTCTGCGCGGCTATTTTTCGAGCGACATTTCGATCGACCTCGGCACGGCCAACACCCTCATCTACGTCCGCGATCGCGGCATCGTCCTCAACGAGCCGTCGGTGGTCGCCGTCCAGGACGACTTCAGTCGCGGCGGCAAGGTCATCGTCGCCGTCGGCTCGGAGGCGAAGAACATGCTCGGCCGCACGCCCGGCAACATCACCGCCGTGCGACCGATGAAGGACGGCGTGATCGCCGACTTCACCTTCACCGAGAAGATGCTGCAGTACTTCATCGCCAAGGTGCACGACAACCGGCTGCTGAAGCCGTCGCCGCGCGTGCTCGTGTGCGTGCCGGTCGGCTCCACGCAGGTCGAGCGGCGCGCGATCCGCGAATCGGCCGAAGGCGCCGGGGCGCGCACGGTGGCGATCGTCAGCGAACCGATGGCTGCTGCGGTCGGCGCCGGGCTGCCGGTGCAGGAAGCCCGCGGCTCGATGGTGCTCGACATCGGCGGCGGCACCTCCGAAGTCGCGGTGATCTCCCTCAACGGTATCGTCTACGCGCAGTCGGCGCGCATCGGCGGCGATCGCTTCGACGAAGCCATCACCAATTACGTACGGCGCAACTACGGCATCCTCATCGGCGAGATGACGGCCGAGCGCATCAAGATCGAGATCGGCTCGGCTTATCCCGGCCAGTCGGTGCGCGAGATCTCCGTCAAGGGCCGCAACCTCTCCGAAGGCGTGCCGCGCGCGTTCACGCTCAACAGCAACGAGATCCTCGAGGCGCTGCAGGAGCCGTTGCAGGGTATCGTCGGCGCGGTCAAGCAGGCACTCGAGCAGACCCCGCCCGAACTCGGTTCGGACGTGGCCGAGCGCGGCATCGTGGTGACGGGCGGCGGTGCGCTGCTGCGCGACATCGACAAGCTCATCACAGAGGAAACCGGCGTCCCGGTGGTGATAGCCGAAGATCCGCTGACCTGTGTCGCGCGCGGTGGCGGACGCATCCTCGAACTGATGGACGAACTCGGCCCCGGCAACTTCGGGCTTGAGTAAGACGGCTGCCAGCCGAAACATCATCCAACGCGGCACCCCGGCGGGCCTGCGCTTCTTCGGCTACGCCGTCCTGTCGCTGGCGATCATGTGGCTCGACCAGCGCGGCGGCTGGCTCGATACCGTGCGCTTCGGCCTGCAAGCCGTCGCCTACCCGCTGCAGATGGCCCTCGCCTCCCCCGCGAGGGCCTGGGAATGGACCCGTGACGCGTTCGAACAGCGGGCCACGCTGCAGGCCGAGAACCGCAATCTGCGCGAGCAGATCCGCGCACTCGAACTGCTCGCCATGCGGCGCACCGACCTCGAGCGCGAAAACCGCGAGTTGCGCATGCTGCGCGGTGCCGCTGCCGACGTCGCGGATCGCTGGCTGCCCGCGCGCGTCATCGCCACCGAGAACAACCGGCTTCGCCAGCGCTTCACCGTCGATCGGGGCGCTTCACATGGCGTATTCAAGGGCCAGACCGTGATCGCCGGCGGCGGACTCGTCGGCCAGGTGCTGCGCGTCGGTCCGTGGAGTTCGGAGATCATCCTGCTCGCCGATCCGGAGCACGCGGTGCCGGTACAGATCGCGCGTACGGGGCAACGGACGCTCGCGCTGGGGACCGGTCGCGCCGGCGAACTCACGCTGCCGCTGCTGCCGCTGCAGACGGACATCGGCGAAGGCGACCTGCTGGTCACTTCCGGGCTCGGCGGCGTGTTTCCCGCGGGCTATCCGGTCGCGAGAGTCGGTGGCGTCCGTCGCGACGGCAGTTCGCCGCTCGCGCAGGTGACGGCGCGGATGACCTCCGGGCTGGACCGCGACCGGGTGGTCGCATTTCTTTGGTTCAAGCCGCAGCATCCGGCCGCACCGGCGACACTCCCGGAACCCGTGAAGTCGCCATGATCGCCGCCACGGTACGCAGTCGCATGGTGCTGACGTCGCTCGCGGCCTTCGTGCTGCAGGTGCTGCCCTTGCCCTTCTGGCTGGGTGCGATCCGGCCGCCGTTCGTCGTCGTCACGGTCATCTTCTGGTCGCTGATCGCGCCGCGCGCAGGCGGCATCACGCTCGGTTTCTTCGTCGGGCTCGCGCTCGACGTCTATCGCGGCGCCGTCTTCGGCCAGCATGCGCTGGCGCTGGCACTGGTGTCGTACATCGCCATCCGGCAGCACCTGCAGGTGCGCACCAAGCCGCTGCTCGAACAGGCGCTGTTCGCAGCCGCGCTGCTGCTCGTCTTCGAGGCCGTCACCTGGGCGATCGACGGCTGGACCGGCCACGCGACCGGCGGCTGGATGCGTTGGCTGCCGGTCGTCACGGGCGCGCTGCTCTGGCCGCTGACGGCCGGCTGGCAGGCGAGCGAGAACCGCGCGCGGCGCTGAGCGGCGGCGCCAGCGCAGCCAGCACGGCATGAGCATCCGCGGACGCATCAAGGATTTCTGGCGCGAGCAGCGCCTGTTCGAGCAGCGCGCGATCGCCGCGGGGGTGGTCGTCGTCCTGCTCACGGTGGTTTTGCTCGGCAGGCTCGTTTGGTTGCAGCTGGTGCGCAACGAGCACTACACCGAGCTCGCCCAGGGAAATCGCGTGCGCATCGAGCCGCAGCCCACGCCGCGCGGCATCATCTACGACCGCAACGGCGTGATCGTCGCCGAGAACAAGCCCGCCTATCAGCTCGAGCTGGTCCCCGAGGAAGTCCCCGATCTCGACGCAACGCTGCGCGGTCTCGCCCGTGTCGGACTCATCGATGCCGACGACATCGACGATCTGCGTCGCATCGTGCGCTCGCGCCGACCCTTCGACAGCGTGCCGATACGGCTCTTCCTCGACGAAGAGGACATGGCCCGCTTCGCCGTCAACCGCTTCGAGTTCCCGGGCGTGGATATCCGCACCCGGCTTGCGCGCAGCTACCCGTACGGCGAGCTTGCGGTGCACGCGCTCGGCTACGTCGGCACGATCTCCGAGCGCGATCTCGCACGCATCGATCGCGAGCAGTACGCCGGCACCTCGACGATCGGCAAGGTCGGTGTCGAGGCGGCCTTCGAGGATGCACTGCGCGGCCGCAACGGCCGTCGCGAGATCATGGTCAATGCCCGCGGCCGCTCGGTCGACAAGGCGGGCGCGCTGGAGGCCGACCTCGCGGCAGAGCCCGGCGAGCCCGGCACCGACCTGGTCCTGACCCTCGATCTCGAGGTGCAGCGTGTCGCCGAGGACGCGGTACGCGGCGAGCGCGCGGCGATCGTCGCGCTCGATCCGAACAACGGCGACGTCATCGCCATGGTCAGTCGGCCGGGTTTCGATCCGAACGGTTTCGCGCGCGGCTTGACCCGTGCCGAGTTCCGCGCCCTCAACGAGGACCCGGATCAGCCGCTGTTCAACCGCGCGCTGCGCGGCACCTATCCGCCCGGTTCCACCGTCAAACCGGTCGTGGCGCTCGCCGGACTGACGTACGGCGTGACCAACCCGCTCGAACCGCATTACTGCGCCGGGTTCTTCTCGCTGCCGGGCAGCCGGCATCGTTTTCGTGACTGGAAGCCGCGTGGACACGGCGCGGTCGACCTGCGCACCGCGATCGCGCAATCCTGCGATACCTATTTCTACGACATGGCCAGCCGCATTGGCGTGCGACGCCTGCACGACTTCCTCGCCGAGTTCGGTCTCGGCGAACCCACCGGCATCGATGTCGGTGGCGAGAAGTCGGGCATCCTGCCGTCGCCGGAGTGGAAGCAGCAGGCGTTCCGCAAGAGATCCGAGCAGGTCTGGTTCCCCGGCGAGACGGTCATCTTCGGCATCGGCCAGGGATACATGACGAGCACGCCGCTGCAGCTCGCCCACATGACCGCCGTGCTCGCCACGCGCGGGCGCAACTTCCGGCCGCGTCTGGTACGCGCCCTGCGCGACCCCGCCACGCGCCGGGTCACCGAGATCGCACCACGCCCGCTGCCGCCCCCCGAGGCAGGCAAGCCGGAGGACTGGGAACGCGTGATCGACGGCATGCTGGCGGTCATGCAGGGCGGCACCGCCACCCGCGCCGCAGCCGGCGCGCCGTATGCCATCGCCGGCAAGACCGGCACGGCACAGGTGTTCAGCGTCGCGCAGAACGCACGCTACAACGAGTCGGCGATCGCCGAGCGGCTGCGCGATCATGCGTGGTTCATCGCCTTTGCGCCGGCCGACGCACCAAAGATAGCGATCGCGGTGATCGTCGAGAACGGGCGCAGCGGCAGCGGCACGGCGGCGCCCATCGCGCGCACGGTGATGGACGCCTACCTGCTGCGCAAATTCCCGCCACCGGCGGAGGCGGCGGCTTCCGCAGACGGTTCGGTGACCAATGCGACCGCGCCTGCCGGCGCGGAACCGCAGGAGTAGATCATGCTGCGCGAAAACGTCGACGGCACCACGCAACGCACTCTCACCCGCACGCGGCAGATACTCGGCAAGCTGCAGCTCGATGGCCCGCTGCTCGCAGGTCTCGCGGCGATCGCGCTCTTCGGCCAATTCGTGCTCTACAGTTCTTCCGGCGGCGACTGGGACGCGGTGCTCCGCGGCTGCGTACGGCTGGGACTCGGTGCCATGCTGATGGTGGTTCTCGCGCAGCTGCGGCCCGGGATGCTGCGCAGACTCTCGCCGTGGTTGTACGTGGCGGGTCTCGTGCTGCTCATCATCGTCGATGCGATCGGCTACATAGGCAAGGGGGCGCAACGCTGGCTGGATCTCGGCATCGTGCGCTTCCAGCCCTCCGAGCTCATGAAGATCGCCGTGCCCATGACTTGCGCGTGGCTGCTGCGCGAGCGGCCGCTGCCGCCCGACACGCGTACCCTGCTGCTGCTCGCCGCAGTGATCCTCGTGCCCACCGCGCTCACCATCGTGCAGCCCGACCTCGGCACGGGACTGCTCATCATGCTCGCCGGATCCATCGTCGTGCTGCTCGCCGGCCTCGCAATCCGCTACATCGCACTGCTCGGCGTCGGCGGCGTCATCGCGGCAGCGGTCGGATGGTCGTTCCTGCACGACTACCAGCGGCAGCGCGTGCTCACTTTCCTCGACCCGCAGTCCGACCCGCTGGGTTCGGGGTATCACATCATCCAGTCGACCATCGCTCTCGGTTCGGGCGGACTTTTCGGCAAAGGGTACCTGCAGGGGACGCAGGGACAACTCGAGTTCCTGCCGGAACGCGCGACCGACTTCGTGTTCGCGGTGATCGGCGAGGAACTCGGCCTCCTCGGCGCGCTGCTGCTGCTCGGCTTGTACGTGTTCGTCACCCTGCGCGCCCTCTGGCTCGCGGCACAGATGCGCGACACCTTCGCCCGCCTGCTCTCCGGCAGTCTCGCCGCGACGTTCTTCGTCTACGTGTTCATCAATGCGGGCATGGTCAGCGGCCTGCTGCCGGTGGTGGGGGTACCGCTGCCTCTCGTCAGCTACGGCGGCACATCCATGGTGACCCTGCTTGCGGGCTTCGGTATGCTGATGTCGTTGCATGCGAACCGGAAACTCGCCGCCTGATGATCACCGTCAACGGCACGCGCCGTCGCGCAATCCTCCCCGCCTCCATCACGCTGCTCGCGCTCGGCGCATGCGCCGCACCGCCAAAGAAAGCCGCACCTGAACCGGCGCCGGTGGTTGCGCCGGCCGCCCCGGCACCCGCACCCGCCGCGCCTCCGGCTGCCGTCTTGCCCGCGGAGCCTGCACCCTTCGATCTCGCCCGCGAGGACATCCGCAGCTTCGTCGACGAGGTCGCCGCGAGACAGGGCATCCCGGCCGAGGAACTGCGCGGCATCCTGGCCGAGGGCAGGTTCCAGCCGCGCATCATCGCGGCGATCACGCGGCCGGCCGAGAGCGTGCTCAAGTGGTGGCAATACAGCGAGCGGCTGGTGTCGCCGGAGCGCGTGGCGCGCGGCGTCGAGTTCTCGCGCAGCCAGGCGACGCGCCTTGCCGCCGCAGAAGCGAAAACCGGTGTGCCGGCGGCGTACATCGCGGCCATCATCGGCATCGAAACGTCCTACGGCCGCAACAAGGGTTCGTGGCGGGTGCTCGATGCGCTGATGACCCTGGGCTTCGACTATCCCCCGCGCAGCAGGTTCTTCCGCTCGGAACTCGAACAGTTCCTGCTGCTGGTGCGCGAAGAATCCCTCGACCCGCTCGCCACCCTCGGGTCCTACGCGGGCGCGATGGGGGCGCCGCAGTTCATGCCCTCGAGTTACCGTCGCTACGCCGTCAATGGCGCGCTCGACGGCGCAACCGATGTTCGGCGCGATCTTTTCAACGATTGGGACGACGTCATCGGCAGCGTTGCCAACTATTTCGCGGAGCACGGCTGGCAACGGGATGCCCCGGTGCTGCTCGATCCGGCCGCCGATGCCACGACCATGGCAGCGGTCATGCCTACGCTCAATCCGCGCAATCTCGAACTCTCGGAGACGGCCGCCGGTGCCCGGGGACGCGGCCTGCCGCTGCCGACATCGATTGCCGACGACACCCGCGTCATCCTGCTGCCGGCGGAACTGCCCGACAGGGGCAACGTCCGGGTCGGCCTGCGAAACTTCCAGGTGATCACGAGATACAACCGCAGCATCCTGTACGCGATGGCGGTACACGATCTTGCGACGGCCATCGCGGCTTCGCTGGCCGGTGAGGCGCCGCCGCCGGCTGCGCCACGCGCACCCAGCGCGACGCCGCCGCTCGTCGATGGAGCACCGGCGACGTGACGGTCGGTGTGCACGCGCAAGACCGCGCCGCTCCCGCGATGCGACTCACGCTCCTCCTCACGTTGGGCGCGCTGCTGCTGTCGGGTTGCGGCACGCTGCGGCGCGCACCCGAGCCGCTGCCCGTGCCAGCGAAACCGACCAGCGATGCGCCGCAACCGCCACGACGGCTCGACGCGATCCCGGACGCCGTGCCACGCAAGGAACCGCGCAGCCGCTACGGCAACCCGGAAACCTACGTGGTGTTCGGGCGAACCTATCGCGTCAAGTCGAGCGCCCGCGGCCACTTCGAGCGCGGCACGGCCTCCTGGTACGGGCCGGGTTTTCATGCCGAGCGCACCTCGAGCGGCGAACCCTACGACATGTACGCCATGACCGCGGCGCACAAGACGCTGCCCATCCCCGCCTACGTCCGCGTCACCAATATCGACAATGGCCGTTCGGTCGTCGTACGCGTCAATGACCGCGGTCCCTTCGTGGGCGATCGCATCATCGACCTCTCCTACACCGCGGCCTGGAAACTCGACATGATCCGCAAAGGCACCGCGCCGGTGGAGATCCGCGTCATCGAACCCGGCGAGGAACTGCCGTCGACGCCGCCCTCGACGCCAGCGTCGACGCTGGCGTCGACCGCGCAGGTCACGCCGATCGCGGCCGTCGCGACGATGGCGGGAGTCGGCATCAGTTCGCGCTACCTGCAGGCCGGCTCGTTCGCGGCGCGGCTGAACGCGGAGGCAATGGTGACGCGGCTCGCAGGTGCCGGCATACGCAATGTGATCGTCCGCGAGGCGCGCATCGGCGAACGCAACGTGTTCCGCGTGCACGTCGGTCCGCTCGATGGCGCCATCGAGGCGGACGACATGATCGAGAGATTGCGTCTCACAGGAGTCCCCGACGCGCGTCCCGCGCACGAGTAAGCCGTTTACAATCCGCGCTGCCCGACCCCGCCCACACCCCGCAGGAGCTGCAGCTTGTCGCCCATGTCCCGCATCGTTGCTTCCATCGTCCGCGCCGCCACGAAGCGAACGCGCCTCATGTCAGTCGGCCTGGCCTTGACTCTGCTTTGCGCCGGCAACCCCGCCGCACTGGCCACCACGGCTGCAATCCCGCCGGCTCCGGCCGTCGCCGCGAAGTCGTGGATCCTGATCGACGAGGCGACCGGGCGGCGACTCGCCGGCGAGAACGAGGACATGCGGATCGAGCCGGCGAGCATCACCAAGGTGATGACGGCCTACGTCGCCTTCCGCGCGCTCGCCGAGCGGCGGCTGCAGTTGCAGGAACCGATCACCATCAGCGAGCGGGCGTGGCGCGCGGAGGGTTCCCGTACTTTCCTGCAGGTGGGCGACAAGGTGCCCGCAGAGGTGCTGCTGCAGGGAATGATCGTCCAGTCCGGTAACGACGCCGCCACCGCACTGGCCGAGCGTCTCGCCGGTTCGGAGCAAACCTTCGCGCAGCTGATGACCCAGCAGGCCAAGGCCCTCGGCATGAAGAACAGCAACTTCGCCAACGCCACGGGTCTGCCGGATCCCGCGCTCTACACCACCGCACGCGACATCGCGATCTTGGCACGCGCCCTGATCCGCGACTTCCCGCAGTACTACCGCTGGTACTCGCAGAAGGAATTCGTCTGGAACGACATCCGCCAGGGCAATCGCAACGGCCTGCTCTACCAGGACTCCAGCGTCGATGGCATCAAGACCGGTCACACCGACACGGCAGGCTACTGCCTGGTGAGTTCGGCACAGCGCAACGGCACGCGCATGATCTCCGCCGTATTCGGCACGACGTCACCGAAGGTGCGCGAGCAGGCGAGTGCCGCGCTGCTCAACTATGGCTTCGCCTTCTATGAAACCGTCACGCTGCGCAAGGCGGGCGAGATGGTGCTGCAGCCGCGCATCTACAAGGGTACCGAGCAGTCCGTCGCCATCGGACCGCAGACCAGCGTCGCCGTCACCGTGGTCCGGGGTGGCGCGGCAAAATTGCAAGTGACCACCCGCCTCGACGAACCGCTCGTCGCACCGCTGAAGGCCGGCCAACGGGTCGGTGAGTTGCAGGTGCGCGACGGCGGCACGGTGATCAAGCGCGTGCCGCTCGTCGTCAGTCGCGAGATGCCGGCGGGCGGCATCTGGGCGCGGGCCCGTGACACGGTCGCACTCTGGTTCAGGTGAGTCATGGCTGCAACACTCCCGATCTGTCATCTCGATGGTCAGTGGCTGCCGCTCGCCGAGGCGCGGATCTCGCCGCTCGATCGCAGTTTCCTCTTCGGCGACGGCGTCTATGAAGTCGTACCGGTTTTCTCCGGCCGACCATTCCGCTTCGTCGAGCACTTCGAGCGTCTCGCACGCAGCTGTGCGGCCCTGCGCCTGACCGATCCGCACGACCTCGACGGCTGGCGCGCGATCGTGCGCGGACTGATGGAGCGCAATGGCGGCGGCGACATGTACGTCTACGTGCAGGTGTCGCGTGGCGCCGATGTCGGTCGCGCGCATGCGCCCCTGCCGCAGATCCCGCCGACCGTGTTCGCCTTTGCAGCGCCTTTGCAGCGCCCCTCCGCAGCGCAGCTTGCGCAAGGATTCGCCTGCGTCACCGCACCCGACATCCGCTGGGCACGCTGCGACATCAAGTCCGTGGCGCTGCTCGGCAACGTGCTGCAGCGCCAGTTGAGTTGCGACGTCGGCGCCGACGAGACCATCCTGCTGCGCGACGGGCTGATGATGGAGGCCACCGCCTCCACCGTGCACCTCGTCATCGACGGCGTGATCGTCACGCCGCCCAACTCGCTGGCGATCCTGCCCGGCACCACCCGCAGCGTGGTGGAAGAACTTGCTGACCGTCTCGGCATCCCGCGGCAAACGCGCACGGTAACCGAGGCGGAGTTGCGCATGGCCGACGAGATCTGGCTGGCCTCGGCGACCAAGACGGTCGCCGCCGTCACCCGGCTCGACGGCAAGGCGGTGGGTGCGGGAGTCCCCGGACCGGTATGGCAGCGCATGTGGGCGGGTTTCTCGGACCTGCAGCGCGAGCTTGCGACGCAACCGTGGTAGCAGACACATCATCGGGCGACGGCGCAACGCCGCCCAGCCCGCTGCAGTTTCCGACCGATTACCCGATCAAGGTGGTCGGACGCAGCGCGCGGGATTTCCGCAGCCGCATCGACGCCGTGGTTCGGATTCATTGCCCTGACCTGCCGACGGAGCGGATCACCGAGCGCGCGAGCGGCGCCGGCAATTTCATCTCGATCACCTACACCATCGTCGCCGAGAGTCGCGAGCAGGTCACGTCCCTGGTGGGCGCCCTCGTGGCCACCGCGGGCGTGCTGATGGTCATCTGACGACCCGCGGCCCGGCGGCTGCCAGCCGCTTTCAGCGGCGGTCGGCAGCTCTCAGCGGCCGATCAGCGAGAGGAACTCGCGCCGCGTGTCGGCATTGCTCTTGATCGAACCGCGCAGCGCCGAAGTCACGGTCGCCGTGCCGGTGTGACGCACGCCGCGCGACTCCATGCACATGTGCCGGCACTCGATCACCACGGCCACGCCCAGCGCCTGCAGGTGGGTGTCGAGCGCGTCGGCGATCTGGTTGGTCAGCCGTTCCTGCACCTGCAGGCGGCGCGCATAGATCTCGACCAGTCGCGAAATCTTTGACAAGCCCAGGATGCGCCGGTCGGGAACATAGCCGACGTAGGCCCTGCCGAAGAACGGCGCGAGATGGTGCTCGCAGAGCGAGTACACCGGGATGTCGCGCACGATGACCATCTCGTCGACGCTCTGCGCACCGTCCTCGAAAGACTTGAGGATTTCTTCGGGCTTCTCGCGGTAGCCGCGGGTGTATTCCTCCCAGGCCTTCAGGAAACGGGCTGGAGTCTCGAGCAGGCCCTCGCGGTCCGGGTCCTCGCCGATATAGGCGAGCAACTTACGGACGATGTCGAGTTCCTTCTTGGTCGGTACGGGTTTGGGAGGGGTCATGCGAGTTCCTCGACAGCAAACGTTGCAGTTCCGTCAGCAGGTCCGCGGCCACACACGTCGACTCAGTCGGTGCGCCGAGCGCCGCCAGCTGGGTCATCGCGAGCCCCTCGTAGCCGCAGGGGTTGATGCGCGCGAACGGCTCCAGATCCATGGCGACGTTCAGCGCGATGCCATGATAACTCGCACCCCGACGTACGCGGATGCCGACACTGGCGATTTTGCGGTCCTGCACGTAGACGCCCGGTGCCTTTGGCCGCGTGGCGGCCGGGATGCCGTAGCCCGCGAGGCAAGCCACGACGGACTGCTCGAGCGCCGTGACGAGGTCGCGGACCCCGAGACCGGCACGGCGCAGATCGATGAGCGGATACACGACGAGTTGCCCGGGGCCGTGGTAGGTGACCTGCCCACCGCGATCGACGCGCACCACGGGAATGTCGCCGGCGGCGAGCACATGCTGCGGATCGGCATTCATGCCGAGCGTGAACACCGGGTGATGCTCGAGCACCCAGATCTCGTCGGGCGTTTCCGCCGTGCGCTCGTCGGTGAAGCGCTGCATGGCCTGCCACACGGGCAGGTAGTCGACGCGACCGAGATTACGGACGCGGCGCGGCAACTGCGGCGAGTGCGGCATTGTCGAGCCCCGCGTTGTTGCCGGCGAGTGCCTGCTCGGCGCGGTAGCTGGAGCGCACCAGTGGTCCCGACACGCACTCGCGGAACCCGGCCGCCAACGCCCAGTCGCGGTAGCGATCGAAGTCGTCCGGCGTCACGAAACGCGCCACCGGCAGATGATTCACCGTTGGCTGCAGGTACTGGCCAAGCGTGAGCAGATCGACGTCGTGCGCGCGCAGGTCGGCGATGGTCTGGCGGATTTCCTCGTCCGTCTCGCCGAGTCCGAGCATCAGGCTGGTCTTGGTGAGCACCTCGGGACGGTGCCGCCTGGCATGCGCCAGCACGCGCAGCGTCTGTTCGTATCCGGCGCGCGGATCACGGACCGGGTGCGTGAGACGCCGCACGGTCTCGACGTTCTGGGCGAACACCTCGAGCCCCGAATCGACCACGGTCTCGACGTCGGCGAGCACGCCCTGGAAATCGGGGGTCAGCGCCTCGACCGCGGTGTGTGGCGAGATTTCCTTGATCGCCCTGACCGCGGCCGCGAAATGCGCCGCACCACCGTCGGGAAGATCGTCGCGATTGACCGAGGTCAGCACGACGTAGCGCAGCTTCATCAGCGCCACGGTGCGCGCCGTGTTGCGCGGTTCTTCAGGGTCGAGCCACCCGCGCGGGTTGCCGGTATCGACGGCGCAGAAGCGGCAGGCGCGCGTGCACACCTCGCCCATCAGCATGATGGTGGCGGTGCCGGCATTCCAGCATTCGCCGATATTGGGGCACTTGGCCTCCTCGCAGACCGTGGCCAGCCGGTGCTCGCGCACGGTCCGACGCACGAAATCGTAGTTGGCGCCGGCCGCAAGCGGTGCCTTGAGCCAGCGCGGCTTGCCGCCGGGCACGCGACCGGGAGCGCCGGCAGTGGCCTTGATGCCGTCGCGGATCGCCGCGAAACCCTGCGCAGTGCGGTATTTCTCGCCGCTGCGTGCCTTGCCGTCCCGGCCGGAAATGTCGTCCTTGTCCACGCCCGGAGTTTACGCGACGGCGCGTCGGGCGTGCCCCTCAGCCGTTCGCGCCACCGGCCAGCCGCTCGTCGAGTTCGTGGAGGCGCTCGGGCGTGCCGATGTCCGACCACAGGCCACGGTAGACCCTTCCGCGCACCCGCCCGGCCGCCGCGGCCTCGCGCAGCAGGGGCGGCAACGGAAACCGCCCGGGCTGCCGGCCGGCGAAGAACTCCGGTCGATACACGGCTATGCCGGAGAACGTGAAGCGCGGCGGCGCATCGACAGCGGCAAGCCTTGCCGGGTCTGCGAGCACGTCGAAGGCGCCGTCGGCCCGCAGCAGCAACGCGAAATCGCCCTTGGGGTGCTGGGGCGGATTGGGCACCAGGATCAGGCTGGCGGTGGCGTCCGCGTCGAGCAGCGGTGGCCGTGCGTAATCGAAGTCGGTCCAGATGTCGCCGTTGACGGCCAGAAAGGGCTCGGAACCGAGCAGCGGCAGGGCGTTGACGATGCCGCCCGCCGTCTCCAGCGCCTCGCCGTGCTCGTCGCTGTAGGCGACGCGTACGCCGTAGCGACTGCCGTCACCGAGTGCCGCGACGATCCGTTCGCCGAGCCAGGCGTGGTTGATGACAATGTCGCGGATCCCCGCGCGGGCCAGCGCCGCCAGATGCCAGGCGAGCAGCGAGCGGCCACCGACCTCGAGCAAGGGCTTCGGACAATGGTCCGTCAGCGGCCGCATGCGTTCGCCGCGGCCGGCCGCGAGGATCATCGCCTTCATGGCCGAACAGCCTTCATGGCTGCACAGCCTTCACGGCCGCGCGGCCGGTGCGGCGGCAGCGCCTGCGGCGTGCTGCCTGGCGCGTGCATTGGCCGCGGCGAGCTGCGGCACGATGCGCCGCTCGAGCCAGAGACCGAACTCGCGCAACGGCAGGTGTCGGGCGCTGGCGTCGCGCACGTAATCGAGCGTCAGCGGCAGGTCGTCGAGATAGCCGACCTTGCCGTCGCGCCACCACAGCCGCGCGAAGATGCCGAGCACCTTTATGTGCCGCTGCACGCCGATCAGGTCGATCCAGCGCAGGAATTCGCGCTCGCTGCTGCCGCAGAGCTCGTGCACGCCGCGCCGCAGCAGGCGGCCGCGGTAGTCGCGCAACCAGCGCTCGACCTCGGCACGCGGCCAGCGGATGTAGCAATCTTTGAGCAGCGAGACCGGGTCATAGCCGACGGGCCCGGCGAGCGCATCCTGGAAGTCGATGACCCCGGCCGCGTCGCCCGCGAGCACCATCAGGTTCCGCGAGTGGTAGTCGCGGTGCACGAACACCACCGGCTGCGCGAGCGCCTCGTCGATCAGCCAGGCAAAACAGCGCTCGAGCAACTGACGCTCGCCGTCATCGAGCGCGAGCTGCAGGTGGCGCCCGCAGAACCAGTCCGGCATCAGCTCGAGTTCGCGGCGCAATGCCGCGGCGTCGTAGGGCGGCAACTCGCGCGCCGCCTCCCGTCCGTCGACCTGGATGCGCTCGAGCGCGTGCAGGGCTGCACGATAGAGCACCTCGGCCCGCCCCGGCCGACGCAACTCGGCGAGGAACGGTGTCGACCCCAGATCCTCGAGCAGGACGAACCCGCGCTGCCGATCGACCGCATGCACGGCGGGCACATGGACCCCGGCACCGTGCAGCAGCGTGGCAACCTTGAGGTAAGGACCGAGGTCCTCATGGGCAGGGGGCGCGTCCATGACCACGAAACTGCCGCCGTCACGCAGCCGGGCACGGAAATAGCGACGGAAACTGGCATCGGCCGAGGCCACGCCGATGTCGATCACGTCGTGACCAAGATCCTGCACGACCCAACGCGACAAAAGTTCGAAACGGTCGTCCGTCACGGGCGTCGAAATCCACGGTCAGGCAGGGTGCGTCATTATAATGGCCATCGCCATGAGCTCGCCGCGTCGTCTCGCTCCTCTTATCGCCTGTGCGACGCTCGCCGTCCTGCCCGCCTGCCTGCGGACGGCGGCAGCCGACGAGGCCACCAACGCCGCCGCCCCGCTGCGCTGCCCGGCACCGGCGTCCGTGCGCGAGGCACTGGCCCTCGGCAGCAACCTCCCGGAGGCCGGTGCGGCCCCCGCACCACCTGCAGCCGTTGCACGCGCCACCGACGAGCAGATCGAGGTCACGAGCGACGACGCCAAGCTGGGCGTTGCCGGCAATGCGGAATTGAGCGGCGCGGTAAGCATCCGCCAGGGCGATCGCACCGTGAGCGCCGACAACGTCGACTACGACGCCCGCAGCCGCGAGTTCTCGGTACGCGGCCGGGTGCGCTACGAGGATCCGGTGCTGCGTGCCGCCGGCCGCTCGGGCAAGTACGACCCGGTGGGCGGGGCTGCATTCGATGACACGCAGTTCGAGTTGCCCGCGCAACCGGCGCGCGGCGCGGCGGCGACGATGCAGATCGGCATCGATGGCAAGGCCTCGCTGTCGGAGGTGTGGTTCAGCACCTGCCCCGAAGATCAGCCGGACTGGCGCATCCGCGCGCGCAACATCGAACTCGATACGCGTGCGCGCCTCGGCAGCGGTCGCGACGCGGCGATCGAGTTCATGGGCGTGCCCATCCTCTACCTGCCCTATCTGACGTTCCCGCTCGGCGAGCAGCGCAAGAGCGGATTCCTGTTCCCGAACGTCGGCCACAGCACGCGCGGTGGCGTGAAACTCGCGCTGCCCTATTACTTCAATCTCGCGCCGAACTACGACCTGATGCTCGAACCCACGCTGTATGGACGACGCGGGCTCGATATCGGCGGCAAGTTCCGCTACCTCACCCGCGAGCATCGGGGCGAGTTGCGGTTCAACGTCCTGCCGGGCGACTCCCTGCGCAACGCCGACCGCGACTGGCTGCGCCTGCGGCACCGCAGCGAGCTGCCCGCCGGCTGGCGACTCGACCTCGACGCACAGAGCGTGAGCGACGCGGAATACTTCGAGGACTTCGCCACCGGCGTCGAGGGCGCAAGCACCGCATTCCTGCGGCGCAGCGCCCGCCTCGGCTACCGCGACGACCACTGGTCGCTGCGTGCGGAAGCCGAGTACTTCCAGACCATCGATCGTGCGCTGGTCGCGATCGATCGTCCTTACCGCCGCCTGCCGCGGCTGCTCGCAAGTGGCGACTGGAGCCGCGACGGGCGAGTGCCGCTCGAGTGGGGCTTCGACAGCGAAGTGGTGAACTTCGACCGTGACGTCGGCGTGCGTGGCTGGCGCAGCGATTTCGCGCCGCGCGCGGGCGTCGAGCTCGGCGCCACCGGCTACTACCTGCGGCCGCAGGCCGGCTGGCGATACACCCGATACGATCTCGACAACGCCGCTCCCGGGAGCGACGGTCGGCTGTCGCGATCCCTCCCGTGGGCGGCCCTCGATGCCGGACTGCGGCTCGGCCGCGACACCGGCGCGACCGCCCGCACGCGCATGACCATAGAGCCGCGACTGCTCTATCTTTGGACGCCGTACCGCAACCAGGACGCGCTGCCGGTGTTCGACACCGCGCTGCCCGATCTCGACTTCGTGCAACTGTTTCGGACCACGCGCTACGTGGGCGTCGATCGCATCGCCGACGCCAACCACGCCAGCGTCGGCGTCACTTCGCGTGTCTTCGATCGCGGCTCCGGCCGACAGCTGCTCACCGCCACGATCGGGCAAACCTGGCGTTTCGAGCGCCAGCGGGTGCGTCTGCCGAACGAGGCGGCGAATGCCGGCGACCGCTCCGACCTCGTCGCGCAGCTCGGCATCTCGGCGTGGAGCGACTGGAACGTCAACCTCGGGATGCAATGGGATGCGGCGGCGAAACGCCAGCAACGCAACCATGTGCGCGTGCAATACCGGCCCGACGCCGAGCGTGCACTCAATCTCGCCTACCGGTTCCAGCGCGACCGCCTCGAGCAGAGCGAGGCCTCGGGCGTCTGGCCGGTCAGCAAGCGCTGGAACGCCTACGGCCGATACGTCTACGACCTGCGCGACCGGACCACCCTCGAGCGCTTCGCCGGCTTCGAGTACAAGTCCTGCTGCTGGCGGCTGCGGCTCGGCGGCCGTCGCTTCGTCTCGAGCCGTACCGGCGAGCGTGACACCGACTACTACCTGCAACTGGAACTCAACGGCCTTGCCAGTGTCGGAAGTTCGGCCGACGCTTTCCTCGGAGAGGCAATTCGGGGATACTCCTCTGTCGGCCTAAGCCGCTGACTTCCCTGCATTTTCTGGACCCAAACATGACCCAGAGCCCGCGCCCCCTGTCCGTTCGCGTCGTCGCCGCCGCGCTCCTCGTGGCTGTCACCGCGATGCCCGCTCCGGCGCAGCGTTCACTCTCCGACCGCGGCGCGCTGCTCGATCGGGTCGCCGCAGTGGTCAACGACGGCGTGGTGCTCGCCAGCGAGCTCGAAGAGCAGATCCTGATCGTCGGCGAACGCCTGAAGGCGCAGGGCCTCGAGACGCCCCCCGTAACGGTGCTGCGCCAGCAGGTACTCGAACGGCTGGTGCTGCAGGAGATCCAGATGCAGCGTGCGCAGCGCGCCGGCATCCGCATCAACGACGAGGCGCTCAACCAGGCGCTGGCCGACGTCGCGCAGCGCAACGGCATCGCGCTCGCGCAGTTGCCCGCGGCGCTGTCGCAGCAGGGCATCGACTATGGCATCTATCGCGAGAACATCCGCCGCGAGATGACCCTGCAGGTGCTGCAGCAGCGCGACGTCATCCAGCGTATCAACGTCTCGCCGCGCGAACTCGACCAGTTCCTCGAGAAGCAGAAGTCGCGTCCCTCGGAACTCAATGAATACAACCTTTCCCACATCCTGATCGCGGTTCCCCAGGACGCATCGCCGGCGCAGCTCGACCAGGCAGCGCGACGGGCACAGGACGTCCGCGACCGCGCCAAGGCAGGCGAGGACTTCGCCCGGCTCGCGGTGGCCTACTCCAACAGCCAGACCGCCCTCGAAGGCGGCGCGCTCGGCTGGCGTCGCGGCCCTGAAATTCCGACCGTCCTCGCCGATCTCGTGGTGGGCCTGAAGCCCGGCGAAATCAGCGAGCCCCTGCGTACGCCGTCGGGATACCACATCGTCCGCCTCAACGAGGTCCGTGGCGCCGACCAGCAGGTCGTGATCGAACAGACGAACGCGCGGCACATCCTGCTGAAGCCCACCGAAATCCAGGACGACGCCACCGTGGAGCAGCGGCTGCGCGACGTGCGCGAGCGCATCCTCAAGGGCGAGGATTTCGCGGTGCTCGCCAAGACCCTCTCCGAAGATCCGGGCTCGGCGGCCGAAGGCGGCGATCTCGGCTGGACGGCCCCGGGCACGTTCGTGCCGGAGTTCGACGCCACGCTCGGCAAGCTGGCCGCGAACGAAATCAGCGAACCTTTCCGGACCCAGTTCGGCTGGCACATCGTGCAGTTGCTGGGCCGTCGCCAGTTCGACAACACCGACGAACTGCGTCGCCAGCGAGCCTTCCTGCAATTACGCGAAAGCAAGGCGGACGAAGAGACGGAACTGTGGCTGCGTCGGCTGCGCGACGAGGCGTATGTCGACATCAAGACCTGATCGACCGCGCATCGTCGTCACCTCGGGCGAGCCCGCCGGCATCGGCCCGGAGCTTTGCGCGCAGTTGACCGGCGTCGATCTTCCGCCCTGCGAGCTCAGTTGCCTCGTCGATGGTCCGTTGCTCGAGAGCCGGGCTCCCGCAGGGGCGCGACTCGAACGCCTGCAGGTGCTGCACCGGCCACTCGCCGCGCCGGTTGTCGCCGGCACCCTCGACGCCCGCAACGCCGGGTATGTACTCGGCCTGCTCGACGAGGCGCTCGAGGGCGTGCGCAGCGGGCGCTTCGACGCCATGGTCACGGCGCCGGTGCAGAAGAGCGTCATCGCCGCTTCGGGCGTACGGTTCTCCGGTCATACCGAATACCTCGCCGAGCGCTGCGGCACCGCCAAGCCGGTGATGATGCTGGTCGCCGGCGACCTGCGCGTCGCGCTCGCCACCACTCACCTGCCGCTGCGATGCGTCCCGGATGCGATCACCACGCCGCTGCTGCTGGAGATCCTGCGCATCATGGACCACGATCTGCGGAACGCTTTCGGGATCGCGCGGCCCCGGATCATGGTCTGCGGGCTCAATCCGCACGCCGGCGAAAGCGGCTTGCTGGGCGATGAGGAAATCCACCACATCTCCCCGGCCATCGAAGCGGCACGTGCCGCAGGCATCGACGCCCACGGACCGGTACCGGCCGACACCGCCTTCGTGCCGCGCGAAATCGCCAAGGCCGATGCGTTCCTCGCCATGTTCCACGATCAGGGTCTGCCGGTGCTCAAGCACGCCGGCTTCGGCCACGCGGTCAACGTGACCCTCGGTCTGCCGGTGATCCGTACGTCGGTGGACCATGGCACCGCGCTGACGCTGGCGGGCAGCGGCCGTGCCGATGTCGGCAGCCTGCGCGCCGCCGTGGAACTCGCCGTCGAACTGGTGCACCGCCAGCGCGCGGCCGCAGCTCAATCGCACTGATCCGGCGGATGGTTTTTGCCCGCAAGCGCTTCGGCCAGAACTTCCTGCATGACACGCAGGTCATCGCTCACATCGTCGAGGCGATAAATCCGCAGCCGGGAGAGACCCTGGTCGAGATCGGTCCGGGGCGCGGCGCGCTCACCGGGCCGTTGCTGGAAGTCTGCGAGCAACTCGATGCCATAGAGATCGACCGCGATCTGGCGGCGGACTTGCGTACCAGATTCGGCGGTCATGGCCTCGTCCTGCACGAGGCCGATGCGCTGCGGTTCGACTTCCCCGCCCTCGCCGCGACGCGCGGTCGCAGACTGCGGGTGATCGGCAACCTGCCCTACAACGTATCGACGCCGCTGCTCTTCCACCTGCTCGAGGCACGTGCCGCCATCAGCGACCTGCACATCATGCTGCAGAAGGAAGTCATCGACCGGATCTGCGCGGAACCGGGCACCGCGGCCTACGGCCGGCTCACGGTGATGCTCGCGCCCTGGGTCGTCGCCGAACCGCTGTTCGATGTCGGACCGGGATCTTTCCGTCCGGCACCGAAGGTCTGGTCGGCAGTGGCGAGGCTCACGGTACGCGAGCAACCGGCCTTCGCCGTAGATGCGCGTTACGCGCGGGTGGTGGCCGCGGCGTTCTCGCAGCGTCGCAAGACGCTGCGCAATGCGCTGCGGTCCTTGCTCGATGCCGACGCGATCAGCGGCTGCGGCATCGATCCCGGCGCCCGTCCCGAAACCCTCGGCCCGGCGCAATTCGCCGCCCTCGCGCGGGCGGTGCCAGAGACGGGCTGATCGTGGCACGCATCGCGATCGGCGATCTGCAGGGCTGCCTGCCCGAGCTGCGGGAACTTCTCAAAGAAATCCGCTTCCGCGCCGATCGCGATCAGCTGTGGTTCGTGGGCGATCTCGTCAATCGCGGTCCGGACTCGCTGGGCACGCTGCGATTCGTGCGCGCCCTGGGAGACAACGCGCGCGTGGTGCTCGGCAACCACGACCTGCACCTGCTGGCCGTGGCCTTCGGCAGCGGTCGACGGCTGCGCACCGACGACACGCTCGATGAAGTGCTGTCGGCACCGGATCGCCACCCGCTGCTCGAGTGGCTCGTCACGCGACCGCTGGCGGTCCGCGAGGGCAACGACCTGATGGTCCACGCCGGCGTGGTACCGGAGTGGACGGCCGACGACGTGCTCGCTTCGGCGGGCGAGGTCGAGGCGGCCCTGCGAGCCGACCCGCGCGCGCTGTTCGAATCGATGTACGGCAATCGTCCCGACCAGTGGAGCGCGGAGCTTTCCGGCCACGACCGGCTGCGTTTCGTCATCAACGTCCTCACGCGTCTGCGCTTCTGCCGCGCGGACGGGCGGATCGACCTGAAGATGAAGGGCGCGCCGGGCTCGCAGCCGGAAGGCTGGATGCCCTGGTTCGACGTCCCCGGACGACGGACACGCACGCAGCGCCTGATCACCGGCCACTGGTCGACACTCGGCCTCGTCGACCGCGCCGAACTGCTGACGCTCGATACGGGGTGCGTCTGGGGTGGGGCGCTGACCGCGGCCTCTCTGGAAGACCCGGCGCGCTGGCGGATCCCCTGCGCGGGCTATCAGGCGCCCGAGTGAACCTCGGCTAAAATGGCGGCTCACACAGGCACGGGTAACCTCATGAGCACCATCAGACAGCAGGACGTGATCGACAGCGTCGCCGACGCCCTGCAGTACATCTCCTATTACCACCCGATGGACTACATCGAGTCCCTCGGACGTGCCTACGAGCTCGAAGAATCGCCGGCCGCCAAGGACGCCATCGCCCAGATCCTCACCAACTCGCGCATGTGCGCCGAGGGCCATCGGCCCATCTGCCAGGACACCGGCATCGTGGTGGTCTTCGTGAAGCTCGGCATGAACGTGCGCTGGGAAGCGACGCTGACGCTGGAACAGATGATCAACGAAGGCGTACGACGCGCCTACCTCGATCCGCAGAACACGCTGCGCGCCTCGATCGTCGCGGACCCGGCGTTCACCCGCAAGAACACCCGGGACAACACGCCGGCCGTGGTGCACGTCGAGATGGTGCCGGGTGACACCGTCGAGATCACGGTGTCCGCCAAAGGCGGCGGCTCGGAAAACAAATCGAAGTTCGTGATGCTCAACCCCAGCGACTCCATCGTCGACTGGGTGCTGAAGACCGTGCCGACCATGGGCGCCGGCTGGTGCCCGCCGGGCATGCTCGGCATCGGCATCGGCGGTTCGGCCGAGAAGGCGATGCTGCTCGCCAAGGAATCGCTGATGGAGCCGATCGACATGGCCGAGCTCAAGACCCGCGGACCGCGCACGCCGATCGAAGAACTGCGGATCGAACTGCACGACAAGGTGAACGCGCTCGGCATCGGCGCGCAGGGCCTCGGCGGTTTGTCGACGATCCTCGACGTGAAGATCCTCGATTTCCCGACACATGCCGCCTCCAAACCGGTCGCGATGATCCCCAACTGCGCGGCGACGCGGCACGTGCACTTCAGCCTCGATGGCTCCGGACCCGCAAAGCTGGAGCCTCCCGATCTCGCGCGCTGGCCCAAGGTCGACTGGAAGCCCTCCGCCGAATCGCGTCGCGTCAACCTCGACACACTGACCCCGCAGGAGGTCGCGAGCTGGCAACCAGGCGATCGACTGCTGCTGAACGGCAAGATGCTCACCGGCCGGGATGCCGCCCACAAGCGCATCGCCGATCTCTACGCGAGCGGCCAGGGTCTTCCGGCAGGCGTCGACTTCCGCAACCGCGTGATCTACTACGTCGGTCCCGTCGATCCGGTGCGCGACGAGGTCGTGGGTCCAGCCGGGCCCACCACGGCGACGCGCATGGACAAGTTCACGGAGATGATGCTCGCCAACACCGGGCTCATTGCCATGATCGGCAAGGCCGAGCGTGGCCCGGCCGGCATCGAGGCCATCCGCAAGCACAAGGCGGCCTACCTCATGGCGGTGGGCGGCGCCGCCTATCTCGTCTCGAAGGCGATCAAGTCCTCGCGCGTCGTGGCCTTCGCCGATCTCGGCATGGAGGCGATCTATGAATTCGAGGTCAAGGATATGCCGGTGACGGTAGCCGTGGACTCCAACGGCACGTCGGTCCACCAGAGCGGCCCGGCGGAGTGGAGTCAGCGGATCGCGGCGAGCGCGATCAAGACGCGCGCGCGCTGACGCGTCGCCGGCGACTCAGCGCCGTTCCAGCGTCACGAAGGTCATCGGATACTGGTTGCGTTCGTCCGCCGGGTGCGTCGCGCACGCGATCTCGCGCCAATCGTGCGCATCAAGCACCGGAAAACGGGTGTCGCCCTCGACCGAGGCGTGCACCCGGGTGCATTCGATACGCGCAGCGCGCGGCAACGCGAGCGCGTAGATCTCGGCGCCGCCGATGATCATGACCTGCTCGACCGGTCCGGCGGCGGCGATCGCGGCGTCCAGGTCGTGGACCACGCTGACCGCCGGATCGTCGATGCGAAATCCCGCCTGCCGCGTCACCACGATGTTGTGACGATCCGGCAAGGGTTTACCCAAAGATTCCCAGGTCTTGCGCCCCATCACCACCGGCTTGCCGAGCGTGATCTGCCGGAAGCGCCGCAGGTCCGCGGACAAGCGCCACGGCAAGCCGCCGGCATTGCCGATCACTCCGTTGTCGGCGACCGCCACGACCAGCGCGAGGCGGGGGGCGACGACCATCACCCGCGCTTTCGCGCGCCCGGCCGCCGGTTGTCCGCGCGGGCGCTTCCATCACGCGCTGCCGGTTTGCTTGCCGGGGTCTTCTTCGGGCTTGCGGTCTTCGCGGATGCGGTCTTCCTGCCCGCAGGCTGTTTCTTGCGGGCGGACTTCTTCTTGCGCGGATCCTCGGCGGGCCACAGCATGGTTCCACGGCACTTCGGCGACCCGCAGCGACAGGCGAAGATTTCATCGACGTTGGGCGGATCGTCCTTCTCGCGGCCGATCTCGTAGTCGTAACCGAGTTCCTCGCCCTTGGCGATCTCGCGCGTCGCCTCGATGAACACCCGACGGTCCTCGATCACCGACTCGCAATTGCCGTCGCAGGAATGATTGATGAAGCGTGCGGCGTTGCCGCCGACGCCGGCGTCGATGACGGTCTTGGCGTCGACGATGAACAGGAACGTATGGTTGTCGTTCGGATCATGCCCGTCGTAACGCTCGTCGGCCTGGGCATGGGTCACGCGGTCGCCGAGGTATTCGATGAGACGCGTCCCCTTCGGGATGCGCTTGGCGGCGAACACGCCCTTGCCATGGATTCTCGAATTGCGGACCTTGATCCACGCGCTGGTGCGCATCACGGGTATCGCCACGACATGTCTCCCTGGAGAGCGAACAAAAGAAACGACCGGGACTCAGACCGCCACCGGCGCACGGATCGCCGGATGGTGCTGGTAGTTGCGGAACTCGAAATCCTCGAAGACGTAGTCGAACAGCGTCGGCGGACGCCGCCGGATCACGAGTTCGGGCAGCGGATAGGGCTCGCGCTCCAGCTGCAGGTCCGCCTGTTCGAGATGGTTCAGGTAGAGGTGGCAGTCGCCGCCCGTCCAGACGAAATCGCCCACGGCCAGCTCGCACTGCGCGGCGATCATGTGCGTGAGCAGTGCATAGGAGGCGATGTTGAAGGGCACGCCCAGGAAGATGTCGGCGCTGCGCTGGTAGAGCTGACAGGACAGCCGACCCTCGGCCACGTAGAACTGGAAAAAGGCGTGACAGGGCATCAGCGCCATCTGCGACAACTCGCCCACGTTCCAGGCACTGACGATGATGCGCCGCGAATCGGGCTGCGTGCGCAACTGGCGCAGCACCTCGGCGATCTGGTCGATGGAGCCGCCATCCGGAGACGGCCAGGACCGCCACTGCTTGCCGTAGACCGGCCCGAGCTCGCCCTGCGCATCGGCCCACTCGTCCCAGATGGTGACGCCTTGCTCCCGCAGATAGGCCGTGTTGGTGTCGCCACGCAGGAACCACAGCAGTTCATGCACCACAGACTTGAGGTGGATCTTCTTGGTCGTGACCAGCGGAAAACCGGCGCGCAGGTCGAAACGCATCTGGTAGCCGAACACGGACAGCGTACCGGTGCCGGTACGATCCATCTTGCGCGCGCCGTGCTCGCGCACGTGGCGCATGAGCTCGTGGTACTGCCTCACGAGTCGCTCACGCACCCGCCGACGCGGCGTTGCGGTTGCCGGAAGTCTCTCCGCGACGATAAGCGATGACGAGCAGGGCGAGTCCCGCGAGCAGCATCGGCAAGGTCAGCAGATGCCCCATGGTGAGCCAACCACCGGCGACATAGCCCATGTGGGCATCGGGCAGACGCCAGAACTCGACGGTCAGCCGGCCGAGCGAATACATCACGAGAAACAGACCGGCGGGTGCAAGCCGCGGCCGCTCCCTGCCGGTGAACCACCACAAGACCGCCGCGAGCAGCAGCCCCTCGAGCAGGGCCTCATAGAGCTGCGTCGGATGCCGCGCGACGCCGTCCACCCACATGGCCCACGGCACCTCGCCGGGCTTGCCCCAGAGTTCGCCGTTGATGAAGTTGCCGATACGGACCGCGAAGATGCCGAGGCCCGGCAAGGCAGCGGCGAAATCGAAGACATCGGCGACATGCCGGCCCCGTCGCACCGCGAATACGGCGAGCGCCACCAGCACGCCGACGAGCCCGCCATGGAAAGACATGCCGCCCTCGGTGATGCGCAGCGGGTAGAGAGGATCCTGCTGCCAGAACTCGAGGCCATAGAAAAGCACGTAGCCGATGCGTCCGCCGAAGATGACGCCGAGCATCGCGTAGAAGAGGAAATCGTCGACATCGACCGGGCTCCAGGTCGACCCTGAGCGGGCAGCGCGCCGGCGGGCGAGCCACCACGCGGCGCCGAACGCCAGCAGGTAGGTGATCCCGTACCAGCGGACCTTGAGCGGACCGATTTCGAAGGCGACGGGATCGAAGCCGGGATAGACGAGCATCGACGCGATTCTAGCGGCTACCCGCGCGTGACGCGGCAGAAAAACGCCTTCAGATAGCGCGTCTCGGGAATGGCCGGATGGCGTGGATGGTCGGGTGACTGCCCGCCCTCGTGCAGCACCTGCACGAATCGATCGACGTGTCGCGCCGCGCCCTGTATCGCCGCGAGCAGGTCGTCGCTGGCGAGATGGTGCGAACAGGAGCAGGACACCAGCAGACCGCCCGGTTCGAGCACGCGCAGTGCGAGCTGGTTGAGTTTCCGGTAGGCCGCCTGCCCCTGCGGGATTTCCTTGCGCCGCTTGATGAAGGCCGGCGGATCGACGATGACCGCATCGAAGCGCTCGCCCGCCGCCGCCAGCGCCGCGAGCATGTCGAAGGCGTCACCGCGGTGCAGGACGGCGACGAGACCGGAATTTGCCGCAACGTTGCGCGCCGCGAGCTCGAGGGCGGACGCCGAGGAATCCACGCAGGCCACTTCGCGGGCGCCGCAGGCTGCAGCGGTGCTCGCCCAGCCGCCGGCATAGCTGCAGACGTCCAGCACCCTTGCACCTTGCGGGAGAAACCGCGGCAGCAGGCTGCGATTGAAGGTCTGGTCATAGAACCAGCCGGTCTTCTGGCCACCGGCCAGCGATACCGCGAACGTCAGGGTGCGCCCCGCCGGCAGGTGCTCGAGCACGCTCGCCGACTCGGGCAGATCGCCCCACGCCGCGTCCACGTGCTGCGGCAGACCCTCGAGAACACGTGCGGCCGAGTCGTTCTTCCACAGCAGGGCGGCTGGCGCGAGCACCTCGCGGATCGCCGCTTCGACCTGTGCCTTGAGGCGCTCCATGCCGAGCGTACCGATCTGGCCGACGACGATGTCGCCGTAACGGTCGAGCACGAGCCCCGGCAGCCCGTCCGATTCGCCGAAAACCCAGCGGTAGTGGGGCGTCGGCGACAGGCTGTCGCGCAGCTCCAGAGCCTGTCGCAAACGGGCCGTAAGCCAGGCACGTCCGACCGGCGCCTCGCCCTCGCGCGTCAGGATACGAGCGGCGATCAGCGTCGCGGGATTGAGGTAGGCAACCCCCAGGGGTTGGCCGCGGTCGCTGACGACACGCACCTGCGCACCCGGCTCGAAGCCGGCAAGCGGCGTCGCCGTCGCGTCGATTTCATTGCTGAAGATCCACAGGTGCCCGGCGCGCAGGCGCCGGTCTTCGCCCCGGCGCAGTCGCAACTCGGGGAGGCTCGCAATCTCTGGAGAAACCAAGGCTGTCGTCCCGGCGGTAAATCCGCCGCGCAGTCTAGCGGATCGTGACTCCGCGACCGAGCGCCCGGGCACGGCGCGCAGCCATTTCGTCGTGCAGCGCCTTCATGGCGTCGGAGCCCGTCGTGATGCACAGGAAGGGCAACAGGCCGTGCAGGATGCAGGCCAGCCCTGCGAACACCATGCGCAGGCCGAAGACGCTGGCCTGCAGGAGGTGGCCGAAATAGGTTTCGCCGACGGAGGCGGGGTGCTCGCTGAAGGACCGCAGGATGCTCATGGCTGTCAAAGATAGCCCGCAGGCGCGGTGACGGTGTTGCGAAGTCGTGGCTATTTCCGGTGCTCTGCGCAACAATGTTTCGTGTAATCAAATAATCAGGAAACTTTGTCTCATGGACAAGCTCGATCGGAAAATCCTCGACGTCCTGCAGAAAGATGCCAGCCTGACCGCGGCCGAGATCGCCGAGCGCGTCGGGCTCTCCAAGGCGCCCTGCTGGCGGCGCATTCAGCGCCTGCACGAGAGTGGCGTGATCCGGCGTAACGTGGCGCTGCTCGATGCCCGGGCCCTGAACGTCGCCACCACCGTGTTCGTCACCATCAAGGCGCCCAGCCACAGCGCCGCGTGGTACGAGCGCTTCGCCAAGGTGGTACGCGACCTGCCGGAGGTCACCGAGTTGCATCGCATGAGCGGCGATGTCGACTACCTGCTGCGCATCGTGGTGCCCGACATCGAAGGCTACGACGCGGTCTACAAGCGCCTGATCGGCGCCATCGAGATGCTGGACGTGAGCGCGAGCTTCTCGCTCGAAACCATCAAGTCCACGACCGCTCTGCCCCTCTCCTACGTGCGCCTCGACTGATCGAGCGCCGTCCGCACACCCGCCAGCAGGGCGGCGTCGCGCGCCGGATCGAAAACCGGCGCGGCGTTCCAGTCGTAGGCCCAGGGATGGGCGACGTCGAGGGGCGGTTGCTCGTCGCGATAGCGGGGCACGACGTGCGCATGCAGCGCCGGCTCGAGATTGCCGAACATCGCGTAGTTGATGCGCACCGCACCGGTCACGGCCAGCAGGGCATCGCCAAGCCGTGCCATGTCGGCGAGAAACATCTCGCGTCCGCCGGGCGCGAGATCGTTCAGTGTCGGCACCACCGGGTCCGGCAGCAGCAAGGCGTAGCCATGCAGGAACTGACGCTCGCCGAACACGGCCCACCCCGAGGACAGGCGTGCGATGACGGTCGGATCACGACCCTCGCGCAAGGCCGCGACGCGCCGATGGATGGCGGTGACTGCAATGCTCATGTCGAAGAACTCCGGGCGATGGTCGCGGCGCCAGGCATGGGATCACTCCGTATCGATGCCGAGTGCGCGCAGCGCCGCGACGGTACTGTCGTGGCCACCGTGGATGATGCCGTGCCAGCCGCGACGGCGCACCGCCTCGATGTTCTCGGCCCGATCGTCGATGAAAACGGTTGCCGCCGGATCGAGCCGGAAGCGGCGTTCGGCCTGCTCGTAGATGCCCTCGTGCGGCTTCATGACGCCGGCCTCGAACGAGGCGATGACGTCATCGCCGACCTCGTGGATCCGGAACCGGCGCTGCAGCTCGGCCCAGTGCAGATCGCCGACGTTCGACAGCAGATAGACCCGGTGGCGCTGGCGCAGCCGCGCGGCGAGCGCGAACATCGCCGGCTGCGGATCGAACATGTCGATCCAGGCCGCCGCGACCGCCTCTGCGGGAGGCGGGCGCGGAGCGAGCCGCGCGATGTTGTCCACGAGCCCTGCCCCGTCCAGCCGGCCGCTCTCGTGCTCGTGCAGGTCGATGCGAGTGACGACATCCTCGAGTTGACGCACCGGCGCCCCGTGCCCGCGCAGCAGGTCGAGCAGCGGGGCCGGCGCGAGATGCACCAGCACCCAGCCGATGTCGAACACGATGTTGCGCGGCGTCTCGCGACCCATGTCACACCCGGAACGGACGCAGTTCGGGCCGGCCGGACAGCGAATCTTCGAGTCGTACCGCGAACGGCACTGCATCGAGCGCGGTGCACAGGGCGAAATCGCCCTCGGGTGCCCAGTCCGCCGCCGGATCAAAGAATTTCGCTGCCGCCGGTGCCGACCGCAGGCAGGCTGCCACGTCGAGCGGACCGGGAGAGCGAGCGCCGAGTGCGGCGAACAGCCAGTCGCGGCACAAGTCGTCCTCGGCGCAGCGCTCGCGCGCCTCGTGACCCATCGCAACGAGCGTGACCTCCGCGGGATCGAGGGCGAGCACCGCGGCGACCGTCGCCGACGCATTGACGAAGGCACCCGTGAAGACATGACTCGCGACCCGCGATGCCGCCATCAGGCCTTGCGTCCCGGCGTGGGTGGTGTGGATCACGGTGCGTCCGGCCGGTGACAGGGCAAGCAGCTCGACGGGCGAGTTGCCGCAGTCGAATCCGGGCAGCGGCCGTGCATGCCGCTCGCCAGCCAGCAACCAGTCCGGGTGTGCGGCCTTGATGGCCCGTGCCTCCTCGACGCCTTCGACCGGGATGATGGCGCTGGCGCCGGCCGCGAGGGCGTATGCCTGCAACGAACAGGCGCGGAAGACGTCGATGACTATCGCCACTCCGCGGGCTGCTGCCGCGCCAGAGACGAAATCGGCGCGATGAATGAGCATGGCCCGGACAGGCCCGCGTCGACTCAACCCGCCCAGCGACGGACGCGGCCGGTGTCGAGATGCACGAAGTCGCTGCTGCGGTAGTAACCCACGCCGCCGCAGGCCGCCTCGATCGCCAGATCACGCAGTACCGAACAGGACACGCCCCGCAGGCGCACGTCGATGGCGCGCCCCTGGGTATGGAGGCTGCGCGTCGCCACGCCGCGGCCTGCTGCCTGCAGCGCCGCGTTGGTGCGCGGCGAGCGAAATCCGGAAATGACTTCGTAGCGCGGCTCCACGCCGGCGGCCACGGCGAGCGCGGCCAACTGGTCGTAGAGGCCGACATCGATGGACGCGGCCTCGTCGCTGCGATGGTCGCGCAGCAGCCACTGCAGACGATCCAGCGCGGGGGTGACGAGACCCGACGCACTGCGATAGGCGACCCGCAGCGATTCCGAAGTGTGCGTGTTGAGGAGCTCCAGCCAGCGCGGTGGGTCGCCGGGTACGGCGAACGACGCTGCCTGCAAGCGTTCCGTCACCGTGCCGGCGCCGGCTCCCGGTGCCGCCATGAGCAGAGTCGCACCGGCCGCGGACACGCCGAACAGGAACCGACGGCGTTCGAGCATGTCGGGCGGGGTCTTTCGGGGAACTGGCATGAGGCGCGCATGCTCCCAAAGCCCCGGCGCCAGCGCAACCCCCGGGCCTCGGAGCCGAAATTCAACAGTCGAAGATCAGCGGTCTATGGCGAGTACGCTGCCGCGATCACCCGGTGACAGGTTCACCGACACCACCGTGGCACGCGGGAAAAAATTGAACTCCGAGGCACTCGCCCAGGTGTAGGCCCCCATCGCCCGGCCGACGATCAGGTCGCCGGCATCGAGTTCCGGCAGCAGGATGTTTTCGGTGATCACGTCGATGCTGTCGCAGGTGGGGCCGGCGAGCACGGCAGGTTCGCGCTGCCGACCGGTCTTCAATGATTCGAGCGGATAGCGCGCGTGATCGAACAGCTGCCCGCTGTACGACCCGTAGAGCCCGTCGTCGAGGTAGTACCACCAGCGACCCTCACGTCGTGCCCGGCCCATGACACTCGCCACGCCGATGGCGCTGGGACCTGCGATGTAGCGACCAGGCTCGGCGATCACCCGCACGCGCTTCGGCAACCGGGCGAGCGCAGCGCGGATCGGCTTGCAGAAATAGCCGATCGACGGCGCGCGATCCGAGTAGTCGATCGGGAAGCCGCCACCGATGTCGAGCGTGTCGAACGGACCGAGCCGCTCGCGCCTCGCGGCGGCCAGCAGCCGCGTACAGGCCTCGATCGCCTCGACGTGCTTGCCCGGATCGGGCGCCTGCGAACCGACGTGGAACGACAGTCCGCGCACCCGCAGCCCGAGGTCACGCGCCCGGCGCGCGAGCGCCAGCAGCGACTCCGGGTCGCAGCCGAACTTGCGCGACAGGTCGGACACCGCACCCGGACTGCGGAACGAGACCCGCAGCAGCAGTTCGGCCTGGTCCGCCCACGGTACGAACTTGCGCAACTCGTCGGGATTGTCGGCGACGAACACTCGTACGCCCCGCTCGAGCGCAGCCCGGATGTCGATATCGCGCTTGATCGGGTGAGTGTGTATGCAAAGCGCGGGGTCGACACCCATGCGCGTGACGAGTTCGACCTCACCGGTGGTCGCGAGATCGAGAAAACCGCCTTCCTCGAGAACGGTGCGCACCACGGCCGGATGCGGCAGCGGCTTGAGCGCGTAGTGCAGGTCGACACCCGGCAGCGCGCGGTGCAACTCGCGGTACTGGCGCCGGATGCGCTCGCAATCGACGATCAGCAACGGTGAGCCGAACTCGCCGACGAGCCGGCGGATCTCGCGCGGCTGGAAAGGATCGATATAACGCGGCTTGCGGGTCGGGCTCATCAGCGGTCACTCACTCCGGGGTAGATCTGCATGGCGACGGGTGGCCGCCGATCAAAGAAATGTTGCAGCTGCGCGGGCGAGCCGGTCGCGCACCGCATCCCAGTCGCCAGAGGCCGGCACGGACTCGACGAGGATACGCGAGGCACCCTGCTTGTCGAGTCGACGCAACTCGGCGTAGAGCGCGCGGCCGTAGGCGGCGGCATCGGAACCGGGCGGACAGGCGAGCGTGACCACCGGCTCGCCGCGGGCCGCCGCCGCGGACACCGCTGCCGGCAAACCGCCGACGGGCAGGAGCGAGAGCGGCGTCTGCGGCGCATAGTGCTGCGGCGTGCTGCCCGGCACGCGCGGCGATGTGCCGGCGTCGCCTGCCTGCAGGGACACGCCGAGTTCGGCCTCGAGAGCCTCGCGAGAAATGGTCCCGGGACGGAGCAACTGCGGTTGCGGACCTGCGAGCGACAGGATGGTCGACTCGAGACCGACCTCGCAATCGCCGCCATCGAGCACCCGCAAGCCATGCGGGAACTCCTCGCGCACATGCGCGGCACGCGTCGGCGAAACCCGTCCGTAACGGTTTGCCGACGGCGCCGCGATGCCGCTGCCGAAGGCCTGCAGCAACGCACGCGCCACCGGATGTGCCGGCACCCTGACCGCCAGGGTGTCCTGTCCGCCGGTCAAGACGTCGGAGACGCCGGCTGCCCGTCGCAGCACCAGCGTCAGCGGACCCGGCCAGAAACGCGCGGCGAGCCGGCGCGCAGCCGGCGGCACCTCGGCAGCCCAGGCATCGAGATCCGCCGCCGACAGCAGGTGCAGGATCAGCGGATGGGTGGCGGGTCTGCCCTTCAGCGCATACACCTGGCGCAGCGCATCGGGGTTGCGCGCGTCCGCACCGAGTCCGTAGACGGTCTCGGTCGGGAAGGCGACGAGCTCACCGGCGCGCAGCGCGGCAGCGGCTGCATCGATGTCAGCGGGCGTGGCGGACATCAGGGTTGTCGCGGCGGGTCGTACGAGATGCCGGCATCGATGCCTACCGGCCAACCGAGGGTGATCCACGATCCGAGCATGACGATGGAGGCCAGCAGGATGCCCAGTGAATACGGCAGCATCAGCGCGACCAGCGTGCCGACGCCGGCATCGGCCTGATAGCGCCGGGCGAACACGAGTGCCATCGGGAAGTAGGCCATCAGCGGCGTGATGATGTTCGTCGAGCTGTCACCGAGACGGTAGGCGCCGGTGACGACCTCGGGGCTGTAACCCATCAGCATGAACATCGGCACCACGATCGGCGCCATCAGCGCCCACTTCGCCGAGGCCGAGCCCACCAGCAGATTGACCGAGGCGGTGAACAGCACCAGCATCACGAACAGCGCCGGCGCCGGCAGACCGAGGCTGCGAATGCCCTCGGCGCCGTGGATCGCCAGGATGCCGCCAAGCCCCGACCAGTTGAACATCGCGATGAAGTGCGCGGCGACGAAGGCGAGGACGATGTAGCCACCCATTTCCGACATCGAATGATTGACGTCGTTGACGACGTCCTTGTCGGACTTGTAGCGCCCGGCCCGGATTCCGAACGCGAGTCCGGCCAGGAAAAAAGCGATCGCGAGACCGCCCACCAGAGCCGTGAAGAACGGCCCGAGCTGCTCGGGCAGGGTGCCACCTTCGCCACGCAGCGCGCCGCCCGGCAAGGCGAGCAGGCACAAGCCGACGATCGCGAGCACGAGCATCGCCGTGCCCCAGACGACACCGGAACGCTCGCCGGGGGTCAGCGCGCTCTCCTCCAGCCGCTTTTGTTCATCCGACCGCGCCCACGGGCCGAGACGCGGCTCCACGATCAGGTCGGTTACCAACCAGCCAACCAGCGTGACGAGGAAGGTGAAGGCGATGATGAGGTAGTAGTTGTCCGTGATGACGTACGACCATGCGGGATCGATCAGCCGGGCAGCCTCCTGCGTGATCCCGAGGAGCAGCGCGTCGAGCGACGACGGAAAGAGATTGGCCGAGAAGCCGCCGGAGACTCCCGCAAACGCCGCCGCGAGACCCGCGAGCGGATGGCGGCCGGCCACGGCGAAGATCACCGCGCCGAGCGGCACCAGTACCACATAGCCGGCGTCGACAGCGAGCGAGGACAGGCAACCCGCGAATACCACCGCCGGGGTGAGGATGTAGCGCGGTGCCGAGCGCAACGCGCCGCGCAGCGCGGCGGAGAAAAACCCCGAGCGTTCCGCGATGCCGGTGCCCAGCATCATCACGAGCACCGTGCCGAGCGGCGCGAAACTGGTGAGCGTCTTGGGCATTTCTTCGAACAGCCGCCGCAGGTTTGCATCGGCGAGCAGCGACGAGGCGACGATCGCCTTGCCCGTCGCAGGATTGATCGCCGACCAGCCGGCTGCCGCGCCCCA
The DNA here is from genome assembly GCA_044357085.1 of Steroidobacteraceae bacterium. Lineage (GTDB taxonomy): Bacteria > Pseudomonadota > Gammaproteobacteria > Steroidobacterales > Steroidobacteraceae > UBA964. Next base: position 33,456 of record JBIKVA010000001.1, on the reverse strand, counting down.
GACCGACACGGCGACGAGCACCGCCATGAAGATGATGAACAGGGTGGTCGGGTCGGGCAGCCTGTTGCCGGCGCGCTCGATGGCGTCGAGCAGTGATTTCCCAAAGGCCATGCGTTCCCTCGCAAATATCCGGCGCGATCCTGGCGCTAGGGTGGCAGATTCCGGCGCTCGGCTGAAGCCCGCCCGGATCGCCCCCCGTCAGCAGTCTTGGCTGGCGACAATGTCGCATGTCGACGGATTCGAAACCATCCTCGGATATCCTTGTCCAAGCGCTGCGGCAATCTTGAACCGCAGTCTCGGGGGGTAGCATGTACGCAGGCTTGACCGCAGTCATCCTTCTGGTCGTCGCGATCATCGTCATCGCGACCCGGGCGTTTCTCACCGTGCCGCAAGGCTTCCAGTTCACGCTGGAGCGTTTCGGCCGCTTCCGCAAGGTCATGGAGCCGGGGTTCCACGTGCTGATCCCGCTGGTCGAGCGGGTCGGCCAGCGGATCAACATGATGGAACAGGTCCTCGACGTGCCGCGGCAGGAGGTCATCACCAAGGACAACGCCATGGTGACCATCGACGCCGTCGTCTTCTACCAGGTGCTCGATGCCGCCAAGGCCGCCTACGAGGTCGACAACCTGCGGCTCGCCATCATCAACCTGACCATGACCAACATCCGCACCGTCGTCGGCTCGATGGACCTCGACGAAACCCTCTCCAAGCGCGACGAGATCAACCACCGTCTGCTGAAGGTGGTCGACGACGCCACCACTCCATGGGGCGTGAAGTGCACCCGCATCGAGATCAAGGACATCAGCCCGCCCTCCGACCTCGTCGAGTCGATGGGGCGGCAGATGAAGGCCGAGCGCGACAAGCGCGCGAACATCCTCGATGCCGAAGGCTTCCGCGCCGCCGCCATCCTCAAGGCCGAGGGCGAGAAGCAATCGATGGTGCTCAAGGCCGAAGGCGAGAAGGAAGCCGCCTTCCGCGCCGCCGAGGCCCGCGAGCGGCTCGCCGAGGCCGAGGCACGCGCGACGACCATGGTGTCGAAGGCCATCGCCGAGGGCGACGTGCAGGCGATCAACTATTTTGTCGCGCAGAAATACGTCGAGGCGCTGCGTGAACTCGCGGCCGCTCCCAACCAGAAGGTGTTCATGATGCCGATGGAATCGACGGGAATCCTCGGCGCCCTCGCGGGCATCGCCGAGCTCACCCGCGACAAGGTCAAGGGCGCCCCATGATCGACTGGCTCACCTCGCTGACCTGGTGGCAGTGGCTGGTCGGCGCGTTCGTGCTGGCCGCGCTCGAGGCGCTGCTGCCGGGCGCGGTGATGATCTGGTTCGCGATTTCGGCTGCAGTGATCGGCATGCTGCTCGTCGTCGTCCCGCTGCCCTGGCAGTGGCAGTGGGTGCTCTGGGCCGTGCTGGGCGTGGTGGCGATGGCGGGCTATCGCCACTACAAGCGCGGCCGGCCGGACTTCACCGAGCAACCCATGCTCAACCAGCGCGGACAGCAATACGTGGGTCAGGTGTTCACGCTCGTCGAACCGATCGAGAACGGCTTCGGCAAGGTACGGGTCGGCGACACCGTGTGGAAAGTCGCCGGACCGGATCTGAATGTCGGCGGGACGGTACGCGTCACCGGCGTCGACGGTGCAGTACTCGTCGTGGAACGCACCGACCACTAGCCCCCTGCAGCAAGCTCCGCCGCCAGTGCCGCAATCGACAGCGGCGCCGAACCTTCCGCCTTGTTGTTGACGATGAGCACGGCTTCACGGCCGCGTGCGGCGGCATCACGCAGCAGCGAGGCGATGCGCGCGCGGGTGACCGGGTCGGGATCACAGAGCCGATCGAACGGCGCGTACTCGGCGCGCGCCTCGTCGTAGGCTCGATCGCCGCGCAGCAACCAGCGGATCACCAGCGGCCCCGGGGCCGACGGCGCCGCGCCCTGTGCGTCGACCGGTGGCATGCGCGGATGCGCGCAGAGTCCGTGTACGGCGCCGGCTGCAGCGAGCATGGCGTGGTAATCGGCGCCGAGCATCGCCGGATCGCGCCACTCGCAGGCATACACGACGCCGCGTGGCAGAGCCGCCAGGAAAGCCCCTAGCCGCTCGAGCAGCAGCGCGCGATGGCGCAGCACGCGCTCGCCTAGCGGCGAGAACTGGAACAGCACCACACCCAGCCTCGCACCGAACGCACGCTGCGCCGGCTCGATCACCACGCGCCGCGCATAGTCGGCATCGAGAAAGGCTTCGGCTGTACCCTGGAGGAACGCGGGGCGTCGGGCACTGCGCGGGATGGTGAGTGCCGCATGCGCCTTGAGCAGGAAGCGGAAGTCGCCGGGGACCGCAGCAGCCATGCGGGCGAGCGTCGCCGTGGAAAGCGGCGCATAGAAACTGCGGTCGACGCCGACGGCACGCAGCAGCGGATGGCGGGCATAGGCGGCGAGACCGTCGCGCGCGAGTTGCGCTTCTTCGTAATGACTGCCGTAGACGAGACCGGCCCAGCCGGGAAACGACCAGGTCGAGGTGCCGAAACGGAGGCCGGGCGGCAGTTGCGCGGCCAGCATGTCCAGAGCCGGATCGACCGGCTGTGACGCGACGGCTTTGCCGCCGAACAGGTCGGTCTGCGGGCTGTGGCCGCTCAAGCCTGGAACGTGTGACCGAAAGCCTGCGTGTAGAGCCGGCCGAATTCCTCGCGTCCGAAGCGGTGGTTCTGGGTACCGTGGTGGGCGATCTTGAGCGAACCCATCAGCGAGGCGATGCGGCCGGTGGTCGGCCAGTCGAGACCGCGCTGCAGGCCGAACAGCAGGCCGGCGCGGTAGGCATCGCCGCAACCGGTCGGGTCGGCGACCGTGGCGGGCTTGACCGGCGGGATCTCGTGGAGGGTACCGTCCGCATGGATGTGCGACCCCTGGGCACCGCGGGTGACGACAAGCGCGCGTACCTTGCCGGCGATGGCCTCGAGCGACCAGCCGGTACGCTCCACCAGCAGGCTGGCTTCGTAATCATTGACGGCCACCCAGCTCGCCTGGCCGATGAGCGTGCGCAAGTCGTCGGCACCGAGCAGCGTCATCGCCTGCCCCGGATCGAAAATGAACGGGATGTCGTGCGCGGCGAACTGGGCCGCGTGCTCGAGCATGCCGAGGTGGCTCTCGGGCGCCACGATGCCAAGCCGGATGCCGGCATCCTTCGGCACCTTGTTGACGTGCGCGTGGTTCATCGCCCCCGGATGGAAGGCGGTGATCTGGTTGTTGTCGGCATCGGTGGTGATGTACGCCTGCGCGGTGTACTCGTCCTCCAGTTGCCGGATGTGGTCGAGGGACAGGCCGTTGTCGAGCATCCACGCGCGGTAGGGACCGAAATCCATGCCCACGGTCGCCATCACCTTGCCGTCGCCGCCGAGCATCTTGAGGTTGTAGGCGATATTGCCGGCGCAGCCGCCGAAGTTGCGACGCAGCCCCGGGACCAGGAACGCCACATTCAGCATGTGGATGCGGTCGGCGAGAATGTGATCCTTGAAGTGCCCCTCGAACACCATCACCGTGTCGTAGGCCACCGAGCCGCAGATGAGCGCCGTCATGCCCTTCTCCCGTTAATTTTTGGGTCAACCATCGAGCAGCACCAGCGCCCAGACCACGGCGAGCAGTGCAAAAGAGGTGAACACGGCCGCAGACCCGAGATCCTTGGCAAGCCCCGACAGCTGGTGCCGCTCGAGACCGATGCGATCGACCGTGGCCTCGATGCCGCTGTTGAGCAGTTCCACGATCAGGATGATGAAGATCGGGCCAACCAGCAGCGCCCGCTCGACGCCGGACTCGCCGAGCCACAAGCCCAGCGGGAAAAGCACCAGGCAGAGCGCGAGCTCCTGGCGGAACGCGGCCTCCTCGCGGAACGCACCGACATAGCCCTTCCAGGTATTGCCGAAGGCGTTGACGATGCGAATGAGCCCTGTCGGCTTTGGACGATCGGTTTTCATCACGCCGCGGAGTTTACCGGCTTCCAGGTCAGTTCGAGCTGTTTCGCGGCGCGTACGTCGTCGAGGCGCCGGACAGGCATCGTGTACGGCGCGCCCTTGAGCTTGGCGGCGTCGCTTTCCGCCTCGCCGAGGATAGCCACCATCGCCTCCACGAAGGCGTCGAGCGTCTCGCGGCTCTCGGTCTCGGTGGGTTCGATCAACAGGCACTCGGGCACGAGCAGCGGGAAGTAGGTCGTCGGTGCATGGAAGCCGTAGTCGAGCAGGCGCTTGGCGACGTCCATCGCGGTGACGTTGAGTTCCTTGGCCTGCCGCTTCATGGTGACGATGAACTCGTGGCTGGCCCGGCGCGTCGGGTAGGCGAGATCGAAGCCCGCCCGGCGCAGGCGCGCCATCAGGTAGTTCGCGTTCAGCGTCGCAAACTCTCCCACGCGGCTCATGCCCTCGCGGCCCAGCATGCGCATGTAGACGTAGGCGCGCAGCAGCACGCCGGCGTTGCCCATGAACGCCGACAGGCGGCCGATCGACTGCGGCCGATCCGCCTCGGTGAGCCAGCGGTACGCGTCGCCCTCGCGCCCGACCACGGGCACCGGCAGGAATGGCTCGAGTCGCGCGCTGACGCCCACCGCGCCGGCACCGGGACCGCCGCCACCGTGCGGCGTCGAAAAGGTCTTGTGCAGGTTCATGTGGATCACGTCGAAGCCCATGTCGCCGGGACGAACCTTGCCGAGGATGGCGTTGAGGTTCGCACCGTCGTAATAGAGCAGCCCGCCCGCGCCGTGCACGATGCGCGCGACATCCTCGATCTTGCGCTCGAACACCCCGAGGGTGGACGGATTGGTGAGCATGATGCCGGCCGTGTTCGGGCCTACCGCCCGTGCCAGGGCCTCGATGTCGACGTCACCCTCGGCATCCACGGGGATCTCGCGCACCACGCAGCCGCACATGGTCGCCGTTGCAGGATTGGTGCCGTGCGCGGCCTCAGGCACGATGATCTCGTTGCGGGCGAGATCGCCGCGGGCGCGATGGTAGGCGCGGATCATGGCCACGCCAGCGAACTCGCCATGGGCACCGGCCATCGGGTTGAGCGACACGGCTTTCATGCCGGTCACTTCCTTGAGCATCTCCTGCAGTTCGAACATGCAGGACAGGAAGCCCTGGCCCTGGGAATCGGGGGCGAGCGGATGCCGCGCGAGGAACTCGGGCAGCATCGCGAACTGGTTGCATGCCTTGGGGTTGTATTTCATCGTGCACGAACCGAGCGGGTAGAAGTTCGTGTCGATGGAGAAGTTGAGCTGCGAGAGCCGCGTGAAGTGGCGTACCACCTCGAGCTCGCTGACCTCGGGAAGCAACGGCTTCTGCCGGCGCCGCAGCGCGGCGGGAATGGCCGCAACGGCTTCCTCGGCGGCGGCCGCCGACGCGCCACGCAGCGCGGGCGGGTGCTGCGCATCGGCGCCGCGCCCCTCGCGCGAGTATTCGAAGATCGATCGTTCGAGTGTCTGGTTCATGTCGTTCTCCTGCGCACCGTGCGCTCAGGCGGCACGGACGGACTGCAGCGCCGAGCCGAGCGACCTGGCATAGCGCTCGATGTCGCCATCGGTCTTGGTTTCGGTCGCACACACGAGGATGGCGGAGCCGAGCTCCGGGTAGTCGGCCGAGAGATCGACGCCGCCCTGGATGCCCTGTGCGGCCAGTTCGCTCAGCACGGCTCCCGCCGGACGATCGAGCAACAGCACGCTTTCGTGGAAGCGCGGACCGTTGAAGGCCTGGCGCACGCCGCGCTGGCGAGCGAGTGCCGCCACGAGCTGCCGCGTGCGCGCCATGCACGACTCGGCCACCTTCGCGAGGCCCGCGGGGCCGACAAGGCTCATGTAGATCGTCGCCGCCGTCATCAGCAGGCCCTGGTTGGTGCAGATGTTCGAGGTGGCCTTGCCGCGCCGGATGTGCTGCTCGCGGGCCTGCAGCGTCAGCGTGTAGCCCGGACGACCCTCGAGGTCGACGGTGCGGCCGACGATGCGGCCCGGCATCGAGCGCACGTATTCCATGCGGGTGGTCATGAACCCGAAGTAAGGTCCGCCGGAAGACAGCGGCACACCGAGCGGCTGCCCCTCGCCGACGCAGATATCGGCACCCTTGGTGCCCCACTCGCCCGGCGGCTTCAGCATCGCCAGCGAGGTCGGGTTGACCACCGCGATCACCAGCATGTTGTGCGAGTGCGCCCAGTCGGTGAGTGCATCGACATCCTCGAGCTGACCAAAGAAATTGGGCTGCTGGATGACAAGCGCGGCGATGTCTTCGCCGGCCAGCCCCGCCAGCGCTTCCATCTCGATGCATCCGGTCTCGCGCGAATAGGGCACGATCTCGAAACGCAGTCCCTGGTTACCCGCCGTGCTCAGCGCAACGCGGCGGTAATTGGGGTTGACGGTCGAGGGCACGAGGATCCGCAGGCTCTTCGACTTGCGATGGGCGCGCACCGCCATCAGGGCGGCCTCGGCCACGGCGGAGCCGCCGTCGTACAACGACGCGTTGGAGACTTCCATGCCGGTCAGGCTGGTGATCATCGTCTGGTATTCGTGGATCAGCTGCAGCGTGCCCTGGCTCGCTTCGGCCTGGTATGGCGTGTAGGCGCTGTAGAACTCGCCGCGGGTGGTGATGGCCCAGACCGCCGCGGGAATGTGGTGCTCATAGGCACCCGCGCCGAGGAAGCACAGCGGTCGGCCGTCCTGCCGGGCGCGCTCGCCCATCAGCCGGCCCACTTCCATCTCGGAGAGGCCTTCAGGAATGCCGGCAAGGCCCTGCACGCGCAGTGCGGACGGAATCTCGTCGAAGAGAGCCTCGATGGAGGGGGCGCCGATCGCCGCCAGCATCTCGCGGACGTCATCCTCGGTATGCGGAATGAAAGGCATCTCAGCCACCCTCCGCAGCGAGCGCCGCCGCATAGGCTGCGGGCGACAGCAGCGCTTCGAGCGCGGCGGTCGAAGCCGGCTGCACGCGGATCATCCAGCCCTTGCCGTAGCAATCCTGGTTGATGAGTTCGGGTGCCCCGGCCAGCTCGGCGTTGCTCTCGAGCACGGTGCCGGCGATCGGCGCATACACGTCCGATGCCGCCTTGACCGACTCGACAACGGCACAGGCCGCGCCGGCCTCGAGTGTCCGGCCGGACTCGGGGACTTCGACGAACACCAGATCGCCGAGGGCCTGCTGCGCGTGGTCGGTAATGCCGATCTCGACCCTGCCGTCGGCCAGCAAGCGAACCCATTCGTGGGTCCTGGCGTATTTCAGGTCTGCGGGAACGTTGCTCATGGGAGAAACTCCTGGAAGGTCAAAAAATGAAAACTCGAAGAATCCCGCGCCGAAAACGGCATGCGGGAAGAATCAGGGCGTGATCAGCGCGCGGCCGTTGCGCACGAAGGGCGGTTTGACAACCCGCGCGGGCAGCAGCTTGCCGCGGATGTCGACCTGGACGACGTCGCCGGTGGCGCGTGGCACCCGGGCCAACGCGATCGAGCGCTCAAGGGTCGGCGAGAAGGTGCCGCTCGTGACCTCACCGTCGCCGACACCGGGAACGACGACCCGCTGGTGGGCGCGCAGCACCCCCCGATCCTCGAGCAGCAAACCGACGAGCTTGCGTGACGGACCCACCCCGCCGCGCGCGAGCTCCAGCGCCTCGCGGCCAATGAAATCGCGCGATGCCGGCTCGAAGGCCACCGTCCAGGCGAGCCCCGACTCGAGCGGATTGGTGGTCGCGTCCATGTCGCTGCCATAGAGGTTCATGCCGGCCTCGAGGCGCAGCGTGTCGCGGGAACCGAGTCCGCAGGGAGCGACGCCGGCAGCCGCGAGCGCCTGCCACGTCGACACCGCCTCCTCGATCGGCAGCACCAGCTCGAAGCCATCTTCGCCCGTGTATCCGGTGCGGGCCACGAACCATTCGCCGCACACGCGCCCGAAGAAATTTTCGAGGGCCAGCGCCGGCGCCCGATCCTCGGGGGCGAGCAGTTCGGCGACACGATCGCGCGCGGCCGGTCCCTGCACGGCGATCATGGCGAGGTCGACGCGCTCGATGATCTCGAGACGCGACACCGTCTCGCGCGCCACCGCGCGCATCCAGGCCACGTCGGAGTCGCGCGGACCGGCATTGACGACGAGCCGGAACCACTGTTCGTTCATGAAATAGACGATCAGGTCGTCCATCACCCCGCCTTTCGGGTTCAGCATGCAGCTGTAGAGCGCCTTGCCCTCGACGCGCAGCTTGGCAACGTCGTTGGCAAGCAGCCTCGACAGGAAGACGCGCGCATCGGGACCGCGGACGTCGACGAGGCACATGTGCGACACGTCGAACATCCCGGCGCCGCGACGCACCTGGTGATGCTCCTCGATCTGCGAGCCGTAATTGACCGGCATGTCCCAGCCGCCGAAATCGACCATGCGGGCGCCGAGTGCGACATGCACGTTGTAGAGGGGTGTCTTGCGTCGCATGCAGTTATCCGTGAAACGGCCTCCGGTGGTCACCGCCAGGACCAAAAAAAAGGGCGGCAGGGGTCTCTTTGACCCCTGCCGCCCCTCTGTCCTTGGACCTGAGAGATCAGGCACGACGCGAAAGGCGTGCCGCTCCCCTTCGGTGGACCCGGCTGCACCCACGATGTGGCACGCGACCGGATCACTCTCCAGAGTCCGCCTGCGACCTGCCGTTCTTTTGCCTGAGCGTTTCCGGGCGGAAACTTGCGCCTTCGGCGTTCACCAGTCAGTGGTGCCACCCGTCGGGGCAGCAGCTGAGGACGGTGAATCTCTCCGGCAAGGTCGGGATACGCGAACCCTTGCATAATAGCAGCGCCCGCCGGGGCGAGTGCGGAAAGTTGCCCGCCATCGACCGTCGACTTGTCACTTTGGAGGAGACCCACCTCATGCCCACTCGCCTTCGCCGATCCGGTCCGTACCGACCCGGTAGCCGCAGCCTCGCCATTGCCGTATCGATGATCCTTGCCGCGGGACTCGCAGGCTCGCGAGGCGCGGAGGCGACTGCGGCTACGACTGCTACTGCCGCCGTGCCCGCCGCGCCCGCCGCGACGACGCCGGCCAGCATTGCCGCAGCGGACGCCGCCTTGCGCAGCCTGTTCGACACCGCGTGGCAGCAGGAGCTCGCCGCGGATCCGCTGCTCGCCAACTACCTCGGCGACAACCGCTACAACGACCGCTGGACCGACATGTCGGCGGGTGCAATCGAGCGCCGCCATCAGCACGACCTCGACACCCTGGCGGCACTGCGTGCCATGCCACGCGCTGCGCTCTCGCCAACCGCACAACTCGACTACGACCTGTTCGCTCGCGAGTACCAGCAGCGGCTCGCCACCTGGCCGTTCAAGCCCCACCTCTATGCCATCAGTCACATGGGCGGCATACAGACCCTGCACGAGGTCACCGAAATGCTCGGGTTCCGCAGCGTGCGGGACTACGAGGACTGGATCCGGCGGCTGGAGTCGGTCGGCACACTGGTCGACCAGAACATCGCCTTGCTGAGGCAAGCGGTGCGCGAACGCCGGACCCAGCCACGCGCGATCATGCAACGCATCCCGGCACAACTTGCCTTGCAGAACGTGACCCGGGCCGAGGACAGCCCGTTCCACGCGCCGTTCGCGCGTTTCCCGGACGACATGGACGCGGCGACGCGCTTGCGGCTGGCGGCAGCGGGTCGCAGCGCCATCGAACGCGTGGTGCTGCCCGCCTATGCGCGCTTCACCAAGGCATTCAACGAAGAGTACCTGCCCGCCACGCGCGAGTCGGTGGGCATCTCCAACACGCCCGACGGCGCGGCCTACTACCGCGAGCGGATCGCGTATCACACGACGGTACCCTCGCTCGAAGCGGACCGGATCCACGAGATCGGCCTCGGCGAGGTGCGGCGTATCCGCGCCGAGATGCTGGCCATCAAGGACAAAGTCGGCTTCAAGGGATCACTGCAGGAGTTCTTCACGTTCCTGCGCACCGACCCGCAGTTCTACTACAAGTCGTCGCAGGAACTGTTCGAGGGCTATCTCGCGGTCTCGAAGCGCATCGACCCCAACCTGGTACGCCTCTTCGGCAAACTGCCGCGCACCCCCTATGGCTTGCGTCCGATCCCGATGTCGAGCGCTCCCAACACCACCACCGCGTACTACCAGGGGCCCGCTGTCGACGGCTCGCGGCCGGGCTACTACTACGTCAACCTCTACCGCCCCGAGGTGAGACCCAAGTACGAAATGGAAGTGCTGTCGGTGCATGAGGCGGTCCCCGGTCATCACCTGCAGATCGCCCTCGCCATGGAACAGGCGAGCATGCCGGACTTCCGCCGCAACGCCGGCTACACCGCCTACATCGAAGGCTGGGGGCTGTACTCGGAAAGCCTGGGCGAGGAACTCGGCCTCTACCAGGACCCCTACTCGAAGTTCGGCCAGCTGACCTACGACATGTGGCGCGCCGTGCGTCTCGTAGTCGATACCGGCATGCACTCCAAGGGCTGGAGCCGCCAGCAAGCCATCGATTTCTTCAAGGACAACGCGGCCAAGACCGAAGCCGACATCGTCAATGAAATCGACCGCTACATCTCCTGGCCCGGTCAGGCGCTCGCCTACAAGATCGGCCAGCTGCGCATCATCGCGCTGCGGCGCGAGGCCGAGGCGGCGCTCGGCGAGCGCTTCGACATCCGCACCTTCCACGACACCGTGCTGTCCACCGGCGCCGTACCGCTCGATCTCATGGAACAGCATGTCCGCAGCTGGATCAACGCGACCAAAGAGGGAAACAGGAAATGATCAACCGCAGGCAGAGCGTGGCTGCGACCGTCGGCGGCGTGAGGGTCGGCGGCGGCGCACCCATCGTGGTGCAGTCGATGACCAATACCGACACCGCGGACGTTGAGTCCACCGTCGCGCAGGTGCGCTCGCTCGCCCGCGCGGGCTCCGAGATCGTCCGCGTCACCGTCAACACCGAGGAAGCGGCCGCAGCCGTGCCGCACATCCGCGATCGTCTCGAGCGCGAGGGTGTGCGCGTGCCGCTGGTCGGCGATTTCCACTTCAACGGCCACAAGTTGCTGAAAGCCCATCCGGCCTGTGCCGAGGCACTCGCCAAGTACCGTATCAACCCGGGCAACGTCGGTCGCGGCAGCAAGCGCGACCCGCAGTTCGCCGAAATGATCGAGGTCGCCTGCCACTACCGCAAACCCGTCCGCATCGGGGTGAACTGGGGCAGTCTCGACGGCGACCTGCTGACGCGGATGATGGACGAGAACAACGCCTCGGCGAACCCGCGCAGCGCCAACGAGGTCATGCGTGCCGCGGTGGTGGAGTCCTGTCTGCAGAGCGCCCGCCGTGCCGAGGAACTCGGCCAGCCGCACGATCACATCGTGCTGTCGGCCAAGGTCAGCGGCGTGCAGGACCTGATCGCCATCTACACCGATCTCGCCGCCCGCTGCGACTACCCCCTGCACGTCGGCCTGACCGAGGCCGGCATGGGCAGCAAGGGCATCGTCGCCTCCACCGCTGGCATCGGCGTGCTGTTGCAACGCGGCATCGGCGACACCATTCGCGTCTCGCTCACGCCGGAACCGAACGGTGACCGGACGCAGGAAGTGATCGTCGCCCAGGAGATCCTGCAGACCATGGGGCTGCGCTCCTTCGTGCCCATGGTCATCGCCTGCCCGGGCTGCGGCCGCACCACCAGCACCTACTTCCAGGAACTGGCGAAATCGATCCAGACCCACATCCGCCACCGCATGCCGGAATGGCGCAAGCTGCACGACGGCGTGGAGATGATGAACGTGGCTGTGATGGGCTGCGTGGTCAACGGTCCCGGGGAAAGCAAGCACGCCAACATCGGCATCAGCCTGCCCGGCACGGGTGAACGGCCCGTGGCGCCGGTGTACGAGGACGGCGAGAAGACCGTGACGCTGAAGGGCGAGCATATCGCCGAAGAATTCCAGCAGTTGGTCGAGGCTTACGTGGCGCGCCGCTACCCGCGCCGCGACAACCCCTGAGGGGCAACGCGCCGACACTTATGCGCCGACCCTGATGCAACTACACTGGCGCGACGACACCGAGAGGAACGACGATGAGCAATTCGCTGACCGAACGCAAATGCCTGCCCTGCGAGGGTGGCGTACCGCCTCTGCCGCGCGAGGAGTGCGAACGCTTGCTCACCCAGTTGGCCCCGGGGTGGCGCCTGGCGCCGGACGGTCGGGAACTGCAGCGCGAGTGGTCGTTCAAGGACTTCCATCGCACGATGGGCTTCGTCAATGCCGTCGCGTACATCGCCAACAGCGAAGACCATCACCCGGATCTCGCGATCGGTTACGGCTATTGCCGCCTGCGCTACAGCACCCACGCGGTCGGTGGGCTCACCGAGAACGACTTCATCTGCGCGGCCAAGATCGACCGGCTCGACTAGTGCCGCGGCTCAGCCGCGGCGGGCGATCTGCGGCAAGCCGCCGGCGAGGCCCAGCGCGCGTTCGGCGAACGGCCGACGCAGCAACGCGCTGCGGCCCACCATGCCGACGCCTCGCGCTACCCACTGGCCGGCGCCATCGCCACCAAAGGCGAGGAAGCGGTTGAAGAGATCCATGGCGAGGCTCATGGTCTCGTTGTCGCTTTTGCGCCAGCGCTCGTAGCGACGCAGGACCCGCAGCGCGCCCGGGTCTTCGCGCTCGGCCGCCGCAGCGTCCAGCAACTCGGCGAGTGCCGCGGCATCGAGCAGCCCCAGGTTGACGCCCTGCCCCGCGAGCGGATGCACGATGTGCGCGGCGTCGCCGACGAGCGCACAGCGCTCGCAGGCGTAGCGCGGCGCGCTGACGCGCCGCAGCGCAAAACTGCGCCGCCCGCTTGCGATGCGCAATTCGCCGAGCACCCGCGCACTTGCCGCAGTCAACTCGGCATCGAACACCGCGGGGTCCGCCTCGAGCATTGCCTCGGCCCGCGCCGCGGGCAAAGACCAGACGATGGAGCTCTGGCCGCTCGCAAGCGGCAGCAGCGCCAGCGTGCCTTCCCCGAGAAAACGCTGCCAGGCCGTGCGCTCGTGCGGGCGCTCGCTGGACACGTTGGCGACGATGCCGAGCTGCCCGTAGTCCTGCGACTCGACGGCGAATCCCGCCGCGCGACGCACCGCCGAGCGGCCGCCGTCGGCGCCCACCACCAGCCGGGCCGCAAACGACCCTGCCGAGGTCTCGAGCAGTACATGGTCGTCCGCAAAGCGCATGTCGGCGACCGACGCGGCCCGCGCCTCGCCACCACCGGCACGAAAAGCGGCCAGAGCCGCCCTTTGCAGGGCGTCATTGCCGACGATGTAACCGAGATCGGGCTCGCCGAGTTCGGCCGCGTCGAAGGTGAGCGACCCCTCGCCGCGCGGCTCGGCATCGTGCAGCCAGACGTGCATGCGTTCGTAGGCGCTGAGGATCCCGGGAGCACTCGCGAGCCCGGTCCACGCCCCGGCCGCCCGCAGGATGCGCTCGCTTGCCCGCGACAGCGCGAACACCCGCAGGTCCTCACGGGGAGGCGACCCTGCCTCGGCATCCGTGAACCCGCGATCGAGCAACAACACCCGCCGCCGCCCCGCGGCACCGCGGACCAGCAACGCGCCGAGCGCGGCGCCGACGGGTCCGCCGCCCACGATCGCAATATCAAAGAAATCACCGTTGCTCACGGCATCACGCCCAGCCCGCGACCGAGGCGCGGCGTCCGGCCGGCAAAGCCCCAGCTGAGCCGCGACATGGCCTGCTTGGCCGTGGGCGACAGGTCGAAGAGCAGCAGCCCGAGGTCACGCAACGCCGGCACGCCGGGACGGGTATCGCCGAACAGCTTGACCAGGCCGTCGGTGAACCGCGTCACGCCGTCGCGATCGGCGCGCCGCCGGGCGGCGAACTCCTCGAGCACCGCCGCCGCGCCGACATCGACGCTCCTGCCGTCACGGGTCACGCGCTCGGCCAGAAGTTCGGCGAGTGTCGCCGCATCGCGCAGACCGAGATTGAACCCCTGGCCGGCGACCGGATGCAGCCCCTGTGCGGCATTGCCTATCAGCACGACGCGCGGCCCCACGAGCGACTGCGCGCGCGACAGCTTGAGCGGGTATGCACTGCGCTTGCCCACCTCGAGCAGGCGGCCGAGTCGCCAGCCGAATGCCTCCTGCAGGGCGAGGAGATATTCGGCATCGCCCAGCGCGAGTACGCGCGCGGCCGCCTCGGGGGCGAGTGTCCAGACCACACCGTAGGCGCCGTCATGCAACGGCAGCACGGCGAACGGTCCCTCGGTCGTGAAGCGTTCGAAAGCGGTACCGTCTGCCGCCCTGGACGTACGCACGTGGGCGATGACGGCAACCTGGTGGTAGTCCGCGACATCGGCGCCGAGACCCGCCGCCTCGCGCACACGGGACTGCGCGCCATCGGCACCGATCACCAGCCGCGCCCGCAGGGGTACGCTCGAAGGCTCCGTGACGATCGTGACGTCCTGTTCGCCGGGCGATACGGCTACGCACTTCGCCGGCATGCGCAGTTCGAGATTCGGCAACTCGGCGAGCGCGGCGTGCAGGGCAGCGCCGAGGACGCGATTGGTGACCACGTAGCCGAAGGCATCGATGCCGTGCTCGGACGCATCGAGCCGGGCGAAGCCGAAGCGCCCGGCATCCGACACGTGTATGCGCCGGATCGGCGCCGCCCTCGACGCCACCCGCGACCAGATGCCGAGCGCCTCGAAACTGCGGCGGGTGCCATTGCCGAGCGCGGTGGTGCGATCGTCGAAACTCGGCTGCGTCGCTGCCCCCGGCGACACGCCTTCGACCAGCGCAGTCCGCAGGCCGGTGGGTGCGAGCGCCAGCGCAAGGCTTGCGCCAACCAGCCCGCCACCGACGATCGCAACATCGACCGCAACCGCGTCCGACACTGGTGTACTCATGCGGCCATGACCGCTTCGATGGCAGCGGGGTCCTTGGGCACGCCGTCGGTAAGTACTTCGTGACCCTCGCGGGTCACCAGCACGTCGTCCTCGATGCGGATGCCGACGTTGCGGAACTCGGGCGGAATGCCGCGGGTTCCGGGCGGCACGTAGAGCCCGGGCTCGATCGTCAGCACCATGCCGGGCTCGAGTTGCCGCCAGATCTCGCCGATCTTGTAGTCGCCGACATCGTGGACGTCCATGCCGAGCCAGTGGCCGGTGCGGTGCATGTAGAAGCGGCGATACGCCATGGACTTGATCAGCGCGGGGACCCTGCCCTTGAGCAGGCCAAGCCTGACCATGCCGGCAGTCAAGACCTGCACCGCAACCTCGTGCGGACGGTTCCAGTCGTGCCCCGGACGCACGGCGTCGATCGCCGCGCGATTCGCCTCGAGCACCACATCGTAGGCAGCCCGCTGTGCCGGCGAGAAACGGCCACTCACGGGGAAGGTGCGGGTGATGTCCGAGGCATACGACTCGTACTCGCAGCCGGCATCGATCAGCACCAGTTCGCCGGCGCGCAGCACCGAAGCGTTCTCGCGGTAATGCAGGATGCAGCCGTTGGCGCCGCCGCCGACGATGGGCAGATAGGAGTTCTCGGCCCGCGAGCGGTGGAACTCGTGCTGGATCTCCGCGGCGAGCTCGTATTCGTGGCGACCGGCCTGGCAATGGCGCATCGCACGCAGGTGCGCGCGCGCGGCGATTCGCGCCGCCTCGCGCATCTGCTCGATCTCCGCGCGGCTCTTGAAGAGCCGCATCTCGTGCAGCACGTGCTCCAGCGCCACCATCTCGTGCGGCGCATGGCGCCCCTGCTTGGCCTGGGCGCGCAAGCCGTTAACCCAGCCGACCACGCGCTGGTCGAAC
The DNA here is from genome assembly GCA_044357085.1 of Steroidobacteraceae bacterium. Lineage (GTDB taxonomy): Bacteria > Pseudomonadota > Gammaproteobacteria > Steroidobacterales > Steroidobacteraceae > UBA964. Next base: position 17,684 of record JBIKVA010000001.1, on the reverse strand, counting down.
TCGCGGTTCACGCCGACGGTGTAGAAAATCTTTGCCCTGCCCTCCATGAGTCCGGGCAGGATCTCGTCGATGTCGCCGATCGGAAAAGCGTCATCGGCGCCGTAGTCGCGCCGTGCGCCCGCAGGCCCGGCACGCCTGCCGTCCCAGGTCTCGCGCTGCGGATCGCGATCGCGCACGAACAGCAGGTATTCCCCCTGCGGCCGCCCGGGAACCAGCACGGCGACGGACTCGGGCTCGGGAAACCCGGTGAGATAGTGGACGTTGCTGTCCTGCCGGTAGGCGTACTCGACGTCGTTGTTGCGCAACCGCACCGGCGCAGCGGGCACGATGGCGATCGCCTCGCGCCCCATGGCCTTCATGAGTTGCCGGCGCCGACGTGCGAATTCGTCGCGGCCTATGGGCGGCGGGGGGACGCCGGCGGTATCGCGCGGCTTAGTGGATCGAGACCGGGTTGCCATGCTCGTCCTCCGGTCCGTCACCCTCGCCCGTGCTGCCGGGCCCGGCCCCGACCGAGGCGGTGCCCGCCGCAGCGTCGCGGAAGCGTCCGAGTTCGTCATGCAGCAACTGCACGCCGATGCGGACGAATTCGACGAGTTCGGCGTACGCCTGCTCGTTGTCCTCGTCGGATTCGCTCTCATCGACCTCGATCTGGGTCATCGCCGACAGGTCACGGACGATCTCGCCGATCTCTTCGGGTAGCTGGTCGACGTCGGGGATCGGATTCGAGCCGAGACCATAAAGAAACCCCTGGCACCAATGACCCAAGGCCGCGGCGCGGGTCGCGACCGGTTCGTCATCGGTGGGAAGCAGCAACTGGAATTCGAGTTGCCCGGAGCGCAGCACATGCTGAGTCCACTCGAAAACGGCGTGCATGGACGGCTCGGCGTCACCGGCAAGGCCTTCGGGAAAGACCTCGCGCAACCAATCCTGCAGGGTCATCGCTGCCGCGGAGCACAGCGCGCCGGTCAACGTGCCATGGGCCTCGGGCAGGTCGGTGAGGGCCCGCGAGCCGGACATCTGGCGTTCGATCTGGCGGAAATCGGGGGTGGACACCGGTGGATTATGCCAAAGCGGCCGCATGCGAATGGCTTCGGCGCAGAAAAAGCCTTGTCTGCCGCGTTGATCGGCCCCGCGCGAGCCCTATAATTTTGCCATGAGCGACAAGGCTGGCGAGCGAACGGGACTCGACGCGGAAATCCGCCGTCTCGAGAAACAGGTCGATGATCTTCTCGGGCTGCTGGGGGCCTTGCGCGAGGAAAATCGCGCGCTGCGCCAGCGCCAGGACACCCTCTCGAACGAGCGAGCGACCCTCATGCAACGCAACGAACAGGTGCGTACCCGCGTCGAGGCGATGATCGGACGCCTCAAGACTCTGGAGCACGGCACATGAGCGCCGGCGAGAAAGACGCGGCCCGCGTAAGCATCCGCATCCTCGAAAAGGAATATCTGATCGCCTGCCCGCACGAAGAACGCTCGGCGCTGCTCGACGCGGCCGAGTTCCTGAACACCCGTATGCGCGATATCCGCGACAGCGGCAAAGTGGTCGGTCTCGATCGCGTCGCCGTCATGGTTGCCCTGAATCTCGCCAACGATCTGCTCAAGCTGCAGGACAAGGAACGCCGTACCGAAATCGAGAGTGGCAATCGCGTGCGCGCATTGCGCGAGCGCATCGACTCCGCCGTCAATCGCAGCCAGCAGCTCGACCTCTGACGCGATGGGGCGCCGGCATCGCCCGACGCTCATCGCCGTCATGTTCCTGCGGTCACCACTGGTGTAGAGTCCCGTGGCGTCGCCTGCGGTGTTCGATAGTGGATCGGGTTACCTCTCGACCCTAAGTTGGAACGCCCCGGGGCATCAGGGCTTGCTGTCAGCATTGTGCAGGTCCGCCTTCGAGCGGAAAGCCTTACCTGACGTAGTCCGCCCCACTTGTTGCTCTGTGTCGAGAGCAACGGTTCACGCCGGCACAGGCGGGTGACGCCCTCTTTTCCAGCGCCAGGGGAGTTTCCAACTGGTGTCCGATCGCCGCTCACTGCGCAAGGCCCTGCGCGCGGCACGCGCCTCGATTCCCGCGCCGCTGCGCATTCGGGCCGCGAAACGCATCGCCGCCCTCGTTGCGCGCACCGGCTGGCTCTCACCGCACCGGCGGGTCGCGCTCTACGCCGCCCTGCCGAACGAAATCGACACCGCCCCGCTGCTGGCGCTGGCGAACCATCGACGCTGCGCGATATTCATGCCGCGTATCGTCGATTACCGCCGCTCCCGCATGGTCTTCGTTCCGCCGGGGCCGCGGCTGCGCATCAACCGTTACGGCATTGCCGAGTTCGACAGCAGCCAGCGGGCCGCGCCGTGGTCGATGCAATATGTGTTCCTGCCGCTGGTTGGCTTCGACGCACGGGGCAACCGTCTCGGCATGGGCGCGGGGTTCTATGACCGCGCACTCGCCTTTCGCCGCCAGCGGCGTCACTGGCGTGGCCCGCGACTGATCGGCATCGCGCATTCCTGCCAGGAAGCACCGTCGATCGAACCGCTTGCGACCGACATTCCCCTGGACGCCGTCGTCACCGAGCGCGGCATTCGTGTTTTCCGCGGAGATTTCGCATGAACCATTGGTTGATGAAAACCGAACCCTCGACCTTCAGCATCGATGATCTCGCCAAGGCGCCGAAGCGCACCACCTGCTGGGACGGAGTGCGCAACTACCAGGTGCGCAACATGCTTCGCGACCAGTTCCGCATCGGCGACCTGGCATTCATGTACCACTCGAGTTGTGAACTGCCGGGTATCGTCGGCGTGATGAAGGTGACGAGCACCGGTTATCCGGATCCGACGGCTGTCGACCCCGCGCATGCGAACTTCGACCCAGCCGCCACCGCTGCGGAGCCGCGCTGGTACATGGTCGACGTGCGGCTTGAGCAGCGTTTTTCCCGGGTAATTTCGCTCGATGAGCTGCGCACCCACGCGCAGGGAAAGTTGCGCGACCTGCAGATCCTCAAGCGCGGCAATCGGCTGTCGATCACGCCGGTTAGCGCGCAGGACTGGCGCTTCATCATCGCGCTCGCTGCGTGATGTTCATCGGCGGATCATTCGCACGATGAGTGCGACGCACACACGGGCATACACAAGTCGGAGAATTTCGGAAGACCCTGTTGCTTGTTTTTTGTTTGCGCGTGTATATACTCGTCCTCGGACTAACCCGTAACTGGAGACATACCATGGCTAAGGCCAAGAAGAAGGCGAAGAAGAAAGCCGCCAAGAAGAAGTAAGATTCCTAGCGAATCTTCGGCGGGCAGGACGCAAATCCCACCCGCCGTCTTCTCGAAAGCAAGAAGATGCCCGCGCAAGCGGGCATCTTCGTTTCAGGCTCCCGAAATACTGTTTTTCCCGGAAAAAAAACGCCATGAGCAGTGCAGTGGACGGCAAGCTTGCAGCGGCGCGCGCAGCGCTGCGATTCCTCGAGGACGACACGATCATCGGCGTCGGCACCGGTTCGACGGTGAACCACTTCATCGACGAACTCGTGCACTGGCGCGGACGCCTGCGTGGTGCGGTATCGAGTTCGGAGGCGACGAGCGCGCGACTCAAAGCCGCCGGCATAGAGGTGCTCGACCTCAATCGCACCGGTGACCTCGATCTCTACGTCGACGGTGCCGACGAAACCGACCGGCATCGCCGACTCATCAAGGGTGGTGGTGGCGCACTCACCCGCGAGAAGATCGTCGCGGCGGCATCGCGGCGTTTCGTGTGCATCGTCGACGAGTCGAAGGTCGTCGATGTGCTCGGCAGGTTCCCGCTGCCCATCGAGGTCATCCCGATGGCACGGTCCTATGTGGCCCGCCAACTCATGAAGCTGGGCGGCCAACCGGTCTGGCGCGAAAGCGCCATCACCGACAACGGCAACCAGATCCTCGACCTGCACGGCCTGCGCATCCTCGATCCACCCGCCCTCGAGTCGACGCTCAACGGGATTGCCGGCGTGGTAACGGCGGGACTGTTCGCCCACCGGCCTGCCGATGTGGTGCTGGTCGGCAGTGCCGCCGGAGTGACCCGGATCGAGTGAGGCTGCGCCGGAGCCGGACAGCCCCGCAAATGAAGAAGGCCCGCATCGCTGCGGGCCTTCGTTTTGGCTGGGGGACTAGGATTCGAACCTAGGTAAACGGAGTCAGAGTCCGTTGTCCTACCGCTAGACGATCCCCCAATGACCGGTGGCCGTGACGGCAGCCCGAGTTGCCGAATATATCAGCGCTTGGAGTACTGCGGTCCGCGACGTGCCTTGCGGCGGCCGACCTTCTTGCGCTCGACTTCGCGGGCGTCACGGGTCACGAACCCGGCTACGCGCAACGGGCGGCGCAGCGTCTCGTCGTACTCGATCAGCGCGCGGGTGATGCCCTGGCGGATCGCACCCGCCTGCCCCGTGATGCCGCCGCCGGCGACCGTCACGTCGACGTCGAAGCGGCCTACGGTCTCGGTGACCTCGAGCGGCTGGCGGACGATCATCCGTCCCGTCTCACGACCGAAAAAATGCTCGATCGTGCGCTCGTTGATGGTGATCTTGCCGGTGCCCGGCTTGAGGAAAACGCGGGCGGTGGAAGTCTTGCGCCGGCCGGTACCGTAGTTCGTGGAAGGCATCTTGGTCTGGTTCCTGCGGATTCGTGCGGACGGGTTGTTGATCAAAGGCTCAGCGGCTTCGGCTGCTGCGCCGAGTGCGGGTGCTGATCCCCGGCGAAAACGTGCAGCTTGCGGTACATGCGCCGACCGAGCGTGGTCTTCGGCAGCATGCCCTTGACGGCGATCTGGATGACCCGCTCGGGATGCTCCTTGAGGAGCTTGCCGAGCGCGATCGACTTGATGCCGCCGATGGCGCCGGTGTGGTGGTAGTAGATCTTGTCGGTGATCTTCGCGCCGGTGACCCGGACCTGCTCGGCATTGACCACCACGATGTGATCGCCCATGTCGACATGCGGGCTGTAGTCGGCCTTGTGCTTGCCCTTGAGGCGCAGCGCAATCTCCGACGCGAGACGGCCGAGGGTCTTGCCCTTGGCATCCACGAGAAACCAGTCGCCGCGAACCGTGGCGGGTTTTGCGAACACAGTGCTCATCTGAAGTCTCCGACTGCCGCATGCCCCCGGAAATGGAGGGCCCTGCAAGTCCCGAAAAAGGGGCGCGAGAGTGTACTTAAGGTGCGGGGTCTTTGCAAAACCCCCTCTGCCGGGGGGTCACCCCCCTCTATTTGATACCTGGCGTGCCGTTACCGGTGGGGTATCGCCCCCCGGATCCCGGCCGGGGCGCGGCGGTCCCCGACCAGAATCCGATGAGACCTAAAGTTGTCGCCCGCCGGGCCGTAATAATGGGGGCATGAGACACGAAAGCCCCATCGATAACCTCCTCGTCAGCGTGGATCGCGCCCTGCGATCCGTGTTCGCGACCCCCGCGGCGGCCCGGCCCATCCCCAGGCCGGCCCGCTCGGAAGGCAGCAGCGACCAGGCACTGAGCGAGGCAGACAAGCGCACCGCAGCCAGCCTCATGCGCGTGAACCACGCCGGCGAAGTCGCCGCCCAAGCCCTCTACCACGGGCAAGCGGCCTTCGCACGGCGACCTGAAGTCCGCGACATGCTGCTGCAGGCAGCTCGCGAGGAAGCCGACCACCTGGCCTGGTGCGACCAGCGCCTGCGCGAACTCGATTCGCGGCCAAGCGTGCTCGGACCCCTGTGGTACGCCGGATCGTTTGCGATCGGCGCCGCCGCGGCCGTGGCCGGCGACAGCGTCAGCCTCGGCTTCGTGAGCGAGACCGAGCGTCAGGTCGAAGGTCACATCGACTCCCATCTCGACAAGCTGCCGCCTCAAGACGTGCGCAGCCGCGCCGTGCTCGAGCAGATGCGCAGTGACGAGATGGCGCACGGCGCCGCAGCCCGCGCCGCGGGCGGTGTCGAGCTTCCCCCACCGGTTCAAACCGCGATGCGCGCCACGGCGCGCGTCATGACGACGACGAGTTACTGGCTCTGATCATCTGCGAGGTTCGAGAAATGAACTCCCCCAACCCGAAGACGCGTGCCCTGGCTACGCCCATGCAGCGCTTCCTCGAGCAGTGCCCGCGACGGGTCGTGCCTTCGCGCACCGTCCTGGTCCGCTCGGGCGAGGCTCCCGAGGCGCTGTACTACGTGCTCTCCGGCTCGGTGGAGGTGCTCATCGAGGACGAACACGGCAAGGAGCTGGTGCTCGCCTATCTGGGCCGGGGTGAATTCTTTGGCGAGATGGGTCTGCTCGAGGCCACCCCGGGGCGCGGCGCCTACGTGCGCGCCAGGGGCCGCACCGAGATCGCCGAGATGGCCTATTCCCGCTTCCGGCAGGTGGCGATCACCGATCCGGTGCTCGCCCTCGAACTCGCCGCACAGCTTGCCGCCCGCCTCGAGCGCGCCACCCGCAAGTTGCGCGACCTCGCCTTCACCGATGTCAGCAGTCGCATCCTGCAGACGCTCGGCGAGCTCTGTGAGCAGCCCGATGCGCTGACGCATCCGGAGGGCATGCAGATCCGCGTCTCGCGACAGGATCTCTCCCGCCTCGTCGGTTGCTCGCGCGAAATGGCCGGAAGGGTGCTGAAGACCCTCGAGGAACAGGGCAAGCTGCGGGCACACGGCAAGACCGTGGTCATGCTCGGGGTGCGGCCGGCAAGACTGCAGAAACTGCAGCCGGGGCTTCAGATTCCCGCGGCAGCAGCCGCGCGCATCGAGCGTACGGTCGCCGCGTAATCGGCGCTGCCGAATATCGCCGAGCCGGCGACGAAGGTGTCGGCGCCCGCAGCGGCCACGGCGCCGATGTTGTCGACCTTGATACCGCCGTCGACCTCGAGCCGCACTTCGCGGCCGCAGCGATCGATGCGCTGGCGAACGGCACGCAGTTTCTCCAGCGTGCCCGGAATGAACTTCTGCCCGCCAAACCCCGGGTTCACCGACATCAGGAGCACCATGTCGATCGCATCCAGCGTGTGATCGAGGCAGGCAATGGGTGTTGCCGGGTTCAGCACGAGACCGGGGCGGCAACCGTGCTCGCGAATCAGCCCGATCGTCCGGTCGACATGGTCACTCGCCTCCGGATGGAACGTGATCCAGGTGGCGCCCGCGCGCGCGAAGTCCACGACCAGACGGTCCACCGGGCGCACCATCAGGTGCACGTCGATCGGCGCGGCGATGCCGTAATTGCGCAGCGCCTCGCAGACCAGCGGCCCGATCGTCAGATTCGGCACGTAGTGGTTGTCCATCACGTCGAAGTGGATGAGATCGGCACCTGCGGCAAGCACCGCGTCGACCTCGGCGCCGAGGCGGGCGAAATCGGCCGATAGGATCGATGGCGCGATCCAGGTCGCAGGTCGGCTGTCGGTCACGCTTTCTCTCCCCGCGACTCGCGGATGATGTTGAACGCCTCGATGATGAGCTGGGTCTGCTGCTGCGCGTGCGCGAGCATCGACTCCGGCAGTCCGTTGGCCTGGAGCTTGTCCGGATGATGCCGCGACAGTTGGCGGCGGTAGGCCTTGGTGATCTCCGGCATGCGCGCGCCGGGCAGTACGTCCAGCACCTGATACGCCTCCTGCAGCGACATCCGGGCGCCGGACAGCGACGGGCCCCGGTTGTTGGCGCCGCTGCGTTGCTCGCCCGTGCCCGTTCCGGCCCGCCGCGAGTGGCCGGCGCGGGCGCTGCCACGCCCCTGGGCTCCGCCAGCCTTCTCACCACTGCGCGAGCCACGGGAAGCGGTCGAATCGGCACCACCGGGCGCGCCGCCCTGTGGGCCGTGCGTGCCACGATGCGCCGCATCGGCCGGCCGGTTCCAGTCGGCGGCATCGCCACGATTGCCGCGCGCGCGATAGCGGATCCGCAGCACCGTCTCGAGTTGCGCGAACTCGAGGCCGCCCAAGCCGAGGATCGCGGCGACCCGGGTCAGCAGCGGCCGGGCAGGACCGCGCAGGTCGGAGCCGCCGATCGCCGCACGCATCTGGATCTCGAGGAAGTTGCGCAGCAGATCGGGCCGGCCGGCACAGACGCGACGCAGGATCAGCACCTCGCGCTCGACGTCGTAGCCCTCGTTCTTGCCCGCATTGAAACTGTCGATCGCCCTGCCGATCTGCTGTTCATCGAGCGCGAAATCGTTCATCACCGCACGCGCTGCGCGGATGTCGTCCTCGGAGACCCGACCATCGCTCTTGGCGACATGACCCATCACCTCGAAGGTGGTCTGGAAGAATCGCGAGGAGACCGCCTCGGGATTGCGCACCGAGGGCCCCTCGTCCCCTTCGTCAGCCGCCGCCGCCCCGGCCGCGCCTGCGGCGAGCGGATCGGTGTCCTCGACGTGATAGACGGTGCTGGCCCGCTTCTTCTTGCCGGAGCCCTGCTCGGGGCCCGGAGTCGGGCCGCCACCGGCAGGATTCTTGCGCGGCGGCTCGTTGCCGGGGCGTCCGCCACGGCGCGATTCGGCGAGTTTGTCGTCGAGAAGGTGCCCCGCGAGGACGCCGAGCGCGGCCCCGACGGGCCCGCCCACCAGGAGTCCCACGGCGCCGCCCACGAGTTTCCCGCCCCAGTCCATGCTGCAATACTAGCAATCCCCGGCAGCCAGCCGGAAACAGCGGGAATCCACGGTGAACGACATCCGTACGGTGCACACCACGGCGCTGCGGCACTTGCGCCGCCTGCACACCGGCAAGGTGCGCGACATCTATGAGGTCGATGCCGACCACATGCTCATCGTCACCACCGACAGGCTGTCCGCCTTCGACGTGGTGCTGCCCGACCCGATCCCTCACAAGGGCCGCGTGCTCACGGAGATCTCGGAGTTCTGGTTCCACCGCACCGGCGGCATCGTGCCCAACCAGTTGTCCGATCGCAGCCTCGGACCGCTGCCGCTCGATGCCGACGAGCGCGAATCGCTCGCCGGTCGAGCGGTGGTGGTGAGACGGCTCAAGGCGCTGCCCGTCGAAGCGGTGGTTCGCGGCTATCTCATCGGCTCGGGATGGAAGGACTACCAGCGCAGTGGCAGCGTCTGCGGCATCGACCTGCCATCGGGCCTGCAGCTGGCGCAACAACTGCCGCAGCCGATCTTCACGCCGGCAAGCAAGGCACCCGCGGGTCAGCACGACGAGAACATTTCCTTTGCCGACGTCGAGGCGCTGCTTGGTGCCGCGCTGGCAGCGCAGGTACGCGATACCTCGCTGGCGCTGTACGCCTTTGCCGCCGAGCATGCGCGGGCCCGCGGCATCATCATCGCCGATACCAAGTTCGAGTTCGGTCTCGACGCCGCCGGCAAGCTGGTGCTGATCGACGAGGTGCTGACGCCGGATTCATCGCGCTTCTGGCCGGCGGACACCTACCGCGTGGGCATCAGTCCGCCGTCCTTCGACAAGCAGTTCGTGCGCGACTATCTCGAAACCCTGGACTGGGACAAGAAGGCACCAGCGCCGAAACTGCCGCCGGAGATCATCGCGCGGACGAGCGAGAAATACCTCGAGGCGCTCGCCCGGCTGACCGCCTGCTGAGCCGCTGTCCGGGCGCTATTCGCCGGCGATGGTGAAGCCGTCGACGAGCACGGAACCGCAGCGGATGCCGCCGCGGACGTCGATGTCGGCACCCACCGCCACGATATTGCGGTAGAGATCGCGCAGGTTGCCGGCGATGGTGATCTCGTGCACCGGATAGGCGATCTCGCCGCCCTCGATCCAGAAGCCGGTCGCACCGCGGGAGTAATCGCCGGTAACGCCGTTCACGCCCTGCCCCATCAGCTCGGTGACCAGCAGGCCGCTCCCCATGCGTTTCAGCATGGCCTGCGCATCCGGAGAATCAGGGGACGGATCGACCAGCAGATTGTGCAGGCCGCCCGCATTGCCCGTGCTCTGCAGGCCGAGCTTGCGCGCACTGTAGCTGCCGAGCAGATAGCCATCGAGCACGCCGTCGCGGACGAGCTCGCGATCGCGCGTGCGCACACCCTCGCCGTCCCAAGTCGAGCTCGCAAACGCCTTGGGCAGGTGCGGACGCTCGTGCATCTGCACCCAGGACGGAAACACCTGCTGCCCCGCGGCACCGAGCAGAAAGCTCGCCTTGCGGTACTGGGCGCCACCGCGGATCGCACCGGTGAAGTGGCCGATGAAGCCGCGTGCGATCTCCGGCGCGAACAGCACCGGCACCTTGCAGGTCTGCAGCCGGCGGGCGCCGAGGCGTGCGAGCGCGCGCTGTGCGGCGCGCCGCCCTATCGAGCCGGCATCTTCGAGATCTGACGGATCGCGCGTGGAGGAGTACCAGTAGTCGCGCTGCATGTCATCGGCCGCCTGCGCGAGCAGCACGCAGCTCAGGGTATGGCTCGAGGCGCAATCGCCGGCAAGAAAACCATGGCTATTGCCGTACACACGCACGCCGCGTGTGCTGCCGACGCTCGCGCCTTCGGAGTTGCCGAGCCTGGGATCGACGGCAAGCCCCGCGCCCTCGCAGGCGCGCGCGAGCTCGATCGCGGCATCCGGGGTGATGTCCCACGGGAAGTCGATTTGCAGGTCCGGGAATTCGGTGGCGAGCAGTTGCTGATCGGCCAGTCCCGCACACTCGTCAAGCGCCGTATGGCGCGCGATGGCACAGGCCTTCGCGACCGTCTCGCGCACCGATTCCACACCGAGATCGGCGGTGCTCGCCGAGCCCTTGCGGGTGCCGAAATACACCGTCACGCCCAGTGCACGGTCGCGCTGGTACTCGACTGTCTCGACCTCGCCGAGCCGCACCGTGACTCCGAGCCCCTTCGACAGGCTGGCATCGGCCTCGGCCTGCGAGGCACCCGATTTTTTGGCCGTCTCGAGGGCGAGCGCAACGACCGCTTCGAGTTCGGGGATTCGCGAGGGATCAACTTGCTGCGACATGAGGCAGAATTGTAGCCATGTCGAGACATCGCAGATACACGCCTGCGGGCGAATGGCGGGATTCCGCAGCGTCGCCGGAGCCCGGGGACGAGTTGCAGGCCGAAGAACCTCCCAGCAAGAGCGCGCGCAAGCGCGCCGCGCACGCGGCCCAGGCACTCGGCGAGCGCCTGATCGCGCTGAAGGACGCGGACCTCGTCCGCCTGCAACTGCCCGAAGTCTTGCTCGAAGCGGTACGCGAAGCCCGACGGATCAAGGCGCGCGGCGGTCTGGCGCGCCAGCGGCAGTACATCGGCAAGCTGATGCGCGACCTCGACACCGCGCCGATCGAAGCTGCGCTCGACGCGCAGCGCTGATTTCCCCGGCTGTTTTCGTTATCCTTGACCGATGAAGCCCGTCGTCGGCATCGTCATGGGATCGCGTTCCGACTGGGACACCCTGCGTCCGGCCGCCGAGACGCTCGACAAGCTCGGCGTCGCACACGAGGTGCGCGTGGTCTCCGCGCACCGCACACCCGATCTGCTGTTCGAATACGCCACGACCGCCGAACCGCGGGGCATCAAGGTGATCATCGCCGGCGCCGGCGGCGCTGCGCACCTGCCCGGCATGCTCGCCGCAAAGACCACGCTCCCGGTACTCGGCGTGCCGGTGCAGTCGAAGGCGCTCAACGGCCTCGACTCCCTGCTCTCGATCGTGCAGATGCCGGCGGGTATCCCGGTGCCGACCTTCGCCATCGGCGTTGCCGGCGCCACCAACGCGGCACTCAGTGCCGCAGCGATCCTTGCGCTCGCCGACCCGGCGATCGATCGGGCGCTCAAGGCACACCGCGCCGCGCAAACGGCCGCCGTGCTCGAGCACCCCGACCCGCGCACGCCCTGACCGGTCACGGGCCGTGACCATCGGTATCGTCGGCGGCGGACAGCTCGGGCGCATGATGGCGCTCGCAGGCTATCCGCTGGGCCTCGACTTCCTGTTTCTCGATCGCTCTGCCGACACGCCGGCCGCCCGGGTCGCCCCGACCCTCGTCGGCGAATTCACCGACCACAAGTTGCTGCGCGAGCTCGCACGCCGCAGCGAGGTGATGACCTTCGACTGGGAGAACGTCTCGATCGACAGCCTGCGGGCGCTCGGTCGCAGTGCGAAGATCGCGCCACCGCTCGCGGCCCTCGCCATGTCGCAGGATCGCATCGCCGAGAAGACGCTGTTCGCCAAGCTCGGCATCCCGACGACGCGCCATGCCGCAGTGGACACGGCGGCAGGCCTCGAACGCGCGCTGCGGCGCGTGGGCATGCCCGGAGTCCTGAAGACGCGACGGCTCGGCTACGACGGCAAGGGACAGGCGGTGATCCGCTCGCAGGAAGACGCGGCGCGGGCGTTCGAGACGCTGCGCGGGGTGCCGCTGATCTACGAAGAATTCGTGCCCTTCGATTACGAAGTGTCGATCATCGGCGCCCGCAACCGGCAAGGCGAAATCGCCATCTATCCGCTCAACCGCAACCTGCACCGCGAGGGGATCCTGCGACTGACGCGTGCGCCCTGGGGCGCCGCGGCACTGCAGCGGCGTGCGGCGGGCCATCTGCGACGGGTGCTCGAGCATTTCCGCTACGAGGGCGTCCTGAACATCGAGTTCTTCGTCCGTGGCGGCACGCTCGTGGCAAACGAGACGGCACCGCGAGTGCACAACTCGGGACACTGGACCATCGAAGGCGCAGCCACCAGCCAGTTCGAGAACCACCTGCGCGGCATCCTCGGCCTGCCGCTAGGCGCGACCGCCGCGCGCGGCCATGCGGCGATGATCAACCTCATCGGCAGCCTGCCGACGCGCGACGATTTCATTGACGCACCCGAGTTGCACTGGCACGACTACGGCAAGGCGCCGCGCCCGGGCCGCAAGGTGGGGCACATCACCGTGCTCGCCCGCAGTGCCGGCGCCTGCGACCAGCGCGCCCGTCAGTTGCTGCGGCGCATCGACCCGCTCAGCCGGTACCGCCGACCGTAAGCCCGTCGATCCGCAGTGTCGGCTGGCCGACGCCGACGGGGACGCTCTGCCCTTCCTTGCCGCAGGTGCCGATGCCGTCATCGAGCTTGAGGTCGTTGCCGACCATCGCCACGCGGGTGAGCACATCGGGCCCGTTGCCGATCAGCGTCGCACCCTTGATCGGCGTACCGATCCGGCCGTTCTCGATCAGATAGGCCTCGCTCGCGGAGAAGACGAATTTCCCGGAGGTGATGTCGACCTGGCCACCGCCAAAGTTGACCGCGTAGATGCCGCGCTCGACCGAGGCAATGATCTCCGCCGGGTCGTGCGGGCCGGGCTGCATGTAGGTGTTGGTCATGCGCGGCAAGGTCATGTGCGCGAAGGACTCGCGCCGGCCGTTGCCGGTCGACTGCGTGCCCATCAGGCGCGCATTCATCTTGTCCTGCAGGTAGCCCTTGAGGACACCGCCTTCGATCAGCGTGGTGCAGCGCGTGGGTGTCCCTTCATCGTCGATGTTCAGCGAACCACGGCGCGCGGACAGCGTACCGTCATCGACCACGGTGCAATGCTCCGAGGCCACCTTCTCGCCGATGCGGTTGCTGAACGCAGAGGTACCCTTGCGATTGAAGTCGCCTTCGAGCCCGTGTCCGATCGCCTCGTGCAGCAGGATGCCGGGCCAGCCGGCGCCGAGCACGACCGTCATCGCACCTGCCGGCGCAGGGATCGCCCCGAGATTGACCATCGCCTGGCGGGCAGCTTCGCGACCCAGCGCGAGCGGCCGATCGCCCGCCACGAGTTCCGCCAGCGAGTAACGCCCGCCCATGCCGGCGAATCCGACCTCGCGTCGTCCATCGCGTTCGGCGATCACCGATACGTTGAAGCGCACCAGGGGCCGCACGTCGGCCGCGAGCGTACCCTCCGCATCGGCGAGCAGCACCACATCGAAGGACGATGAGACCGACGCCATGACCTGCACGATGCACGGATCGATGCGTCGGGTCTCGCGGTCCACCCGCTCGAGCCAGCGCACCTTGTCGTCGTCCGACAACGAGCCCACCGGATCCTGAGGCAGGTAGAGCGAGTGACCCGAGCTGCGGCGCAGCACCGGCACGCGGGCGCTGCCGCCCGCCACCGCGATGGCACGCGCAGCCACGGCGGCCTCTTCGAGAGCGGCCGGCAGGATCTCGTCGGAATAGGCGAAGCCGGTCTTCTCGCCGGCCAGCGCGCGCACACCGACGCCCTGCTCGATGCTGGCGCTGCCCTCCTTGACGATGCCGTCTTCGAGCGACCACGACTCATCGCGCGAGAACTGGAAGTAGATGTCGGCGGCGTCGATGGCCGAGCCAGCGAGCGTACCGAGCGCGCGCTCGATGTGTCCGTCATCGAGACCGGCAGGCTCGAGGATCAGCCGGCGGGCGAGCGTGAAAGCATCAGCGGACGTGGCGTTTGCGGTCATGGGCATCGGTGGGGAGTTGGTGTGTAGGGGAATGAGATCAGAACAGCGTGCGATGCGCGAGTGCCGGGAAGGTCTTGCGTGCCTCGCGCTGCGCGGCCCGGTCGAACGTCGCGGTCACGACGCCTTCGCCGTGCGGCAGCCGCGCGAGCACCGCGCCCCAGTGATCGATGATCATCGAGTCGCCGTAGGTTTCGCGCCCGTTGGGATGCAAGCCGCTCTGGCCCGGCGCGACGACACCCGCGAGATTCTCCACGGCCCGCGCCCGCAGCAGTACCTCCCAGTGGGCCCGTCCGGTCGGAACCGTGAATGCCGCCGGTACGACGAACCAGTCCGCTCCCGCGGCGGCCATGCGCCGGTAGAGTTCCGGGAAGCGGACGTCGTAGCACACCGACAGGCCGACGCATCCGGCCGGCGTGTCGACGGTGGCGACGTCCTTGCCGGGCCTTATGTTGGCCGACTCACGATACGATTCGCCGCGCCCCGGCACCTCGACGTCAAAGAGATGGATCTTGTCGTAACGGCCGACGCAGCGACCCGTCGCATCGAAGACCAGACAGGCCGCACCCACGCGTCGCTCGCCCGCGACCCGCAGCGGCATCGTGCCGGCGATCACCCAGAGTCCGAGCTCGGCAGCGAGCGCGGCGATCGCGTCCTGCACCGGGCCCGCGCCGGGGTCCTCGGCGACGCCGATCTTGTCGGCATCCCGCCGGCCCATGAAGGAAAAATTCTCCGGCAGCACGGCGACGCAGGCGCCCGCATCGGCTGCCGCGCGCAGCAGCCGCGTCGCGGTGGCGAGATTCGCCGCCACCTCGGACCCCGAGGTCATCTGCAAGGCCGCAACGCGCGGCCGCTGGGCGCCGGCGGCATCGGCCGCGGCGTCACGCTGCACAAGGCCGGTCATTGCCGCGCCTTCCGCATCACAAAGAAATCAGACCGGCACGACATCGTAGCGATCCACCTCGTAGAGTGATTCCGCCTGCAGCCGGATGGGCCTGCCCGTGCCCGCCTCGAGTTCGGCAAGCACCGGCGACTCGTCGCCGAGCAGGCGCTCGACCACGTCCTGGTGGGCGAGCACCAGCAGCTCCCGGCTGTCGAACTGGCGCGCCTGGCGCAGGATCTCGCGGAAGATGTCCCCGCATACCGTCTCCACCGAGCGGATCGACCCGCGACCCTCGCAGGTCGGACAGGTTTCGCACAACAGGTGCTCGAGGCTCTCGCGGGTGCGCTTGCGGGTCATCTCGACGAGGCCCAGTGGCGAAATCGAGGCGACCTGCGTCTGCGCGTGATCACCGGCGAGCGCCTGACGCAGCGCGGCAAGCACCTGTTCGCGATGCGCTTCGTCGCGCATGTCGATGAAGTCGATGATGATGATGCCGCCGAGGTTGCGCAGCCGCAGCTGTCGCGCGATCGCCACCGCAGCCTCGAGATTGGTGCGGAAGATGGTGTCCTCGAGATTGCGGTGGCCGACGAAGCCGCCGGTGTTGACGTCGATGGTGGTCATCGACTCGGTCTGGTCGAAGACGAGATAGCCGCCGGACTTGAGCGGAACCTTGCGCTCCAGCGCGCGATTGATCTCCTCCTCGACACCATGCAGGTCGAACAGCGGGCGCGGCCCCGGGTGCAGGTCGAGACGCGGCGCACGCGAGGGCGAGAAGTCTTCGACGAAGCGTTGCAATCGAGCGAGTTCCGCCTCGTCGTCGACCAGCACGCGCTCGACACCACGGCCCAGTTCGTCGCGCAGCACCCGCAAGGCGAGCGGCAGATCCTCGTGCACGAGATCGCCGGGCGCAGCCCGCAGGCTGCGCTCGCGCACGTGGAGCCAGAGCCGCTCCAGATAATCGAGATCCGTCGCCAGCCGGCCCGGGTCGACCCCCTCGCCGGCCGTGCGCACGATGTACCCGCCCGGATGCGAGTCACCGACGATGGCCTGCATCGCCTCGCGCAGCCGCTGGCGCTCGCCCTCTGCCTCGATGCGCGCAGAGATACCGATGCCGTGACCACGCGGCATGAACACGAGATACCTCGATGGCAGCGTCACGAATGTCGTCAGCCGTGCGCCCTTGGCACCCATCGGGTCCTTGACCACCTGCACCACGATGTCATCGCCCTGGTTCACCAGACGACGGATGTCCAAGGCTTCCTCGCGCATTGTCTCGGGCAACCCGCCCGGACCACCGGAGGCGGTGGCCGCCGCGACCCGCTGGGCATCGAAGCGCGCGTCGCCGCTGACGATATCGTTGACGTGCAGGAAGGCGGTGCGCGCGAGGCCCACGTCGACGAAGGCAGCCTGCATTCCCGGCAGTACCCGGGTGATGCGACCCTTGTAGATGTTGCCCACCAACCCGCGGCGGCTCGCACGCTCGATGAAGAGTTCCTGCAGGACGCCGCCCTCGAGGAGTGCGGCGCGGGTCTCGCGGGGCGCAATGTTGATCAGGACCTCGGCGCTCATGCCCCAGAGTGCCATACACCCACGCCGGCCGCGACGAGCAGCGCCGCCGTCTCGGCGAGCGGCAGGCCCATCACGCCCGAGTAACTGCCCTCGATGTGTTCGACGAACACCGCACCAAGGCCCTGAATGGCATAGCCACCCGCCTTGTCGCTCGGCTCGCCGCTCGCCCAGTACCGGCGAACCTCGGCGGGAGTCACGACCCGAAACCTGACCCGCGTACGCGACAGGCGCGCGACCACGCCCTGCCCGGAGGCAAGCGCAACCGCCGACAACACCTCGTGCTCGCGACCCGAAAGCCGCTCGAAGAACGCCAGCAGGGACGACTCGTCCACCGGTTTGCCGAGCAGCAGACCGTCGATCGTGACCGTGGTGTCGGCTCCGAGCACCGGCAGCGGTGGCAGCGCGGCGTCATGCCGGCAGCGGCGGATGTACACCGCCTTCGCTGTCGCGAGCCGCGTCACGTATTCGGCCGGCGCCTCGCCCGCCGCCGCGGTCTCGTCGAGGTCTGCCGGCTGCACCACGTGCGGCACGCCGATCTGCCGCAGCAACTCGCGGCGCCGTGGCGAACCCGAGGCGAGGCAGAGCAGCGCGGGCGCTGACACCGTCGACGAATCCTGCGGCATCGAGGGCGTGGCCATGGATCAGTCGCGATGGTACGGATGACCGCTCGCGAGAGACTGCGCGCGGTAGAGCTGCTCGACCAGCAGCACCCTCGCGAGCCCATGCGGCAGCGTCAACCTGGACAGCGACCAGTTCTCCGCGGCGCGCGCACGGACCGCCGGAGCATGGCCATCGGGGCCACCGATCAGCAGCGCAAGATCGGGGGATTCGGCGGCAAGTTGCGCGAGGCGTGCCGCCAGCTCCCGGGTACTCAATGATTTTCCCGACTCGTCGAGCAGGATCACGCGCTCCCGCTCGCGCAGTGCGG
>JBIKVA010000055.1:0-12247 GCA_044357085.1 Steroidobacteraceae bacterium | reverse complement strand
TCGGCAGGGCGGCCTCGGCAGCGCGCGCCGCCGACCGTGTCGACCGCGAAGCCGCGGATGTGGCAAGCGCCGTCGACAATCTCCGTGAACTGCAGGAGCGCGGTGCGGCACTGGAAGCCGAGTGCGTCGCCGAACTCGAAGCCCTCGCCGGCCAATACGATCCGGCGGCGATCAGCCTGGAGACGATCGCGGTGGCGCCACGGAAGTCGGACATCGCCGTCGGTCTGCTGGCGATCGCCTGGGTACCCTGGTGCCAAGGGGACGACGGCTTCCCCAAGATGAACGTCTGACCTGCATAATTGCGCGATGACTCCGCGCCTCCACCCCCGGAAACGGACCGCTGTCCTGCTTCCTCTCCTGCTGCTTTGCGGTATGACCATGCTCAACGCCTGCTCGCGCAACAAGGTTCCCGAGGTGAACGGTCTGCAGGTGGGTCCCTGGCGTGCGGTGTTGCAGGTCCCGGGAGGCGAACTGCCGTTCGGGATGTCGGTCGCGGCGCGGGACGGCAAACCCGTGATCACGCTGATCAACGGCAGCAACCGGGTCGAGGTCACCGAGATTTCCGTGCAGGATGGCGAGGCCACGCTGCTGATGCCGGGTTTCGAGAACCGTATCGTCGCGCGCATCGACGGTGGCCGGCTCGAAGGTACTCTCACCATGGTCAAGGCGGGCGGCGCACTCCAAAGAATTCCGTTCACCGCCACCCATGGCGAAACCTGGCGCTTCTCGCAGGCACCGGCAACCGGTGATGCCAAGCCGATCGAAGGTCGCTGGGCCATCACCTTCGGCCCCGCCGACAAGACCTCGCCGGGTGTCGGCGAATTCACCCAGCGAGGCAGTTCGGTCAGCGGCACCGTGATGACCCCGACCGGCGATCATCGCTATCTGGACGGCGAGTTCCGCGACGGCGAGCTGCGCCTCTCCAAGTTCGATGGCGGTCATGTGTTCCTTTATCGCGGCACGCAGCAGCCTGACGGCTCGATCCGCGGCAAGTTCTGGTCCGGGACCGCGTTCGAGGACAGCTTCGTCGCCCGTCGCGACGAAGGCGCCTCGCTCGGCGACGCCGAAAACGCCACCAAGCTCTCGGGCAAGGGCGACCGACTCGACTTCCGCTTCCCGGATCTCGCCGGTCATCCCATTTCCATCACCGATCCGTTCTTCCACGGCAAGGTCGTGATCGTCGCGTTGGCGGGCAGCTGGTGTCCGAACTGCCATGACGAGGCCGAGTTCCTCGCCCGGTTCCACCGCGAGCGGCGCGCACAGGGGCTCGAGGTGATTTCGCTGATGTTCGAGCAGTTCGGCGACTTCAAGCGTGCCGCCGACGCCACCGACCGCTTCCGTCGCCGCTACGGGATCGAGTACACCACCCTGATCGCGGGCACCTCAGACAAGGAAGACGCCGCCTCGAAATTGCCGCAGCTCAACGGCGTGTTCGCCTTCCCGACCACGATCTTCATCGACCGCCAGGGCAAGGTGCGCAAGATCCACACGGGCTTCTCGGGACCTGCGACCGGTTCGCATTACGAGACACTGGTGGCGGACTTCACCCGCACCGTCGATGCGCTGCTCGCGGAAACACCGCCGCCGCCGCTGCCCTTGCCTGCCACCTGACACCACTTCGCCGCCGAGGCCCGCGCCATGCCTTCCTTCGACGCCATCTCGGAAATCGATCTGCACGAACTGACCAACGCCGTCGACCAGGCGAACCGCGAACTGTCGCAGCGCTTCGACTTCAAGGACACGGGCTGCAAGTTCGAGCTCAAGGAGAAGGAGTTCACGGTGCACCTGCGTGCCGAGGTCGAGTTCCAGCTGAAGCAGATGCTGGAAATCCTCAAGCTGAAGATCGCCAAGCGCGGCATCGACATCGCCTGCCTCGAGATCAAGGACGCAGAGAAGAATCTCGCCGAGGCCCGCCAGGACGTGCTGCTGCGGCATGGCGTCGACCAGGAATGCGGCAAGAAGATCGTCAAGCTGCTGAAGGAATCGAAGCTCAAGGTGCAGGCCGGCATCCACGGCGACAAGGTACGGGTCACCGGCAAGCAGCGCGATGAACTGCAGTCGGCGATCGCGCTACTGCGCCAGGAAAAGTTCGACCGCCCGCTGTCTTTCGGGAATTTCCGCGACTAGCCGCGTTGCGGCGGCATCGCATCGTCACCGGCCGTTGGAGCCTGCTGGCGCGCCCAATAGAAATAGAACGGCACGCCGAGGGCGATCACGCCGACGCCGAGCAATGCCTGCTTCGGCGTCGCGTAGAGCGCGCTCGCGAGCAACGCCACCGACACCAGCACGAAGGCGACCGGGGTGTAGGGATAGCCCCAGGCGCGGAACGGTCGCGGCAGATCGGGCTCGCGCTGTCGGAAGACGATGACTGCGGCGGCGCTCAGTGCATAGAAGAGACACGAGGCGAAGACCACGGAATCGGTCAGGGTGTCGTAGGTTCCGGAGATGGCGAGCACGCTGGCCCAGCCCGCCTGCGCGAGCACCGCATTCACGGGCACCCGGGTGCGCGGCGAGAGTTTCGCGAGTGGCTTGAAGAACATGCCATCGGCGGCCATCGCATAGGGCACACGCGAGTTGGCGAGCACCGACGAGTGCAGCGAACCGAGGGATGAGAGCATCAGCGCCGCCGCCATGAAGGTGACCGCGAACGGCCCGGCGAAACTGGCGAGGACCTCCGTGGCGACCGACGAGGTGGCCGACACGCTCGCCACGTCCGCGGGCGGCAGGACGTAGAAATAGGCCGCGTTGACCCCGACGTAGAGCACGATCACGAGCAGCGTGCCCCAGATGAACATGCGCGGCAGGTTGCGCTGCGGATCCTTGACCTCGCCGCAGAGCGGCGCGACGTTGTTCCAGCCGTCATAGGCCCACAGCGCACCGAGCATCGCCGCGCCGATGCCGGCGATGCCGCCCATGGCGCTAGACTCGACGCCCTCGCAGGTGCCACCCGCGCCCGAACCGGAAAAGTTCGCGAAGTCGCCGTTGCCGAACGCGAACGCGCCAACGCCGACACCAAGCACGGTCAGCACCTTGAGCACCGTGAGCAAGGTGGCAGCACCGCCGGTAGCAGTCACGGAGGCGCAATTGAACAGGGTCACGAGCCACAGCGCTCCGAGAGCGAATATCGTGAGTCCCTTGACGCCCACGCCGTCGCCGAGTGGCAGCGTGAACCAGGTCGCATCCAGCGCGCCACCGAGCGCCGTATTCAAAAAAATCGCGAAGCCGACGGCGAGGGCGGCCTGCGAGCCCGTCTTCATGATCGCGAATACGGTCCAGCCGTAAAGAAAACTCGTCAGCCTGCCGTAGGCGCGGCGGAGGAATACGTAGTCGCCCCCCGCCGCCGGCATCATCGACGACAGCTCCGCGTAGCAGAACGCGCCGAGCAGCGACAGCAGCCCGGCCGCGAACCACACCGCCATCACGATCATCGGGTCGTCGACATTGCAGGTCATGACGCGCGTCTTCAGGAAGACGCCGGTGCCGATGACATTGGCGACGTTGATCGCGATGCCGGCAGTGAGCCCGAGACCGCGGTTGAGCTGCGTCACGGTCGCACCTTGCCGACCGCCTGTTCGAGCAGGCTGCACAAGGGCGGCACGGCGTCGATGGCGCCAGGCCCCATGCGGGTCAGACGCAGGTCGGCGTATCCCAGGACCTGGCGGTTCTGCACGGCCTTGATCCCCGGGAACCGCGCCCAACGCTCGCGCCAGTCGCGTGCCGTGATCGGCGGCGCCGACATCAGGATGACGTCAGGGTTGCGCTTCTTGATGTCCTCGAATTCGGCAATCGGTGCCGGGAAGTCGATGTGGTCATAGATGTTGCGGCCGCCGCAGCGGGCGATCGCGTCGGATACCACGTTGCGGCTGCCCACCGTGTAGAGCGGCGAGTCGTGGATCATGAAGAAGACGTCGAACGGCTTGCCGCGATCCGGCGGCATTTTCTTGGGCAGGCGCGCGATCTTCGCCTCCATGGCGGCCGCTGCCTTCGCTGCGACCGGCTGGGTGCCGGCGAGCACGCCGAGGCGGCGGACCGACTGCGGGATGTCGTCGAGTGAGCGCACGCTGACGTAGTACACGTTCAGCTTCAGCTTGTTGACGAGGCTGTCGATCACCAGTTCGTTGGTGAGGTCTTTCCAGACCACGACCGCGTCGGGCTCGAGGGCGATCAGGCGATCGAAGACGAGCGCATTGGCATCACCGATGCGCGGGATTTTTTTGGCGGCTGCGGGTTCGTCGGCCCCGGTCACGGTGGCGAGGACGCGATCGCCCGCACCCGCGGCGAACAGCATTTCGGTGGCGCCGGGGGCGAGACTGACGATACGGCGGGCCGGAGTCTTGAGCCGCAGCACGGCACCGGTGTCGTCACGGATCACCGCGGCTTGGGCCGCAGAGACCGGCGATGCAGCAGCGGGCGCCAACGTACCGGCCATGGCTGCGATCGCCAGCGCGAACGTCGGCAGCAACGCATGGCGCGTGGCAATGACCCTCATCGGCTGCGGGATTTGCAGGCCGAGCATCCGGCGGGGGCCTGCAGGCGCTGCTCCAGCCGACCGAGCGGGCTGCGCAGTACGGGCAGCACGTGCAGCAGCGAACGCAAAGCGGCGAGGCGCAGACGAGCTCCCGCCAGCGACCAGAACGCGAAGACGGCGGCTGCGAAGACCAGGACGAGCACGAGCAACTCTTGCACCATGATCAGCCCGCGGAGAACAGCAGGGCGATGCGGTAGGTCACGAACGCCGCGACATAGGCCAGGCCGAACAGATAACCGGTCATGAGCAGAGGATAGCGCCATCCGTTGGTCTCGCGGCGAACCACCGCGATCGTCGCGAGGCACTGGGGTGCGAACACGTACCAGGCGAGCACCGCGAGACCGGTGGCGAGCCCCCACTGCTCGGCGATCACCGAGGACAAGGCGCTGGTCACGGCATCATCGCTCCCCGAGAGCGCGTAAACCGTACCGAGCGCTGCGACCGCGACCTCGCGGGCAGCAAGCCCCGGGATCAGGGCGATGGCGATCTGCCAGTTGAAGCCGATGGGCGCAAGCACCACCGCAAGCAGCTTGCCGATTTGACCGGCAAAGCTGTACTCGATCGGTGCGCCGGTCGCACCCGCCGGCGGCGCCGGATAGGTCGAGAGGAACCACAGCAGGACCATCAGCGCGAGGATGATGCCGCCGGCGCGCAGCAGAAACACGCGGGCACGCTCCCAGAGTCCGATCAGCAGGTTGCCGGGCTTGGGCCACTGGTAGTCCGGCAACTCGAGCATCAGCAGGTGCGTGTCGTTGCCGCCGCGGAAACGCTTGATCACCCAGGCGACCAGCAGCGCACTCATGACGCCGGCAAAATACAGTGCAAACAGCACCACGCCCTGCAGGTTGAACCAGCCGAGTTCGCGCCCGGGGATGAACGCCGCGATGAGCAGGGCATAGACGGGCAGTCGCGCCGAGCAGGTCATCAGCGGCGCCACCATGATCGTGGCGAGCCGGTCGCGCAGACTCGGGATCGTCCGCGTGGCCATGATGCCCGGGATGGCGCAGGCGAAGGAGGACAGCAGCGGAATGAACGCGCGACCCGAGAGCCCCACCGAGCCCATCACGCGATCGAGCAGATAGGCCGCGCGCGGCAGATAGCCGCTGTCCTCGAGCGCGAGGATGAAGGCGAACAGGATGAGGATCTGCGGCAGGAACACGAGGACGCTGCCGACGCCGGAGATGATGCCGTCCGCAAGCAGGCTCTGCAGCGGTCCTGCCGGCAGGGCCGTGCGAACTGCATCGGCGAGGGCGACGACTCCCGCGTCGATCAGGTCCATCGGCAACGCGGCCCAGCTGAACACCGCCTGGAAGACGCAGAACAGCAGCACGCCGAGCACCAGCATGCCGTAGAACGGATGCAGCAGGACGCGATCGATCGCGGCGACGAACCTGCTGCGAACGGGCTCGCGATAGCCCGCGGCAGCGAGCATCCGTGCAGCCTCGGCATGGGTGGCGCGCACGTCCTCGGCCGACGGCTCCTGCCAGGCGACGGCGGCCTGCGCAGCGTTGGTCTGCGCAGCATTGGTCTGCGCAGCGAGCGCCGGCGCCATCCGCTCGAGCTGCGCGATCAGTTCGTCGGCACCGCCGCGCGACACGGCAACGGTCTCGACCACCGGCGCGCCGAGTTCTTCGGCGAGACGCTCGCGATCGATGGCAAAACCGCGTCGACGTGCGAGGTCGCTCATGTTGAGCACGACGATCATCGGCAAGCCGAGCCGCTTCACTTCGAGCGCAAGCCGCAGCGACAACGGCAGGTGGGTCGCATCGGCCACCAGCACGATGGTCTCGGGACGCTCCTCGGCGGCGAACCGCCCGAGCGCGACATCGCGGGTGATGGCCTCATCGAGGGTGGTCGGCTTCAGGCTGTAGGTGCCGGGAAGATCGAGCAGGCGGTAATGCCGTCCGGAAGCCGACTTGAATCGACCTTCCTTGCGCTCGACGGTGACGCCCGGATAGTTGGCGACCTTCTGCCGGCTACCGGTGAGTCGGTTGAACAACGCCGTCTTGCCGCAGTTCGGCAATCCGACGAGCGCCACCCGCAAGTCGGCGGTGCTCATGCGACAGTCACCCAATCGGCTTCCTGGCGACGCAATGCGAACGTCGCGCCGCCCACCCGCACCGCCAGTGGATCATGGTCCGGCCACATGGTCGCGAGTACCTCGACCACGGCACCCGGGACGAAGCCGATCTCGAGGAGCCGCCGCGACAAGGAGTCGTCAGCGTCGATCCGCTCGACCACGGCCGACTCGCCAGCCCGCAGGCGCGACAGGGAACGGCGGCTTGGAGTCGGGTTGGACATCGACGGTGGCACCCTCGGCAACGTGAGGAAGGGCGAAAGTATCCGCCAGCACCCGGCTTCCTTGCAATTGCGGATCATTCGCATTTAGGGTTAAATAAGAATTGTTCTCGTTTGCACCCCTGCGTGGTCGTCCGTGATTTATCGCAAGTCTCTGTTTCCACTCGCTTTAATAGCCTGTGCACCAGCGCTCTTTGCCACCGAGCTGACGGAAATCACCATCACCGCATCCCGTGACCGGCTGTCGAACCGGCATCCCAATCTGGTCACGATTTCTTCCAGGGAGCTGGAGGAGTCGCGGGTTCTGACCGTAAACGAGGCCCTGCGCAAGGTGCCGGGCATCCTCGCCCGCGAGGAGGAAGGTCTGGGTCTGCGCCCGAACATCGGCATCCGCGGCCTCAATCCCACCCGCTCATCCAAGGTGCTGCTGCTCGAGGACGGACTGCCGCTCACCTTCGCGCCCTATGGCGACAACGCCACCTATTTCCATCCGGCGCTGGAGCGCTTCGAGCGCATCGAGGTGTTGAAGAACGCCGGACAGATCGCCTTCGGACCGCAGACCATCGGCGGCATCATCAACTACATCTCGGCGGCGCCACCTGCCGCGCTGCAGGGTCGCCTGTCGCTGCGCGGCGGCAACCTCGGCCTGCGGGCCATCGACCTGGAAGTCGGCGATACGATCGATGCGACCGGCACCGGCTGGCGTGTCGACGCCGCGCACAAGCATTCGTTCGGCTCGCGCGAGAACATCGATCTCGATGCCGGCGACATCGGCCTGAAGCTGCAGCAGGAATTCGGCGATGCGCAAACGGTCACCCTGCGGGCCAACGCCTACCGCGAGCGCTCGCAGGTCCCGTATTCGGGACTCACCCTCGCCGAGTACCGCACGAATCCGCGCGGCAACCCCTTCGTCAACGATTTCTTTGATATCGACCGGCGCGCGGTGGCGCTGGTCCACGGCGCCCGCTCCGCCACCGGCATGACGCTGCGCACGGCGCTCTATCACACGCGCCTGCAGCGCGACTGGTGGCGCCAGTCGAGCAACTCGCGGCAGCGACCGAACGACGCCGCGGATCCCGCCTGCGCCGACATGCGCAACCTGCTCACGAGCTGCGGCAACGAAGGCCGTCTGCGCGCCTATCGGACCACCGGCATCGACTCGCGCCTGCAGGTCTCCGGCACGGCGTGGCAAGACGTCGAATGGACCGCCCTCGCCGGCATCCGCCACCACCGCGAGTGGCAGGAGCGGCTGCAGGTGAACGGCGACTCGCCGCGCGCGCGCCGCGCCGGCAGCAGCATCAACGGCGGCATACGCGAGGACAACCGCCGCATCGTGCACGCGAATTCCGGTTTTCTCGAAGTCACGCTGAGCCGCGGTGCGACGGACATCACGCCGGGCTTGCGCTACGAGACCATTCGTTACGAACGCGAGGATCTGCTGCTCGGCGGTCGCGGCCGTACCGGCCTCGACGCCTTCGTCCCCGGCATCGCGTTGAGCCATCGCGCCAGCGATTCGCTCACGCTGTTCGCCAGCGTGCATCGGGGCTTCGCGCCGCCGCGGGTCGAGGACGTGATCGCCGGCAGCGGTGCCGTCGTCGACCTCGATCCCGAGTATTCGTGGAACAGCGAACTGGGGCTGCGCTGGCAGAGTGCCGCCGACGCATCGGGTACCGAGCTGCGCGTCGAGGCGGCGTTGTTCGAAATGGATTTCGAAAACCAGGTCATCCCGGCCAGCCTGGCAGGCGGTGCCGGCGCGAGCCTCACCAATGGTGGCCGCACGCGCCATCGCGGCGTCGAACTGCTGGCGGACTGGCGCGGCGAACGCGCGGCGGGGCACACCGATGCCGGGCCGTTGTCGCGGTTCACGGGCATGCAGCCCCGCGTGCGCCTGGCTGCGACCTGGCTGCGCGACGCCGAGTTCATCGGCGAACGCTATGCCATCACGGGCGGCAGCATCAGCACCGGCGGCAACCGTCTGCCCTATGCAGCCACGCATCTCGCCACGCTCACCGTCAGCGGCGAATGGCCGGGCGGACTGGCACTGCAACTCGAGGGGCACTACGTCGGCTCGATGTACACGGACGATCTCAACACCGTGGCCATCAGCGCCGACGGCCAGCGCGGTCGCATGGGCGGGCACGCGACCTGGAACCTGACGCTGAACTACCGTACCGACGGTGCAGTCGAGTGGTTCGCAGGAGTGAAGAACCTCGCCGATCGCCTCTACGTCGCCGACCTCAGCCGCGGGATCGTGCCCGGGCCGTCGCGGCAGCTGCAGGCCGGATTCGAATATCGCTTCTGACGAAGCCCTGTCTGGACGGCTTCTGATACCCTTCGCGGCACCATGGACGGCAGCGGCAGCGACGACAACCGGCAACTCAACGTCTTCGGCGAACCGCTCGCCGAATGCAGCCAGTCGCCAAAGACCGGCTGGTACCGCAGCGGATGTTGCGAAACGGACGCCGCGGATGTCGGCTCGCACACCGTCTGCGCGGTGATGACCGCAGAGTTCCTCGTCTTCTCCCGATCACGCGGCAATGACCTCTCGACGCCGCGGCCCGAGTTCGGCTTCCCCGGCCTGAAACCCGGCGATCGCTGGTGCCTGTGCGCTGCGCGGTGGCAGGAAGCTCTGCTTGCCGGTAGTGCACCCAAAGTTCATCTGAAGGCCACGCACCGGCGCGCACTGCAGGTCTGCGCGCTCGCCGATCTCAAGGCCCACGCCATCGACCTTGCCTGACCAGGCCGCCAATCCACCCGGGGCAGTGACGCCCCGGGATGCGTTCCGTCGTGGCGTACGCGAACTGCTGCCGGCAACTGCGGGCATCTTTGCCTGGGGACTCGTGACCGGCGTCGCCATGGTCAAATCCGGCCTCGGCGTGTTCGAGGCCACCGTACTCAGCCTGCTGGCCTACGCGGGCAGTGCCCAACTCGCGGCGCTGCCGCTCATGGCAGCCTTTGCACCGATCTGGCTGGTGACGCTGACGGCATTGGTGGTCAACCTGCGCTTCGTGGTCTACAGCGTGATCACGCGGCCGCATTTCGCGCATCTGCCCGCGGGCAAGCGGACGATCCTCGGCTTTCTCGTCGGCGACATCATGTTCGTGCGCTTCATCGCGCTGATCGAGAACGAACCGCAGTATCCGCATCGCGTCGCCTATTACTTCGGCGGCGCCAGCGCCAACTGGGTGATCTGGCAGATTTCTTCGATCATCGGCATCTTCGCGGCGACCGCGATCCCGACCTCCTGGGGCCTCGAGCTCGCCGGTACCCTGACCCTGGTCGCGCTGCTGGTGCCCCTCTGCAAGCAACGACCCGTGCTCGCGGGCGCACTGGTGGCCGGCGCCACCTCCGTCGCCGCGCATGACGTGCCGCTGCGCCTCGGCCTGCTGCTCGCCATCGTGCTCGGCATCCTCACCGCTTTCGTGGTCGACCGCCGGACCGCCGCATGAGCGACGCGTACCTCTGGTTCGCCATCCTCGGCATCACGTTGGCCACCGTGCTTGCCCGGGCGGGGCTGCACCTTGCGGGCCAGCGGGTACAGATTCCGCCAGGGCTGGAGGCGGCACTGCGCTTTGCTCCCGCCTGCGCACTGGCGGCGATCGTGGCCCCGGATCTGGTCTATCTCGACGGCGTCATGGGTCTTTCACCGGACAACCCGCGGCTGCTCGGCGGAGTCGCTGCCGCCATTGTTTTCGCTGCAAGTCGCAGCATGATCGCGACAGTAAGCGGCGGAATGGCGGTTTTTTGGGTAGCTAGAGCCTGGTTAGGAGGCTAGACCGGCGAACTGGACGGGCATCTAAGATGCCGACGATCGTTTAGTTATTGACATTATGTCAGAGTCTCCGGCACAGTAGGCGCCGTGAACTACCTCGCCGAACGCCGCTCCGAAGAACGCGAACGCCGCCGCACCGAAATCCTCGATGCCGCCGAGGCCGTCGCCAGCGTGGTCGGCATCGAGTCCATGACCATGGATCAGGTCGCGCGCAAGGCGCGGCTGTCGCGGGCGCTGGTGTACGTCTATTTCCACGACAAGTCCGACCTCCTGACCGGCATCTCGATCCGCGCGCTCGAGCAACTCAACGACCGTTTCGTCGAGGCCACGTCCGGACCACTGCCCGGCATCGCCAAGGTCGAGGCCTGCGGTCGCGCCTACGTCGCGTTCGCCAAAGAATTCCCGATCCGCTTCGAAGTGCTGGCCCATTGCGAAGCACAGTCGCCGGGCGAGTGCCTCGAACCCGCAGACGAGGAATTGCTGCGTGCCGGCGAGCGGCCGCAGGTCACGCTCGCGCAGGCCATCGGAGTCGGCGTGCAGGACGGCTCGATCCGCCCCGACGTCGGTGATCCGGCCCTGCTCGGTTTCACGTTGTGGGGGCTGATGCACGGTCTCATCCAGATCTCGGTCCACAAATGCAGCGGGCTCGCGCACGCGAACATCACGCCCGAAGCGCTGATCGAGCAAGGGTTCCGTTTTGCGTTCCTGGCGATGACCTCGGATCCGGCAGGCGTGGCCGCCGCTGCCGTCGCATGCGCCGTACAGGAGACCTGCTGATCATGCAGCGAATCATCGGCGTCACAGTCTGCGCGCTGCTCGGCCTGGTCACCGGTACGAGTGCCGCAGCGGCGGCGCAAGTTGGCGACCCGGCGCCCGGTCCCACCCGCGAAGCCGGCAGCGCGATCGCCGACTCGCCACTGCGGCCCGTGACGGTGGTCATCGAGGAATACGTGCGGGCAGGTCTCGCCTCGAACCTCGCGCTGCAGTCGGCAACGCTCGAGGTGGAGCGCAGCCAGGCCGCTCTCGATGCCGCGCGCGGTCGCTTCTTCCCGGAGGCCACCCTCGCAGCGCGTTACACCCGCGCCGAGGGCGGTCGCGAGATCTCGCTGCCGCTCGGCGCAGCCTTCAATCCGGTCTATCTCACCCTCAACGAATTGCTGGCTGCCGACGGCAAACCGCCGCGCTTCGGTACCATCGAGGACCCGCGCTTCCAGCTGCAACGCGAGCGCGAGCAGGACACGCGCATCTCGGTTCGCCAGCCGCTGTACGCCCCCGCCATTCCCGCAGCGGTGCGCGCCCGGCAATCGCTGCTCGAAGCCAGCGAGTTCGCCCGCGCTGCGCTCGGGCAACGCCTGCGCCGCGACATCACCGTCGGCTACGTCGACTGGCTGCGCGCGGACCGCAGCGCCACCATCGTCGAGGCGAGCCGCTCACTGCTGGCCGAGAACCTGCGCATCAACGAATCCTTGTTCAGCAATGGCAAGGTGACTCAGGATCAGGTGCTGCGGGCGCAAGCCGAACTGCTCGCCGTGGAGCAGCAGCTGACCGAGGCCCGCAACGGCCGCGATCAACTGCAGAACTACGTCAACTTCCTGCTCAACCGCCCGCTCGACTCGCCGCTGGAATCCGCCGATTCCGGCGTTGAAATC
>JBIKVA010000285.1:0-3171 GCA_044357085.1 Steroidobacteraceae bacterium | reverse complement strand
AAAACGAGCAGGAAAACATCAACGTCTCGTTCAAGGGCGACTGGGAAGTGTCCTCGGGCACGCTCACCGCGGTGGCGGCCTACAACGACCAGACGAACTACTTCCTGACCGACGGCACCAGCGCGGCGTTCTTCCTGTACAGCCTCACGCCCGCCTGCCAGAGGAGCAACGACGCCCGGCCCGGCAATCCGCTGCCGGCGCCGTTCGGCCCGTATGCGCCGACCAACGGCTTCGTCACCACCTTCTTCCCGCCGTACGGTCCCAGCCTCTGCGACGGCTACCAGTACCAGCAGCGTGACCAGAAGGACACCAGCCTCGAGGTTCGCCTGACTTCGCCCGGCGACCAGCAGCTGCGCTGGGTTGCCGGTGCCTACCTCGCCGACATCGCGCGCCGCGTGGTGGTGTCGCAGGGCTCGGACAACGGTCAGGGCTTCCTTGCCCAGGCGCTGGTCCGCACGGGTGGGCCGAACCCGACCGACCTGCTGTACGACGATGACTTCGACAGCAGCGTGCTCGCCGCCTTCGGCAACCTCGCCTACGACGTGCGCGACGACATCGAACTCGCACTCGCCCTGCGTTACGACCGCGAGAAGCGCGACGTCAGCAACAACGTGCCGAAGCTCGCGCCGCAGACGCCGGGCTTCTTCGGCGTGGTGTCGGGTGCTGCAACCTTCATCAACCCGGCTTACTCGACCAACGCCGCGTTGGCTGCGATCCCTGGCCGTTCGCGCACGTTCTCGCAGTTGCAGCCCAAGCTGTCGCTGAAGTGGGAAGCCTCCGAGCAGGTGTCGTTCTTCACGTCTTATGGCGTGGGCTTCCGCTCCGGCGGCTTCAACTCGACCGGCGTGCGCGCCACGATCGAGAGCACCTATGCGGGTCTCTGCACCGGCACTGCGCCCACCCTGACCTTCCAGGGCGTTGCGCAGAATCCGGCGAGTCTGCCGCGTTGCACGGGCACCAACCGCAGCATCCGCAACATCAACGACAGCTACGAGAAGGAAGTCTCCAAGGCTTTCGAGGCTGGCGTGAAGGCCACTCTGCTCGACGGCGCTCTGTCGACGAACTTTGCGGTGTACTCGACCAAGCTCGAAGACATGCAGTTCTTCAACTTCTTCGCCGGCCCCTTCGGTCTGCTGCGCGTCGTGACCAACGCCGAGGAGGCGAAGATCAAGGGTTACGAGCTCGACGCCCGCTGGCGCGCGACCGACTCGATCACGCTGTTCGCCGGCTATGCCGGTACCGACAGCGAGATCGTGCGCTATGACGGTCGTCCGTACACCGCCGGCAACAAGGTCCCGTACTCGCCGGAGTACACCGGCAATGCCGGCGTCGACTTCAAGACCCCGATCGGCGGCGGCGACTGGACGCTCAACGCCCGTGTCGATGCATCCTTCGTCGGCGAGACCTGGTTCAGCACGGTGCAGAACAACCTCGTGCCGAATATCTTTGGTGTACTCGCCGGCTACGGACAGGGCGACTTCTCCAAGCAGAAGCGTGACGCGTTCCGTACGGTCAACGCCCGCGTCGGCGTGAGCAACGGCACCTTCGGCATCACCGCCTGGGGCCGCAACATCACCGACGAGAACTACCTCGCCGAGATCATCCCGGCGCCGGAGTTCGGCGGTTCGTTCATCCACGACGCGCCGGGCAAGACCTGGGGCGTGGACGTCACGTACTCGTTCCGCTGACGGATTCCGCCGTGGCTGGTGCCTGACACCAGCCGAGCTGCGGCGGAGCGCAAATCGGGCCGGAGGGAGAAATCCCTCCGGCCTTTTTGTTTGGCGGCGCTTGCCCGGCAACGGTCGTGCTGTGCAGCGGCTTCGGACCGCATGCCGCTCGGGTGTAAACTCCCGACGTGGATCGCAACGAGATCGAGTTTCCGGCCAAGCACGCAGCGCTGCGTGATGACGTCCACATGCTCGGGGCACTGGTGGGCGACGTGCTGCGCGACCAGGGTGGCGAAGAGCTCTTCCAGCTGGTCGAGGGCGACCGCAGGCTTGCGATCGCGCGGCGCAGCGGCGATGCCGCAGCGGCGGCGGAGCTCGAGCATCGCGTGGCGGGCCGCGCGCCGGCACTGGCGCGGGACCTCGAGCGCGCTTTTTCGACTTGGTTCCATGCGGTCAACCTCGCCGAGCAGGTGCACCGCATACGCCGTCGCCGTGCCTACTTCCAGGGCGATGCCGAGCGCCCGCAGCCGGGGGGAGTCGGCGATGCGATCGCCCGCCTGAAGGCGGCCGGCCTCGATCTCGACGAAGTGAAGGCGATGCTGCGCACCCTGCACATCGTGCCGGTGTTCATGTCGCATCCCACAGAGTCGACGCGCCGCACGATCCTGCGCAAACAACTGCGGCTTGCCGAACTGCTCTACGACCGCCTGAACCCCACGCTCGCGCCGAACGAGCAGCGGGCCTCCATCGGCAGAATCCGCATCGAGCTTTCCACGCTCTGGCAGACGGAGGACCACCCGCGGCAACGTCTCACGGTCGCCGATGAGCGCGAACACGTGCTGTTCTTCCTCGCCGAGGTGCTCTATCGAGTCGTGCCCAACTTCTACGAGGAGATCGCCGAGGCGCTCGGTCGTCACTACGGCATCGATCCGGAACTCGTCGAGTTGCCGACCATCATCCGCTTCGGCAGCTGGGTGGGTGGCGACATGGACGGCAACGCCGACGTGCACGCCAAGAGCCTGCGCGACACCCTGGCCCGCCAGCAGCAGACCATCGTCAATGCCTACTTCCTCGAGGTGCAGTCGCTCGCGCAATTGCTGTCGCAAAGCGCCAGCCGCAGTGGCGTGAGCGCCGCCCTGCAGCAACGCAGCGACGAATACGCCACGCTGCTGCCCGGAGCGCGCACGGCGGCCCCGGCGCGGCACGATCGCATGCCTTACCGCGTGTTCCTCGGCCAGATCGCCGAGCGACTGCGCGCCACCTACGACGGGCGGCCGACGGGCTACGAGGGGCCGGCGCAGTTCCAGCGCGACATCGAACTCGTGGCCGAGAGCCTGCGCCTGCATCGCGGCCGGCACGCGGGGCTGTTCCCGGTGCGTCGCCTGCAGCGGCGTATCGCCACCTTCGGCTTCCATCTCGCGACGCTCGATGTGCGTCAGCACTCGGACGTCCATCACGCCGTGCTCGCCCGCGCGCTCGACGAGCCCGGCTGGGCGGCGCAGGA
>JBIKVA010000054.1:0-12312 GCA_044357085.1 Steroidobacteraceae bacterium | reverse complement strand
CTGCTGGTTCACCTTGATGGGGTACACCGCCGCGTAGCTGTTGCGATAGTCGTTCTCGGCGATCGCGCGGGCGAAGGCGTCGTTCAGCTGCCGCAGCCGATGCGCGAGAATGCCCGAGAACCGCACCACCACCGGCGTGGTCAGTTCGCGTTCCTTCAGTCCCTGCACGACCTCGAAGAGATCGATCTCCCGACCGGCACACTGCTCGGGGCGTACCACCACATGGCCGGCTTCGTTGATGCCGAAGTAGCCCTGGCCCCAGGCCTGCACGTGATAGAGCTCGAGCGAGTCGGGCACGCTCCACGGCGGGCCGCGCCGCACCGCCTGTGCCCCGGCCGCCGCGGCGACCTCGACGCTGCTGCCGTTTACCGAATCGTTCATCATCGAGGTCCTCTGGCCACCGGCCGTGACGGATCGCGGATCCACTCGCTCCAGGATCCGGGGTAAAGACGCGCGCCCGACAGGCCCGCGTGTTCGAGTGCAAGCAGGTTGACGCAGGCGCTGACGCCGGAGCCGCACATGGCGATCATGGATCGCGGCTCGCGGCCACCGAGAGTGGCGAGCCACTCCGCGCGCAGCGTCGCGGCGTCCTTCATGCGCCCGTCCGGCAGGTAACTGCGTGCGTAATGGTGGTTCACGGCGCCGGGCACGTGCCCGCCCACCGCGTCGATGGTCTCGTTCTCGCCGGCATAGCGGTCTGCGCCCCGCGCGTCGACGAGCCGTCGCTCGTCGGTGGCGAGCGAGCGCAGCACCTCGGCGGCATCCACGACCTGCGAGGTGTCCGCAACGGCGCGGAATCCGCCTTTGGCAGGCTGCGGTGACGCAGAGGTCAGGGCGAGCCCGGCCGCCTGCCAGGCCGCGAGGCCGCCATCGAGCACGGCGACCCGCGCGTGTCCCAGCCAGCGAAACACCCACCACGCCCGCGCCGCGAAGAAACTGTTGCCCTGGTCATAAACGACCACCTGCGTGCCCGCATCGATTCCCCAGGCCGCGGCTTTGGCGGCGAAGACCGCCGGGTCGGGCAACGGGTGACGACCCGTCGTCGGACCGACCGGGCCGGCGAAATCGCGGTCGAGATGCCCATATCGCGCGCCGGGAACGTGGCCCGCGGCATGGGCGGATTCGCCCGCCTCGGGCTTGCCGAGTTCGAAGCGGCAGTCGATCACCACCCAGTCCGGCGCGTTCAGGTGCGCCGCCAGCGTGGCGACATCGACGAGGGTGGTGGGGGACATGGCGGCTCCTGGCTCCGGGAGCGCGAATTCTCGGGTGCGGACGTTACCGTTACAATCCCGGCCATGACCATCGACCTCTGGTGGGCCAGCGGCAGTCCGTACTCCTGGAGGGTGATGCTGGCGCTGGAGCACAAGCGGCTGCCCTACGACAGCCATCAACTTCAGCTCGCATTCCAGGAGCACAAGGCGCCGCAGATGCTGGCGATGAACCCCCGTGGGCGGGTGCCGGTGCTCAAGCATGACGACTACGTCGTGTTCGAGTCGGTGGCCATCCTGTACTACCTCGACCGCAAATATCCGCAGCCGCCGATCTTCGGCAAGAGTCCGGAGGAAGCCGCGGTGATCGTGCGGGTGATCGAAGAGTTCCAGGCGTACACCGAGCCGCACATCATGGGTATCTGCCGCACGCTGCTCGGCAGCAGCAATCCGCTGGAAGAGCCGCCGCTCGCGGCCGATGCGCTCACCGATTCCATGCACGTCGTGGCCCGCGAGGCACGCACCATCGAGATGCGCGTATCGCGCTTCGACTGGATCGTGGGCGAGGACTACAGTGCCATCGACATGGTGATCTTCCCGTCGATCCAGTTGCTGCGACGCGCGCTCGAACGCCCGGGTGCCGAAGATCTCGCCCGTCGCTTCCTGCCGATCGAGGCGAACTACCCGGCCCTCGGCCGCTGGCTTGCGCGCATCGAGGCCTTGCCGGGGTACGATCGCACCTTTCCGCCGCACTGGCGGACGGGCTGAGAGCCGCAGGCTGCGGCGGCCGCCCCGGCAAACGGGCGCGGCCACGTTCATCAACTCAAATCTCAGGGAGTCGAGACAGGGAAAATCATGAGCGGACACAAGGTTCACGTCCAATTTCCGGGTCGCATCGTTTTCGTCGGGTTCGGCAGCATCGGGCAGGGTGTCCTGCCGCTGATCCTGCGGCACATCGGCACGAGCGCTGATCGCATCACGATCGTCTCCGCCGACGAGCGCGGCGCCGAGGTCGCCGCGCATTACGGCGTCAAGTTCATCGTCGATCCGATCTTGCCCGGCAATTTCGAGAGCCGGCTCGGTCCGCTCGTCGGCAAGGGCGATTTCCTGATCAACGTCTCGGTCGACGTGTCCTCGATCGCGCTCATCGATTTCTGCCAGGCGCGCGGTGCCATGTACCTCGACACCTGCATCGAGCCGTGGGCAGGTGGTTACACCGACAAATCGACCCCGGCCGCGCGGCGCACCAACTACGCGCTGCGCGAGAAGGCGCTCGAACTGCGCGCCGGACGCGAGAACGCCGCGACCGCCGTGCTCACGCATGGTGCCAACCCCGGCATGGTCTCGCATTTCGTCAAGCAGGCGATGCTCAACATCGCCGCCGACACCGGCGTCGCCGCCGGCGATCCGCAGTCGCGCGACGAGTGGGCGGCGCTCGCGCACACGCTCGGCATCAAGGTGATCCACATCGCCGAGCGCGACACGCAGGTCTCGCCCGTCCGCAAGCGTCCGGGCGAATTCGTCAACACCTGGTCCTGCGACGGCTTCGTCAGCGAGGGTTCGCAGCCCTGCGAACTCGGCTGGGGTTCGCACGAGCGACACTTCCCGGTGGACGGCAACCGCTACGACTTCGGCCGCAAGTCGTCGATCTACCTGTCGCGGCCTGGCGCGGCGACCCGGGTGCGCACCTGGACGCCGAAGGCCGGACCCTTCCACGGCTTCGCCATCACCCATGGCGAGTCGATCTCGATCGCGGACTATCTCTCTGTCAGCAAGGGCTCGGTCAGCAAGGGCGACGAGGTCCTCTACCGGCCGACGGTCCACTACGCCTATCACCCCTGCGACGACGCCGTGTTGTCGGTCCACGAGTTCGTCGGCCGCAACTTCGTCATGCAGTCCACGCAGCGCATCCTGATGGACGAGATCTCCCCGGGCGGCATCGACGAGCTCGGTGTGCTGCTTGCGGGTCACTCCCGCAACGCCTACTGGTACGGCTCGCAGCTTTCGATCGACGAAGCGCGCGAGCTTTGCCCGTACAACAACGCCACCAGCCTGCAGGTGACGGTGGCGGTGCTCTCGGGAGTGATCTGGGCGATGGAGAACCCGGCCCGCGGCGTGATCGAGCCCGACGAAATGGATTTTCGTCGCAATCTCGAGATCTGCAGGCCCTACCTCGGTACCGTGGTGGGCGAGTACACCGGCTGGAATCCGCTCACGGGCCGCGAGAGCCTCTTCGCCGAGGATCTCGATCGCGACGACCCGTGGCAGTTCAAGAACGTGCGGGTGATGTGACGCCGCCGCCGCGCGCGGCGTCGCTGCCGCGCGCGGTGTCGTACCCGATGCCGACGATCACCCAGACCTGATCGCCGCGCGGCGTAGCCACGGTGACTTCGTCATCGAGCCGCTTGCCGAGCAGCGCGCGGGCGAGCGGTGCATCCATGCTGATGTAGCCCGGTGCGAGGTCGAATTCGTCCGGACCAACGATGCGATGGCGCGTTTCGTTGCCCGCTTCGTCCTCCAACGTAACCCAGGCACCGAAGAACACACGCTGCAGGTCCGCGGGTGGCTTGTCGACCATCACCATGCCGTCGAGCCGTTTGCGCAGGAAGCGCACGCGGCGGTCGATTTCGCGCAAGCGCCGCTTGCCATAGGTGTACTCGGCGTTCTCCGAACGATCGCCCTGGGCAGCAGCCTCGCTCACCGCCTGCGTCACCTGCGGGCGCTCGACCCTCCAGAGCTGATCCAGTTCAGAGCTCAGGCGCGCGTGGCCTTCCGGGGTGATGAATTTCGAGCCCGGTGTGGTGGGTGGGCGGTAGCGGGGCATGTGCGGGTGTCTGCGGTGGGGGTGGGTTTTGCAACAGTCTACGGCGTGTTCGGGCCGGTCAATCCACTACACTCGCGCCCCGTTACAAGGGCGGCGGCGCAGCCGGCCCAGGGCCTCCGCAACGGCGGGAATTTTGCGGCGGGTTCGCTGTCCAACCCGGCGACCGGCTGTACCGCGAGCCGGCCGCGCGTGTGAAACTCTGGTGACACAAGGGCGCTGCGGTGGCGCCTGCTGCCGGCGGGGTGATCCCCGCCCTGAGGAACGACGACATGAAGAAAAAGATCCTTGCTGTCCTGATGCTCGTGGTGTCGCTGACCCTGGGCGGCTGCGGCTACAACACCATCCAGACCCAGGACGAGGCCGTGAAGGCCGCCTGGTCCGAAGTGGTCAACCAGTACCAGCGTCGGGCCGATCTCATCCCGAACCTCGTCAAGACGGTCGAGCGCTTCGCCGCGCAGGAGCAGTCGGTGCTCGTAGGCGTGACCGAGGCGCGCGCCCGCGCGTCGTCCATCCAGGTCACACCCGAGGTGCTCAACGACCCCGCCGCGCTGCAGCGGTTCCAGGCCGCGCAGGGCGGACTCACGCAGGCGCTGAAGAGCCTGCTGATGGTTACCGAGAACTACCCGCAGCTGAAGTCCGACCAGAACTTCCGCGACCTGCAGGCGCAGCTCGAGGGCACCGAGAACCGCATCGCCGTGGCCCGCAACCGCTACATCGCGGCGGTGCAGGAGTACAACGGCACCATCCGCCAGTTCCCGTCCAACCTCACGGCCATGCTGTTCAAGTACGAGGTCAAGCCGAACTTCACGGTCGAGAACGAGGCCGCGATCTCGCAGGCGCCGGCCGTCGAATTCAGCAAGCCCGCGAACTGACCGTCGTGCGCGCGTCCGTCTGGCCCGCCCTGTTCCTGGCTGCGCTGCCGCTCGTCGCGGCGGCTCAGCAGGGGCTGCAGCCGATCCCCTCGCTCGAGCGTCGGGTGACGGACACGGCCGACATCCTGCCGCCCGCCGAAGAGGCGGCACTCGAGCAGACACTGGCGGACTTCGAGACCCGCAAGGGTTCGCAGATCGCCGTGCTGACCGTGCGCACCACGGCTCCCGAGCAGATCGAGCAGTACTCGATCCGCGTGGTCGACGCCTGGAAGCTCGGTCGCAAGCGTGTCGATGACGGCGCGCTGCTGATCGTCGCGGTCGATGACCGCGCCCTGCGAATCGAGGTCGGGCGCGGCCTCGAGGGCGTGCTCACCGACCTCATCTCGAACCGCATCATCGATGAAACCATCACGCCGCTGTTCCGCGAGGGCAACTATCCGGGCGGCATCGAGGCCGGCGTGCAACGGATCATCGGCGTCGTCGACGGCGAACCCTTGCCCGAACCGCAGTCCGGCCGCGGCGCCGGCGAGAGCTCGGGCCGCGGCGACTTCATGGGCGTCGTGTTCGTCATTGCCCTCATC
The DNA here is from genome assembly GCA_044357085.1 of Steroidobacteraceae bacterium. Taxonomy (GTDB): domain Bacteria; phylum Pseudomonadota; class Gammaproteobacteria; order Steroidobacterales; family Steroidobacteraceae; genus UBA964. The sequence goes on along the minus strand of JBIKVA010000054.1, from coordinate 6,827 downwards.
GGCGGCGCGATCCTGCGCAAAATCTTTGGAAGAGCGCTCGGCGCGCTGGCCACCGGCGGTCTCGCCGGCACCACGGGTTTCCTGCTCAGCGGCGCCATCGGTTTCGCCCTGCTTGCTGCGGTCATGGGAATCATCGTGGGCGGTTTCGGCGGCATGTCGCCCACGCATCTCTCCGGTCGCGGCAGTCGCGGGCGCTGGCCTGACGGTGGCTGGGGGGGCGGCTCGGGTGGCAACTGGGGCGGCGGCGGTTTTGGTGGTGGCGGATTCGGCGGCGGTGGCGGCGGCTTCGGTGGCGGCGGCGCCTCGGGTCGCTGGTAGCAGGCCGGTCGATGAGCGCAAGCGGTTTGCTGACAGGAAGGATGCCTACTCGATGACACTCGCCCGCTGGATCAACAACCTTCGCGCCACGCCGTTCGGCACGCGCCGCCGTTTTCCCGGCCACGTGCTGCAAGCCATCGAAAAGGCGATCACGACCGTGGAGGCAAGGCACGCGGGCGAGATCCGCTTCGTCGTCGAGACGTCGCTCGATCTTGCCGAGTTATGGGCCGGGTGCACCCCGCGCCAACGGGCCATCGCGCTGTTCGGCAGCCTCGGCGTCTGGGACACGGCCCACAACAACGGCGTGCTCGTCTACGTGCTGATGGCCGAGCGGGACGTCGAAATCATTGCCGATCGCGGCATCGCCGAGCGGGTCAGCCCGGCCGAGTGGGAGACGGCGTGCCGGGTCATGGAAGCCCACTTCCGAGATGGCCGCTTCCGCGAGGGTTCGCTGGCCGGCATCGAGTCCGTCGGCGAACTGCTGGCGAAGCACTTTCCGCAGCAGGGCGGCGACCGCAACGAGCAGCCGAACAGGCCCGTCCTGCTGTAATCTCGCCTCCATGAGGAGGCTCTCCCGCTGGTCCCGACGGCTCGCCGCTCTGGGATTTCTTTGTCTGCTGTCCGCGTGTGCCACGGTCACGCCCCGGGAGGAGACGGAGTCGCTGTCGCCGCCGCCGGCCCTGCCGATGGACGAGCCGTACTCCACCAGCACCCACCGCTTCGAGATCGACCCGTCGCAGTCGGACATGATCGGCGAGCTGCGCGTCGTGCGCGTCAGCCACGAGGACACCTTCACCGACATCGCGCGGCGCTTCAACGTCGGCTACGAGGAATTGGTTCGCGCCAACCCGGGCATCGACCCCTGGCTCCCTGGCGAGGGCCGCGAGATCGTGCTGCCGACGCAGCACCTGCTGCCGAACGCGCCGCGCGAGGGCATCGTCATCAACCTCGCGGCGATGCGCCTCTACTTCTTCCCCAAGGTCGGTCGCGGCGAGACACAGATTGTCTACACGTTTCCGATCGGCATCGGCCGCGTGGGCTGGGCAACGCCCGAGGGTGCGACCTCGGTGGTGCGCATGGCAAAGAATCCGTCCTGGCGCCCAGGCAAGGGCGTCCGCGCCGAGCATGCGGAGAACGGCGAGATCCTGCCTGCGGTGGTGCCTCCGGGACCCGACAATCCGCTCGGGAACCGCGCCCTCTACCTCGGCTGGCCGAGCTATCTCATCCACGGTACCAACAAGCCCGCAGGCGTCGGCTTGCGTTCCAGCCATGGCTGCATCCGTCTCTTTCCCGAAGACATCGAGCTGCTCTACGAACTGGTGCGTCCCGGCGTGAAGGTCACCGTGGTCAACCAGCCCTTCGTGTTCGGCTGGCACGACGGCGAGCTGCATATGCAGGCCTTCGACGTCCTCGAGGACGATCCGCGGGACTGGCAGAAGGCGCAGCGCCGCCTGTTGTCGCGCGGTGTCGCGGCCAAGATCCAGAAAGACCTGCAAACCCGCGGTGCGACCATCGACTGGGAAGCGGTGTCGCGCTTCAGTCATGCGCCGCGAGGCGTCCCGGTGTCGATCGCGCGCGAGGACTCTAGCTACGAGACCCGCATCGCGCAGGCCACCCGCGTCCGCAACGCCGTGCCTATCGGCGCCACGTGGGGCGGCGAAGCAGGCTCGGGCGGCGAGGCCGGTTCCGGCGCCGGGACGGGCTCCGGCACCGACGCCGGGCGGGACTCGCCGCCGTGATCCCGGTCCGCGACGACAACCCCGCGCATATCACGCCGTGGATCACTTATCTGCTGATCGCCTCCTGCGTCGTCATCTACGGCTGGCAGGTGTGGGGCGGCGAGGCACATCGCGCCGCCAGCTTCAGCGGGCTCGGGATGACGCCCGAGATACTCACCGGACAGGTTGCCGACGCTGCGCGACAGCCGTGGGTGCCGGGCTGGATGACGGTGTTCACCTCGATGTTCCTGCACGGGTCGCTGCCGCATCTGCTCGGCAACCTGCTTTTTCTTTGGGTGTTCGGCAACAACATCGAGGACGCGATGGGGCATGCCCGCTTCACGCTGTTCTACCTGGTGTGCGGCGTCGCCGCGGTCGTGGCGCAGGTGCTGCCGGAACCCGCCAGCAGCGTGCCGATGGTCGGTGCGAGCGGTGCCATCTCCGGAGTGCTCGGTGCCTACCTGCTGCTCTATCCGCGTGCCCGCATCCTGATCGCGCTGCCGCCGCCGCTCATCTTCGTGACCGTCGGCTGGTTCCGCGCCATCTGGGTGCTGACCATCTGGTTCGTGCTGCAGCTGGCCATGAGCATCGGCTTTGGCTCGCTGGCGAGCGGCGTCGCCTTCACGGCCCACGTCGGCGGCTTTCTGGCTGGCCTCGCGCTGATACCGCTCTTCAAGTTCGCGCACGTGCCGCTCTGGCGCAGCCACTGAGCGCACGCCCGCCCTAGGCGTTGCCGAAGCCGCCGCCACCCGGCGTGTGCACCTCGAGCACGTCGCCCGCTTGCAGGTCGAAGCGCGCACAGGCGCCAAGGTCCTCGACCGTGCCGTTGCGCCGCCGGATGCGGGTGAGGCCCGGTGCGCCGTTGCCCCCGCCCTCGAGACCCGGAGCCGTCGTCGAACGCCGGTTGGCGAGCATGGCGCCGGCCAGCGGCCGCAGGAATTCGATTTCGCGGCTGGCGCCATCGCCACCACGCTGGCGTCCGCTGCCGCCCGAGTTCGGCCGGATCGCAAAACGCCGCAGCCGCACCGGGAAGCGGGCCTCGAGAATCTCGGGGTCGGTGAGTCGCGAATTCGTCATGTGGGTCTGTACCGCCGCACAGCCGTCGAAGTCGGCCCCCGCGCCTGCGCCCCCGGCGATGGTCTCGTAGTACTGCACGCGGTCGTCGCCGAAGGTGAGGTTGTTCATCGTGCCCTGCGAGCCCGCCAGCACGCCGAGCGCGCCGTAGAGCGCATCGACGATAACCTGCGAGGTCTCGACGTTGCCGGCCACCACCGCGTGACCGTCGGGCGGATCGAGCAGTGAGCCAGGCGGGACGATGATCTCGAGCGGCCGCAGACAACCGGCGTTGAGCGGGATCGGTTCACGCACCAGCGTGCGGAACACGTACAGCACCGCGGCCTGGGTGACGGCGCGCGGTGCATTGAAATTGTGGGCGCCCGCAGCCGAGCTGCCCGAGAAGTCGATGCGGCCGTGGCCCGCAGCGCCATCGAGCGTGATGCGCACGACGATCCGTTGCCCGCCGTCGAGTTCGAGCGCGCAGACCGCATCGCGATCGCCGAGCGCGCGGATCGCGGTGCGCACGCAGCGCTCGGCGTTGTCCTGCACCGCGCGCATCGCCGCGGCGATACGCTCGATGCCATGCCGTGCAACGGCGCGCTGCAGCTCTTCCATCCCGCAGCGGTTCGCCGCCAGCTGGGCGCGCAAGTCCGCCAGATTCTGCGCTGGATTGCGGGCGGGCCACGGACCGGCGGCGAATGCCGCCAACACGTCCTGCTCGAGAAAGCGCCCCTCGCGCAGTACCAGTCGGCCACGGAACACGGCGCCTTCCTCGGCGAGCGAGGTAGAGAAAGGCGGCATGGATCCCGGCGTGATACCGCCGATATCAGCGTGGTGGGCGCGGCTCGCGACGAAGAACGCCGGCCGCCCGCCACCCATGAACAGCGGACTCACGAGCGTCATGTCGGGCAGGTGCGTGCCGCCGTGCGACGGCGCATTGGTAAGCCATGCATCACCGTCGCGCATGGCGTCGCCGTGCTCGCGCAGCAGCGAGACCACCGTCGCGCCCATGGAGCCGAGATGCACCGGCATATGTGGCGCATTGGCGACCAACCCGCCGTGCGCGTCGAAGATCGCGCAGGAATAGTCGAGTCTTTCCTTGATGTTCACCGACTGCGCCGTACGCCGCAGCACTTCGCCCATCTGACCGGCAGCGTGCATGAACAGACCATCAAAGATTTCAATCTGCGCCGGATCATCCACTGGCTGCGGCAGCGACACGGACTGCGGTGCCACCGACAGCGAGGCCGCCGACGGTGCTTCGGTGGTCGTCGCGATCCAGGCACCCGAGGGGTCGGTGGTGAGCGACCAGCCCGGCTCGAGCACGAAAGTGGAATGCGGCTCGACGAGTAGCGCCGGTCCCTGCAGGCGCTCGCCGCGAGCGAGCGCCAGAGCGTCGACGACCGGCACGTCGCGCCAGCCATCGAACCAGGCACGCACGGTGCGCGGCAGCGGTCCGTGGCGCCCGGGCGATGTCCGATCGGCAGAGGGGCGTGGTGCCGTTCCCGGCGCAGCGCGGCTCGCGCCACGCAATCTGGCCTCGACGCGCACGGCGACGATCTGCAGCGCATCGCCGGCCGCGAAGCCGAAGCGCCGTGCGTGCGCCTCGCGGAAGCCGCTGCGCAGCGCATCGACGTCGTCGCCCGTCACGTCGAGGGCCGTCTCCGAATGGCCCTCGCGAAGTTCCAGGATGACCTCGATCTCCACCGCCGGCGCTTCGTGCGGCGCGGCCGCCAGCGCAGTGCGGGCCTCCTGAGCGAGCCTCGCGGCGATCTCCCGAGCCGCGCCGAGGCTGCTGTCGTCGAGGGGCCGTGCAAGACCCTCGCGCCGTACCGCGATGCGATCGGCGATACCGATGCCCCACGCCGACAGCACGCTGCCGAGCGGATGCACCAGAATGCGATGCATACCGGCCGCGGCGGCAACCCGACAGGCATGCTGGCCTGCGGCACCGCCGAAGGCGACCAGAACGAAATTCCCCGGATCGATCCCCTGGCGCACGCTGACGTGCCGGATGGCATTGGCCATGGCCGCCACGGCCACCTCCAGAAACCCCGCTGCGGCCTTTTCCACCGCGGCCGCGTCCTCGTCAATGTCCGCGTCAATGTCCGTGCGTGCGTCCCCGGCGAGCAGCGTACGCACGGCGGCGCGCGCGCGTTCCGCGTCGATGGCGGCGTCGCGGGCGGGACCGAACACCCGCGGCATGAACTGCGGTTGCAGGCGCCCGAGGGCGACCTGTACGTCGGTCAGGGTGGCCGGACCGCCGCGGCCGTAGCAGGCCGGCCCGGGGTCCGCGCCTGCCGAGCGCGGTCCTACCCGGTGGCGACCATCGCGTACCGTCAGCAGCGAGCCGCCGCCGGCGGCGATGGTGTGGACGTCGAGCATCGGCGTACTGATGCGGATGCCCTCGATCTCATGCTCGAAGCGGCGTTCGAACGCACCGTCGAACACCGACACGTCGGTCGAGGTACCGCCCATGTCGAAGCCAATCAGATTCGTTGCGCCTGACTCGCGACCGAGCCTCGACATGCCGATGAGGCCGCCCGCAGGCCCCGACAGCACGCTCGTCAGGGCGCGAAAACCCGCAGCGGGGATCAGCCCGCCCGAACTCTGCATGAACTCGAGACGCGCGCCGGGCGCGATCTGCTGCAATTCGCGGTGCAGTCGTCCCGCGTAGTCTTCCAATGTTTTCGCAAGATAGGCATCGAACACGCTGCTCTCGGCGCGTGGCACGAATCGCGGCAGCGGCAGACAGTCGTGCGAGGCCACGATCTGTGCGAAACCCGCGGCGCCGGCCAGCGCGACGAGGCGTTGTTCGTGGGCCGTATGACGCCAGCCGTGCATGAGCACGATGGCGACCGCATCGAAGTGTCGCGCGCGCGCGGCGGCAAAGGCATCACGCACCGGAGTCTCGTCGAGCGCCGTGACGAGCGTGCCGTCCTCCGCAACGCGTTCGTCCACCTCGAGCACCTCGGCGTACAGCGGTGCGGTGCGGCGCACCCGCAGCGCAAAGATGTCCGGGCGGGCCTGATGGCCGATGACAAGCGCGTCGGCGAAGCCGCGTGTCACAACCAGCAATACTTTGCTGCCGCGGCGCTCGAGCAGGGCATTGGTGACCACGGTGGTGCCGACCCGCAGGCAACCGATGTCGGCTGCGTCTGCCCCGCTGTCACGCAGGATGGACAGTGCCGCCTGTAGCCCGGGATCGCCGCTCTCGCCGCGCGTCGCCGAGGGGACTTTGCGCAGCACGAGTTCGCCGTCGGGCGACTCGCCGATGACATCCGTGAATGTACCGCCGCGGTCGATCCAGAAGTTCCATTTGGGGTTTTCCTGGCGCATGCGACGTGGGACGCAGGATAGCCTCCCGACGGCCCGGACCCAACCACCGCTTCGCGAGCGGGTAGACTTGCGCGCATGAGTACAGGAACGATCGTCTTCTCGCACGGCAAGGATTCCGAACCCTGGGGTACCAAGATCGTGGCGCTCGCCGAAGTGGCGCGCGATCTCGGCTGGCGCGTCGAGTCCGTCGATTACCGTGGCATCGACAGCGTCGAGGCCCGGCTGTCGGCCTTGCTTGCAGCCTGCGCGGGTTTCGCCGCGGTCGGCGGCAGCGCCGCAGGTCCGGTGCTGGTGGGCTCCAGCCTCGGCGGCTTCCTGTCCGCGGCGGCATCGATCGAGGTACGGGCGCGCGGGCTCTTCCTGATGGCGCCGGCCTTCGACCTTCCCGGGCTGCCG
>JBIKVA010000053.1:0-12352 GCA_044357085.1 Steroidobacteraceae bacterium | reverse complement strand
AATTGAAACGCACGGCAACGGCGCCCGCAGCCACGAAGCTGCGGGCGACGGTGTGGATCACCTTGTTGGTCATCGTGCCGCCGTAGAGCGGGTGCGGATGGCAGCAGATGGCCACGGCCCGCGGCGACGACGCGGGCCACTCCACCAGGGTTTCGATGTCGCCGGCCGCGCCCGGCAGCAGCAGCCGCTCGGTACGCGGCCTCGAGACCTCAGGGCCGGCGGTGGACAATGCCGTCCTTCATCACGAAGTGCACCCGCCGCATCGCCGAGATGTCGGCAAGCGGATCGCCCGGAACCGCGACCAGATCGGCGATCTTGCCGACCTCGACACTGCCGAGGCGGTCGTCGATCTCGAGAAACTTCGCTGGCACCATGGTCGCCGACTTGATGGCCTCCATGGCCGGCATGCCGGCCTCTACCATGAGCACGAACTCGCGGCCGTTGTCGCCATGGGCCGACACCCCGGTGTCGGTGCCGAACATGATCTTCACGCCGGCCTTCCAGGCCTTGGCGAAGGTGCCCTGGATCTGCGGACCGACGAGGGCCGCCTTCGGTCGCACCAGCGTCGGAAAGAAACCGTCTTCCTTCGAGCGGTCGAACACCCAACGACCTGCGGTGATGGTGGGCACGTAGGCCGTACCCTTTTCCTTCATGAGCGCGATCGTCTCGTCGTCCATGAACGTGCCGTGTTCGATGCTGTCGACACCGGCACGCACCGCGCGCTTCATGCCCTCGGCGCCATGGGCGTGAGCCGCCACCTTGAAGCCGTAGTCGCGGGCCGTGGTGACCACCGCACGGATTTCCTCTTCGGTGAACTGCGGATTCAGGCCGTTCTTGGCCACCGAGAGCACGCCGCCCGTGGCCGTGATCTTGATGAGATCGGCGCCTTCCTTGTAGCGCTGACGTACCGCCTGCGCGGCCTCGTCCGAACCATTGATGACGCCGTCGATCGGGCCGACGTTGGCGCCGCCGAGGAAATCCGCCCAGCCGTTGGTCGGGTCGGCATGGCCGCCGGTGGTGGCTATCGAGGTTCCCGCCGCGAACACGCGCGGTCCCGGGACCTTGCCGGCGTTGATGGCACTGCGCAGCGCGATGCTGGTGCGGAAGCTGGCACCGAGATCGCGCACCGTCGTGAAGCCCGCCTGCAGCGTCCGCTCGGCGTACACGACACCGTCCAGGACGACGTCGGCACCGTCTTTCTTGAAGCCGTCGACTTCGCTGTTGCGGTTGTATTCGCTGGTCAGGTGCACGTGCATGTCCATCAGGCCCGGCATGAGCGTGGACTTGCGCAGGTCGATGACGGTGTCGCCCGCAGCGGGCTTGCGGTAACCCGCCTCGATCGCGGTGATGCGTCCGTTGTCGACGACTATCGTGCGCTCGCTGACCGGCTCGTTGCCGACGCCGGCGATGACACGCCCTGCGTGGATCAGCGTGGCAGCCTCGGCCGTCACCACCATGGAGAGCGCGGCAACGATGGCCGCGACGGAGTTTTTCTTTGACATGGCAGCGCTGCTCCTGTTACCGGATGGCGACGAGTTCCACGTCGAACACCAGGGTGGCGCCACCCGGGATCACGCCGCCCGCGCCGCGCGATCCGTAGCCGAGTTCGGCCGGGATGACCAGACGGCGCTTGCCGCCGACCTTCATGCCGGCAACACCGAGATCCCAGCCGCGGATCACTTCGCCGCCGCCGACCGTGAAGGCGAAGGTGTCGCCGTGGTCACGCGAGCTGTCGAACTTGCGCCCCTTGCCTTCCGGCTTCTGCGGATCGTGCAACCAGCCCGTGTAATGCACCACGGCGGTCTGGCCCGCGGTGATCTCGGGGCCGGCGCCCGGTTCGAGGTCTTCTTTGACGAGGTCTGCCATCGCGGTCTCCAGGTTGACGGTGTCGCCGCGATCGGACGCAAGCAACGTGGGAAGGAAAACTGCCGCCACCACGATGCTGGTGACGGCGATGATCAAGCTCCAGGCGACGGCCCTCATCGCGGCTCCCCGGTTTCCGGCTGGAATGCCAGCGAGACCGAATTGATGCAATAGCGCAGACCGGTCGGTTTCGGGCCGTCGGGGAAGACGTGTCCGAGGTGCGCGCCGCAATCGGCACAGACGACCTCGGTGCGCACCATGCCGTGGCTCACGTCGCGGTGCTCGCGAACCCGGTCGGCCGCGAGCGCCGTCCAGAAACTCGGCCATCCGGAACCCGAGTCGTACTTGGTGTCCGAATGGAAGAGTTCGTTGCCGCAGCAGACACAGGCGTAGACGCCACGGTCCTTGTGGTAGGTGTAGGCGCCGGTGAACGCGCGCTCGGTACCCTTGTTGCAGGTCACTTCATAGGCGAGCGGCGAGAGCCGCTCACGCAGTTCCTGCTCGGTGGGGATGGGCTTGCTCATGGCCCCGCATTATTGCACGGGCCCGCCATTGCACGGACCCGTCTCGCCCCCGGACCCGTCAGCCCGAGTTCATCAACTGCCCGAGCAGCTTGTTGAGCCGGCGCACGAACTCACCCGGATTGGCCACCGACCCCGACTCGGCGAGCTTCGCCTGATCGAACACCAGCAGCGCGAGTTCACCGAACTCGTCCTCGCCACTCGTGGCGTCCAGCCGCTTGATCAGCGGATGGCCGACGTTGACCTCGAGGTCGGGCTTGGCCTCCGGAACGCTCTGCCCGGCAGCCGCCATGATGCGACGCATCTGCGCCCCCATGTCACCCTCGGCAAGCACCAGGCAGGCCGGCGAGTCGGCGAGTCGCGAGCTGACCTTGACCTCGGACACCCGCTCGCCGAGCGCGTCCTTGATGCGCTTGAGCAGTCCCTGGTTTTCCTTGACCGCCTCTTCGACGGCCGCCTTGTCGGCGTCGCCCTCGAGTTCGCCAAGTTCAAGATCGCCGCGCGCGACGTCCTTGAAGCGCTTGCCGTCGAACTCGCGCAGATGGCCCATCATCCATTCATCGACGCGGTCGGCGAGCAACAGCACCTCGATGCCCTTGCTGCGCAGTTGCTCGAGATAGGGGCTGCCGCGTGCCGCGGTGACCGAGTCGGCGATGATGTAGTAGATGCGTTGCTGGCCGCCCTTCATGCGCGCCACGTAGTCGGCGAGCGTCACCTTGGGCTCGTCGGATTCTTCGTGCGTGCTGACAAAGCGCAGCAGCGGCAGGATCTTGTCGCGGTTCGCGACATCCTCGCCCGTGCCTTCCTTGAGTACGGGACCGAACTCCTTCCAGAAGGTCGCGTACTTCTCCGGCTCGTCCTTGGCGAGCTTGGCAAGCAGGTCCAGGGCGCGCTTGGTGAGCGCTGAACGCATCGCCTCGACCTCGGCGTCCTTCTGCAGGAGTTCACGCGACACGTTGAGCGGCAGGTCGTTGGAGTCGAGCACGCCGCGGATGAATCGCAGGTAGAGCGGCAGGAACTGCTCGGCATCGTCCATGATGAACACGCGCCGCACGTAGAGCTTGAGCCCGCGCGACGCATCGCGCTGATAAAGATCGAAAGGCGCGCGCCCGGGCAGGTAGAGCAGCGAGGTGTATTCGCGCTTGCCCTCGACCTTGTTGTGGCTCCAGGCGAGCGGCTCGGCGAAGTCATGGGCGATATGCTGGTAGAACTCCTTGTATTCCTCGTCGGTGACCTCGCTGCGTGGGCGCGTCCAGAGGGCCTTGGCCTCGTTGGCCGGCTCCCAATCGAGGCTCGCCTCGCCCTCCTTGCGCATCAGCACCGGGAAGGCGATGTGATCGGAGTAGCGGCGCACCAGCGAACGCAGGCGCCAGCCGTCGGCGAATTCCTTGGCGTCTTCCTTGAGGTGCAGCACCACCGTGGTGCCGCGCTCCTCGCGGCTGGCCGGCTCGATGGTGAATTCGCCATCGGCGCTCGACGCCCAGCGTATGCCCGCTGCCGCCGGCTCGCCTGCCTTGCGTGAATACACCTCGACCTCGTCGGCAACGATGAACGCCGAGTAGAAGCCGACGCCGAACTGGCCGATGAGCTGCGAGTCCTTCTGCTGGTCGCCCGTCAGGCGCTTGAAGAAGTCCGCCGTACCCGACCTCGCGATCGTGCCGAGATGAGCGATCGCCTCTTCCCGGGTCATGCCAATACCGTTGTCGCGCAACGAGAGGGTGCGTTTCTCGGCGTCGTAGTCGACCCAGATCTTGAGCTCCGCGTCCCCGGCCATGAGCTCCGGCTGGCCAAGGGCGAGGAAGCGCAGCTTGTCGTTGGCGTCCGAAGCGTTCGAAATCAGCTCGCGCAGGAAGATCTCGCGGTGGCTGTAGAGCGAGTGGATCATCAGGCGAAGGAGTTCCTTCACCTCGGCCTGGAAGCCGTGCTTTTCGGCGCTCGTGCCGGGGGTGGTGCCGGCGGCGGTCGTTTCGGGGGTCGTGTCTGCCATGGTCTTCTCCTCGTCCAAACCGAGGCCTACTTGGGGGCTGGACTGTCGGGTTTCAAGGGCGGCTTGCGCGGGGAGCGCGGAGGTTACTTGTTGAAGCAGCTGACGGTCGGTGGACAGGTCCGCGGATGACCTTCGTGGTCGCCGAGAGCGGGATCGGCAAGAGCCGGGATGACACGACTCGCCGCGGCTCCCGTCACTCCCTGACGATCCGGTAACACGGCACGTAGGCCGAACCGGGCAGCTTCATTCTTTGCTGCGCGACGAAGCCGGCGAGCATCTCGTCGAGCATCGCCATGATGGCCGGGTCGCCGACGAGCTCGAAGGGACCATGACGCTCGATGGCGCGGATGCCGTGTTCCTTGACGTTGCCGCTGACGATCCCGGAGAAGGCCCGTCGCAGGTCGGCTGCGAGCTGGTGGACGGGCTGGTCGCGGTGCAGCCGCAGCGTGCGCATGGAGGCGTGCGACACCTCGAAGGGCCGCTGGAACTCCGGATCGACCCGCATCAGCCAGTTGAAGTTGAATGAGTCCGAGTTCTTGCGGCGGAAGTCGCGGACCTCGTCGACGCCGCGGTCCATGATGCGCGCCACTTCCGCCTGGTCCTCGATGACGATGCGTACCCGCTCCAGCGCCGACTCGCCCAGCGTGCCGACGAGGAAGCGGCGGATCTGTTCGAAGTAGGCGGCGCTGCGCCGCGGTCCGGTGAGCACCACGGGGAAGGGCTGCGCAGCATTCTCGGGGTCTAGCAGGATGCCGAGCAGGTAGAAGATTTCTTCGGCCGTGCCGACGCCGCCGGGGAAGACCACGAGCCCGTGCGCCACGCGCACGAAAGCCTCGAGGCGCTTTTCGATGTCCGGCATGATCACCAGGTTGTTGACGATCGGGTTCGGCGGCTCCGCGGCGATGATCCCGGGCTCGGTCAGCCCCACGTAGCGGCCGGTGGCGATGCGCTGCTTCGCGTGGCCGATGGTCGCTCCCTTCATCGGGCCCTTCATGGCGCCCGGGCCGCAGCCGGTGCAGACGTCGAGCCCGCGCAGCCCGAGTTCGTACCCCACCCGCTTGGTGTACTCGTATTCCTCGCGGTTGATCGAGTGGCCGCCCCAGCAGACGATGAGGTTGGGTCGCGACTTGTACTCCAGCAGGCGTGCGTTGCGCAGGATGTGGAACACGGCATTGGTGATCGACTGCGGCCGCGTCAGGTCGAAGCGGCCGCTCTCGACCACCTCGTTCGCCGTGTAGACGATGTCGCGCAGCACCGCAAAGAGCAGTTCCTTGGTGCCCTGGATCATCTGGCCGTCCACGAAAGCCGCAGCCGGCGCGTTGCGGATCTCGAGTTTCACGCCGAAGGCATGGCGCAGGATGCGGATGTCGAAGTCGCGATAGCGGTCGAAGATTTCGCGCGCATCGTCGGTGTCGCTGCCGGCATTGAGCACGGCGAGCGCGCACTGGCGGAAGAGCGGATACAGTCCGCCCTGTCCGGTGGAGAGCAACTGCCCGATCTCGTCCTGCGACAGGCTCTCGAGCGCGCCGCGCGGCGCCACGCGAGCATCGACGACTTCCGGGATGACGATACTGGTTTCCACTTGATTCTCCATGCGGACGGTCAGGGCCGGATGTTGATCGGCGTCCCGTCCGCCACCAGCATCCAGACTTCCATCATGTCGGCGTTGTTGAGCGCGATGCAGCCATCCGTCCAGTCCTCGCGCGCGTAATGCTCCGGCGGCCAGCGCGGCTCGTTCGGCAGGCCATGGATCATGATGAGCCCTCCGGGAGGCACTCCCGCGGCGCGCGCGCGGGCGACGTCGCGCGCATCCGGGTAAGAGACGCGGATGGAGAGAAAGAACTCGCTGCGCGGATTGCGCGTATCGAGGATGTAGCGGCCTTCGGGAGTGCGGAAATCACCCTCGCGCTCCTTGTGGCCATAAGGGTTGAGACCGAGGGACACCGGGTAGGCGCGCAACAGCCGCTTGCCCTGCCAGAGTTCGAGGCGGCGCTTCGACTTCAGCACGACCACCTCGGTCGCCTGCGGCAACTGCGCGATGTTCGCGGTTGCGGGAACCGCTGACGCGAGCAGCGCCACGGCGGCGCAAAGCAGCAGGAAATGACGCATCATGGCGCGGATCATAGCCCGCGCGCGGTACCGGCGGCCGCGGCGGCGGAACCCGTGCTCGCCGCGAGGTCGGCAAGCGTTGCGGGTCGTTCGTCGGGCAGTTGCAGCACGCGACCGCGCTTCAGCTTCGCGTCGGTCGGCAAACCGTTCAGCTGGGCGATGCGCTGAACGCTGAAACCGTACTTGCGCGCCACCTGGTGCAGCGTCTCGCCGCGCGCCACGCGATGCACCCGGGGTCCGATCTGCGAGACGTAGAGGTGGTCGGCGCCCACGCGGTCGATGAACGCCTGCGCCGTGAGCGGTTGCGGGGGACCGGGCTCTGTCCCTGCCGGCAAACGCAGGCGGTAGCCGCGCGGTACGAAGCGCTCACCCGCCCACACTGGCGGCCGCAGCGCCGTGTTGAGTTCGCGCAACTGCGCCATCGGCACGCCCAGCCGGAGCTCGAGCCGGCTGATGTCGGCATATCCCGGCATCTCCACTTCCTGGAACCGCAGCTCCGGTGCCCGCACGACGCCCGGGAAATAGCGCTGCGCATCCTGGTCGATGGTGAGCGCGGCGAGGAACGACGGATAGAAGTTGCGCGAGGCGAAGCCGAACGAGCGGCTGCGATAGTTGCGGGCGATGACGGCGAAATCGTCGGTGCCCATCACCCGCTTGGCGCGTCGCATGCCGCCGGCGCCGTGGTTGTAGGCGGTCAGGGCGAGCGGCCAGCTGCCAAGGACGCGGTAATTGTTGAGCAGCAGCCGGGCAGCGGCCTCGGTCGAGCGGAAAGGATCGAGTCGTTCGTCGACGATGTCATCGACGCGCATGTAGAGACGGCCGGTGGAGCGCATGAACTGCCAGAGCCCGGACGCTCCGACCTTGGAATAGGCGTTGGGCGTGAACGACGACTCGACGTGCGGCAACGCGGCAAGCTCGGGGGGCAGCCCCAGTCGCTCGAGACTGCGGGCGATATGCGACTCCCAGGTGCCCGAGCGCACGATGCCGGCCCGGAAACGATCCGCCTGCCCGAGCTGGAAGCGCACTTCCGCACGCGCCTCGCGCAGCCGCGCCGGTGTCGCCTCGGTGCCCCACAACTCGAGCACACGCTGGGCATCGGCGGAAACCGCCGCCGTCGCTGCCGTCGGACCCTGGACCGCGGGCAGCGCAGCCCCTCGTCCCGTGGTCTCGAGGAATTGCGCGGCCTCCTCGAGGGCCGCGGTCCAGCGATCGCGTGAGCTGCTGACGAGTTGGCGCCGCGATGCCGACCCCGCAGGACCCTGGGCCGCGAGATCGAGCGTTTCGTAGACCACGCCGAGGTGACGCTCGTCGTGCATGAAGCCCTGCAGCGTCGTGATCTCGCTGTAGACGCGGATCCAGAAATCGACGTCGCGGCGCAGTTCGGCCGGTCGCGGGATTTCCCTGGAAACCGGCGCCATCGCCGAAGACAGATCGTCCGCAGCCGGGGCGGACGGCTGCTGCGCGCGCGCGGCGGGGAACGATGCGAGGACTGCGGCGAAGAGGACGCTGGCTAGGGCGACTCGCCGCAAGGCCTCACCCGCACTTCGAGTCGCCGCAGTTCAGGCAGGTCATGCAGCCGTCCATCATGACGACTGCCGCCGTGCTGCACTTGGAGCACAGCTGCGCACCCTCGGGGAAGTGCGACTTCGCGAAGGCATCGGCCTGCTTGTTGCGGGCCTCGAACTCGGCGCGCTTTTCCTCGACGAGCTTCTTCTGGTGCTCGTCGAGTTCGGGGCGACCCATGAGACCGATGGTCTGCAGGTGTTTTTCGATGACATAGCCGAGCTCGGCGATGATGGAGGGCATGAACTTGCCGCCCGGCTGCCAGTAGCCGCCGCGCGGGTCGAACACGGCCTTCAGTTCTTCGACGAGGAAGGCAACGTCGCCACCCTTGCGGAACACGGCCGAGATGATGCGCGTCAGCGCCACGATCCACTGGTAGTGGTCGAGGTTCTTCGAGTTGATGAAGACCTCGAACGGGCGGCGCTGCTCGTGCTCGGTGCCTTCGTTGAGCACGATGTCGTTGATGGTGACGTACATCGCGTGATCGGACACCGGCGTCTTGATCTTGTAGGTGGAGCCGATCAGCACCTCGGGGCGCTGCACTTCTTCGGTGAGGCGGATGACCTTGCCACCGTGCGAGGTGGTGCGGTCCGTCGGTGCCGGCGGTGCGGCGACGGGCTCCGTGCCGGGCTTCTGCACCCGGTACTTGGAGATCTTGCGGTCGATCTTGATGGCGGGCATTGCGAACTGATCCTCAGAACTTGCCGTAGTAGCCTTCTTTCAAGGCGTCGTACAGGTTGGCGGCGGTGTGTTTCTCGCCGTCGTATTCGATTTCCTCGTCCCCCTTCACCGAGACCTCGGTGCCGTCCTCGAGGGTGAACACGTAGGTGGTGTTCTTGAGGTCTTCTTCCTTGACGAGCACGCCCTGGAAAGCCTCGGGGTTGAAGCGGAAAGTGGTGCAACCCTTGAGGCCCTTCTCGTGGGCGTAGAGGTAGATGTCCTTGAAGGACTCGTACTTGAAGTCGGTCGGGACGTTGGCGGTCTTCGAGATCGAGGAGTCGATCCACTTCTGCGAGGCCGCCTGGATGTCGACATGCTCGGTGGGAGTGATGTCGTCGGCTGTCGTGAAGTATTCCGGCAACTTCTCGGCGGGGTTGGTGGAGTTCGGCATCGCCTTCGTGTTGATGAGTTCGCGGTACGCGAGCAACTCGAAGGAGAAGACGTCGACTTTTTCCTTGCTCTTCTTGCCTTCGCGGATGACGTTGCGGAAGTAGTGATGGGCGAAGGACGGCTCGATGCCATTGCTCGCGTTGTTGGCGAGCGACAGGGAGATGGTGCCGGTGGGCGCGATCGAGGTGTGGTGCGTGAAACGCGCCCCGACCAGCGCCAGCTGGTCGACGAGCGCAGGCGCCACGCCGGCGACACGCTTCATGTAGTGGCTGTAGCGCGCATGCAGCACGCGGCCCGGGATCTTGCTGCCGACCTTCCAGCCGTCGCGCGCCATCTCGGGACGCTTGCGCAGCATGTCGGCGGTGACCGTGAACTCCTCGTTCATGATCGGCGCCGGGCCTTTCTCGCGGGACAGGTCTAGGGCGGCTTCCCAGCCGGCGACGGCCATCTCGCGGGAGACGTCCTCGGTGAAGCGGATCGACTCGGGGGAACCGTATTTCATGCGCAGCAGCGTCATGGTGCTGCCGAGACCGAGGAAGCCCATGCCGTGGCGGCGCTTGCGCAGGATCTCGTCGCGCTGGCCCTCGAGAGGCAGGCCGTTGACCTCGACGACGTTGTCGAGCATGCGCGTGAACACCTTGACCACCTCGCGATACTCCGCCCAGTCGAACTCGGCCCGGTCGGTGAACGGATGACGCACGAAGCGGGTGAGGTTCACCGAGCCGAGCAGGCAGGACCCGTAAGGGGGCAGCGGCTGCTCGCCGCAGGGGTTGGTGGCGCGGATGTTCTCGCACCACCAGTTGTTGTTCATTTCATTGACGCGGTCGATGAGGATGAAGCCGGGTTCCGCGAAGTCGTAGGTGGAACTCATGATGACGTCCCACATGCGCCGCGCCGGCAGCGTCTTGTAGACCTTGCAGGCGACGAGCCCGGTCTCGCCGACGACGAAGTTCCCCGAATATGACCACTCGCGCCAGACGTACTTGGTGTCGTCGGAGAGGTCCGGCTTCTCGGCATCGAACTCCTTGCGCAGCAGCGGGAATGCGAGCTTCCACTCGCGGTCCTCGCGCACCGCCTGCATGAACTCGTCGGTGATCAGCAGCGACAGGTTGAACTGCCGGAGCCGGCCGTTCTCGCGCTTGGCGCGGATGAATTCCATGGCATCGGGATGGCCGACGTCGAAGGTGCCCATCTGCGCGCCACGACGGCCGCCTGCCGACGACACGGTGAAACACATCTTGTCGTAGATATCCATGAACGACAGCGGGCCCGAGGTGTAGGCACCCGCTCCCGAAACATAGGCGCCGCGGGGCCGCAAAGTGGAGAACTCGTAGCCGATGCCGCAACCCGCCTTCAGGGTCAGGCCAGCCTCGTGGACCTTGTTGAGGATGTCGTCCATCGAGTCCTGGATGGTGCCGGACACCGTGCAGTTGATGGTCGAGGTGGCGGGCTTGTGCTCGAGCGCACCCGCGTTCGAGGTGATGCGGCCCGCCGGGATCGCCCCGCGGCGCAGCGCCCAAAGAAAACGCTCGTGCCAGTGCTCGCGCTGCGCGGGCGCCTCGACATCGGCCAGCGCACGGGCGACGCGCTTGTAGGTGTCGTCCATGGTCTTGTCGACGGGCTCGCCGGTCTTCGAGACCAGCCGGTATTTCTTGTCCCAGATGTCCATCGAGGCTTCCTGGAACGGAATGCCATCGATGTCCCTCGACTCGAGTTTGACGACGCTGTTCATGCCTGTTTGGGCCTCAAAATCCGTTTAAAACCGCTTCACCAACGGGGTTGTAAAGAGAAATTCCAAGGCCGCCAGAGGCACCTGCGGATTTGTGTTCTCTTTATTGACTTCCTGGCCGAAAACCGACCGGACTCCCCTGCCCCCGACCAAACAGCACCCCGGCGCAGACCACGCACAAGATGTTGTGTCGAAGCCGGGAGAGTAAGCACGCCCCGAAGGAGCGTCAAGACTTTCCAAGGCCTGCAGGATCCCTTGAAAAGCCTCTTTAAAACAATGTGTTACGCAGGTTTGGGCCGGAAAACCCGGCAACGAAATTTGACTCGACGCAGACCACCCCTTGTGATGTGCAAGCACAACATGTTGTGTTCCCGCGTGTTTCCACATCCTTTGCACAAGTTATCCCCTTGAAAGGCGGGCCGACATCCGCATATCCGAATCCAACAGACCACTTACCCCGGAGACCTCGCCATGAGCCTCGTACGCTACGACTGGAGCCTGATGAACCGCCTGCACCGTGAACTCGAACAAGCCCTCGGCCAGAGCGGGCCGGTCGCGCTGATCCCGCGCGTCGACGTCCGCGAGGAAGCCGGGCGCTATGTGCTGCGCGCCGACCTGCCGGGCGTCGCCCCGCAGGACATCGAGATCACCACCGATCAGGGAATCCTGACCCTCAAGGCGCAGCGCCGCAGCAGCGCCGAACATGCCGACACCGTGACCTACCAGCGGCGCTTCTCGCTCCCCGAAGAGGCCGACGTCGAGCAGATCAGCGCGCGCTCGGCCCATGGCGTGCTCGAGATCGGCATCGGCAAGCTCGCCAAGCCGCAGCCGCGGCGCATCACCGTCGAAGCGGCCTGATGCGCGCGGTCGCCGTCGGCGTCCTGCTCGGTTCGCTCATCGCGGCCGCGCCACCCGCTGTGGTGGCGCAGGCCGTGGATGCGCCTGCAGAGGGCGCGCGGGTCGTCGCTCCCATGCCGTCGCTCGCGCCGATGATCCGGCGCGTGTCGCCGGCCGTGGTGAGCATCGGTATCCAGGGCTCGGTTCGCGAGCAGGGCCGCAACCCGCTCTTCGACGACCCGTTCTTTCGCCGTTTCTTCAACGCCCCGCCGGACGCAGGCACCCGCGAACGACCGTTCCAGTCGGCCGGTTCGGGGGTGATCGTCGATGCCCGGCAGGGCTACATCATCACCAACGCGCACGTGGTCGAGAACGCGCGGGAAATCACGGTCACGCTCTTCGACCAGCGCCAGTTTCCCGCCAAGGTCGTCGGCAGCGACCCGCGTACCGACATCGCCGTGATCCAGGTCAAGGCGGCGAACCTTGCGCAGATCGTGCTCGGCGACTCGGATCGGCTCGAGCCAGGCGATTACGTTGCCGCGATCGGCAACCCCTTCGGACTGCAGCAGTCGGTGTCCTACGGCATCGTCAGCGCGCTCGGTCGCTCCGGCATGAATCCGGACGGCTTCGAAG
>JBIKVA010000284.1:0-3210 GCA_044357085.1 Steroidobacteraceae bacterium | reverse complement strand
ACCGCTCTCGCGTCGTATGCGAGGCAGCGGGCGTGGACCCGACCACCAAGGTCAAGGACCTCACCGAAGCCGAGGTGAATGCGCTGCGTGCGCAGATCGCCAAGGGGCTGGTCGAGGGTGACCTGCGTCGTGAAGTGTCGATGAACATCAAGCGATTGATGGATCTCGGCACCTACCGCGGCATGCGCCACCGCAAGGGCTTGCCCGTCCGCGGCCAGCGCACGCGTACCAACGCACGCACCCGCAAGGGTCCGCGCAAGCAGGCCGTCAAACTCAACGCACCCCCGGGCAAGGGTTGATCCGGGTAGCGGCACTCCAACGAGTCCAGCAGGCACAAGCACATGGCAGAACAGAAGCAGCAATCGGCCGCCGGGGGCGCGAAAAAGCCCAAGAAGGCTCGCAAGAACGTGCTCGATGGCATCGCGCACATCCACGCGTCCTTCAACAACACGATCATCACGATCACCGACCGCCAGGGCAACACGCTGTCCTGGGCGACCTCGGGTGGCTGCGGCTTCCGCGGCTCGCGCAAGTCCACGCCCTTCGCGGCTCAGGTTGCCGCCGAGAAGGCCGGCACGGCTGCCCAGGAGCACGGGTTGCGCAACGTCGAAGTGCGTGTGGCCGGACCGGGTCCTGGCCGTGAATCCGCGGTTCGTGCACTCAACAACTGCGGCCTGAAGATCACCAGCATTTCGGACGTCACGCCGATCCCCCACAACGGCTGCCGTCCGCCCAAGAAGCGTCGCGTCTGACGCGCGTCGCAAGAGGAATCATCGATGGCCCGATACGTTGGACCCAAGTGCAAGCTCGCTCGTCGCGAGGGCACCGACCTGTTCTTGAAGAGTGGCGTCAAGCCGCTCGAGTCGAAGTGCAAGTTCCAGGTGCCGCCGGGCGGCATCAAGGGCGAGCGCAAGACGCGCCTGTCGGAGTACGGCAGCCAGTTGCGCGAGAAGCAGAAGCTGCGCCGCATGTACGGTGTTCTCGAGCGCCAGTTCGCGAACTACTACACCGAGGCCGCGCGTCGTACCGGCTCCACCGGCGAGAACCTGCTCAAGCTCCTCGAGTGCCGGCTGGACAACGTCGTCTACCGGATGGGTTTCGCGGCCACCCGTGCCGAGGCGCGCCAGCTGGTGAGCCATAAGGGCGTCGAAGTGAACGGCGAAGTGGTGACGATCCCGTCGTTCCAGATGCGTCCCGGCGACGTGGTGCAGATCCGCGAGAAGTCGCGGAAACAGCTGCGCATCCAGAACGCGATGCAGATCGCTTCCCAGGTCGGCCTGCCCGAGTGGGTCGAAGTGAACGACAAGGACATGAAGGGCGTCTTCAAGCAGGTACCTGCGCGGGACGAGATCCTGCCAGACATCAACGAAAACCTCGTCGTCGAGCTCTACTCGAAGTAAAGCTCCCGACAGGACAGAGGATTTGAACATGCAAGGATCCGTCAACGAATTCCTCAAGCCGCGCGTGGTGAAGGTCAGTCCGCTCGCCCCGCGTCAGGCGCGCGTGGTCATCGAACCCTTCGAGCGCGGATTCGGCCACACTCTGGGCAATGCGCTGCGGCGGGTGTTGCTGTCGTCAATGCCCGGCGCTGCCATCACCGAGGCCGAGATCGAGGGCGTGCTCCACGAGTACACCAGCATCGAAGGTGTGCAGGAAGATGTCGTCGACATGCTGCTCAACCTCAAGCAGGTTGCGATCCGCATGCACACGCGCGATTCGGCCGAGCTGCGTTTGTCCAAGAAGGGCCCTGGCCCGGTGACTGCCGGCGACATCCAGACGGACCACGACGTCGAGGTGGTGAACCCTGAACTCGTGATCGCCAACCTGACGAAGGCCGGCGAGCTCAACATGGTGCTGCGTGTCGAGCGCGGCCGCGGTTACCGCCCGGCCTCGCAGCGCGTTGCGTTCGAGGAAGCGACCCGTCCCATCGGTCGCCTGCAGCTCGATGCTTCGTTCAGCCCGATTCGTCGGGTCACTTATTCGGTCGACGCGGCGCGGGTTGAGCAGCGCACCGACCTCGACAAGCTGATTCTCGACATCGAGACGAACGGCACCATCGACGCCGAGGAAGCGATCCGTCGGGCCGGTAGCATCCTCAAGGACCAGCTTTCCGTGTTCGTCGATCTCCAGGGCGAAGAAGAGTCGGGCGGCAAGGCCGAGGCCGCGCAGTTCGATCCGATCCTGCTGCGCCCGGTCGACGAGCTCGAGCTCACGGTCCGTAGTGCCAATTGCCTCAAGGCCGAGAACATCCACTACATCGGTGACCTCGTGCAGCGCACCGAAGTGGAGTTGCTGCGGACGCCGAACCTCGGCAAGAAGTCCCTGACCGAGATCAAGGAAGTACTGCAGAGCCACGGACTCATGCTCGGCATGCGTCTCGACGGCTGGCCGCCGGCGGGTCTGCGTCACGAAGAGGATCGCGGCGGCCTGATGTGAGCGGTTGCGGTCGCTTGACCGCTTACTGCACGGAATTTATCGAGGTTTTATATGCGTCATCGACTTTCAGGGCGGCAACTGTCGCGCAATGCTCCGCATCGCCATGCGCTCATGCGCAACATGAGCGTCTCGTTGCTCCGTCACGAGACCATCCGGACCACGCTGCCGAAGGCCAAGGAATTGCGTCGCGTCGTCGAGCCGCTCATCACGCTCGCCAAGACGGACAGCGAAGCCCGTCGTCGACTGGCGTTCTCCCGGCTGCGCGATCAGGCCGTCGTCGAGAAGCTCTTCGCTGATCTTGGACCGCGCTTCAAGGCTCGTGCCGGTGGTTATACCCGCATCTTGCGCATGATGCCGCGAGCCGGTGACTCCGCTCCCATGGCGCTGATGCAGCTCGTCGAGCAGGCCGCCGCGCCGGCCGTAGAGGCCGACACGACCGCGGTCAGCGGCAAGAAGACGGGCGCGAAGAAGAAAGCCAAGACGGCCGCCAAGCCGCGCGCGCGCAAAGCTGCCGCAGCCTGATTCAACACCCGGCGAGGCGCCCCTCGGTTCGCCGGGTCGTTCCCCCCCTTGAGAGTTGGCTCTGTGCCCGTTCAGGGACGGGTTAACCGTCCCTGAAAGCGCCGCGGGTGAGGTTGTCGCAGCCCATCGCGGTGATTGCGAGATTGTCCTCGACGCGAATCCCGCCGAAAGGCGTCAGAGCCTGCACGCGCTTCCAGTCGATGCGTGCCGCATGGGGACCCGACCTGGCGGGACCCAGCAACGCCTCGATGA
>JBIKVA010000052.1:0-12544 GCA_044357085.1 Steroidobacteraceae bacterium | reverse complement strand
GTCCGACTCACTTCATCTGCCCAGACACGGATCACAGCAGAAGCTGCGAGCGGGCCGCACGCGACCGCAGGCGCCCGCATCGAGGCGATCGCGGCCGATGCCGACGGGAGGTTGAACCTCGAGGCCGCGCTGGCCTGGATGGGAGGTGCCGGCTTGAACGAGGTCTGGACCGAGGCGGGTCCGACGCTGGCCGGATCGCTCTTGCAGTGCAAACTCGTGGACGAAGTCGTGTTGTACCTCGCGCCGAAACTGCTCGGTCCCGATGCCCGGCCGCTCGCGATGCTGGCGGAGCCGCTGCGGCTTGCGGACGTCGATGCGTGGCGGATCGACGATCTGCGCCAGATCGGTCCGGATATCCGTATCATGCTGCGCCCCGGCCGCTGAGGCGCGGGAACCGGCAGGGAAATGGAGCAGACATGTTCACCGGAATCATCCAGGACACGGGTCGGGTGACGGCACTCGAGCGCCGCGGCGGCGACGTGCGGCTGCGTATCGCCGTGGATCGGCTCGATCTCGCCGGCACCCGCGCGGGCGACAGCATTGCGGTGAGTGGCGTCTGCCTGACCGCCCTCGAGATCGACGCCGGCGACGCCGCAACGGCTCGACCGGGTTCTTTCGCCGCTGACGTGTCCAACGAGACCTTGTCGCTGACCACGCTCGGCACGCTGGAGCCGGGCTCGCGCGTCAACCTCGAACCTGCGTTGCGGGCTGGCGATGCGCTCGGTGGCCACCTCGTCTCCGGTCATGTCGACGGACTCGGCGAGGTCGTCGACATCCGCGAGGACGCCCGTTCGATGCGCATGCATTTTTCGTGTCCGCCGGGACTTGCGCGTTTCTTTGCCCGCAAGGGTTCGGTCGCGATCGACGGTGTCAGCCTGACGATCAACGAGATTGGACCGGCGGATTTCACCGTCAATCTGATCCCGCACACCTGGCAAGTGACGACGCTGGGAGAGTTTCGGGTCGGGCGGGCTGTGAATCTCGAGGTCGATCAGGTGGCCCGCTACGTCGAACGGCTGCTCGAGGCATCGCGATGAACGGTACCGAACTCGATCAGGTCGAGGACATCCTCGCGGATCTCGCCGCTGGCAAGATGGTCGTGATCATGGACGACGAGCACCGCGAGAACGAGGGCGACCTGCTGATGGCCGCCTCGAAGGTGCGTCCCGAGGACATCAACTTCATGGCCCGCCACGGCCGTGGCCTCATCTGTCTGACTCTTACGGAGGAGCGCTGCCGGCAGTTGCGCCTGCCCCTGATGGTCAGCGACACCCATCGCGAACATCGGACGAACTTCACCCTCTCCATCGAGGCGGCCGAGGGCGTGACGACCGGAATTTCGGCCTTCGATCGCGCGCACACCGTGCGCACCGCGGTGGCCTCTGACGCCAGACCACAGGACTTGCGCCAGCCCGGGCACATCTTCCCGATCATGGCGCAACCGGGTGGCGTACTGACCCGTGCGGGTCACACCGAGGCCGGGTGCGATCTTGCGCGGCTCGCCGGCCTCGAACCTGCCGCTGTCATCGTCGAGATCATGAACGACGACGGCACGATGGCGCGTCGCCCGGATCTCGAGAAGTTCGCGCGCAGCCATGGCCTGCGCATCGGCACCATTGCCGATCTCATCCGCTACCGACTGCGCACGGAGCGTTCGGTCGAGCGGATCGCCGATCGTACGGTTCACACCGACGCGGGCGAGTTCCGTCTGCTGGCCTACCAGGATCACGTGCATCGTGACGTGCACCTCGCGCTGGTTCGGGGCGATCTCGCCAGTGTCGGCGCGCCGCTCGTGCGTGTGCATCTCGCCGACACCCTGCTCGATGTCATCGGCATCACCGCCGGTGCGCGCCGCTGGACTTTGCGTGCGGCGTTGGAGCGGATCGCCGCCGAGGGCACGGGTGTCGTGGTCGTGCTGCGCGACAGCGAATCCCCACGCGAACTTGCCGACGCGGTGCGTGCACTCGAGGGTGGTCGGGTGGGCGGGGCAGGCGGCGATGGCGCGCCGGTGCTGCGCACGTACGGGATCGGCGCGCAGATCCTCAAGGATCTTGGCCTGCGACGGATGCGCGTGCTGTCGGCACCCAAGCAGATGCACGGCCTCTCGGCATTCGACCTCGAAGTCGAAAGCTACGTGGACAGCAATCCGGTGGACGGCAACCCATGAAACCCATTCCAGCGACCACCGCGCTCGGCAGGCCGCCTGCGCTGGATGCGCGCGGTCTGCGCGTCGCGGTCGTCTCCGCGCGTTTCAACGACGTCATCGTCGCGCAGCTCCTCGAAGGTGCGCGAGCGGCATGGGAGCGTCATGGCGGTCTCGCCGAGAGTCTCGACGAATACCGTGTGCCTGGCGCCTTCGAGCTGCCGCTGGCCTGCGAGGCACTGGCCCGCACCGGGCGTCATGCCGCAGTGGTGGCACTCGGTTGCGTGATCCGCGGCGACACCGCCCACTTCGACTACGTGGCCGGCGAATGCGCCCGCGGTCTGATGAATGCAGGTCTCGCCACGGGTATTCCGGTGATCTTCGGCGTGCTCACGGTCGAAAACCGGGCCCAGGCCGAGGAGCGTGCCGATCCCGGGCGCATGAACAAGGGTGGCGAGGCACTCGAAGCCGCGCTGGAGATGGCGCAACTGCTCGCGGGGCTGCGCACATGAGTCCGTCGGCAGACCCGCGTTCCGGAGCCCGTTCGGTTGCCCGCAAACTGGCGATGCAGGCGCTGTATCGGCTGCAGCTCAACGACTCGCCATGGCAGGACTTGCTCAAGGAGTTTTCTGCCGAAGAAGACATGGCCCGCGCCGATCGCGAATATTTTGACGCCATCGTTCGGGCGATCGCCGAATCCAGGGCGTCGCTCGACGAGCGTCTCGCCGGCTGGGTCGACCGGCCGCCCGGCGAACTCGATCCGGTCGAGCATGCGGTGTTGCTCATCGGCGTCCACGAACTCGCGACTCGGCCGGACGTGCCGTGGCGGGTGGTGGTGAACGAGGCCGTGACGCTGACCCGGCGCTTCGGTGCCACCGATGCGCACAAGTTCGTCAATGCCGTGCTCGACCGCGCCGCGCGCGAGCTGCGCCCGCACGACCACTGAGCCGGATGCCCCTCGGCGAATTCGAACTGATCGATCGCCATTTCCGCAGGGTCGGCGCGCGCCGCGCCGACGTCGTGCTCGGGGTGGGTGATGACGGCGCAATCCTGCGGCCGCCGGCGGGTTTCGATGTCGTTGCCGTCAGCGACACCCTCGTCGAAGGTGTGCACTTCCCGGCGGGTTCGCCGCCGCGATCGATCGGGCATCGGTCCCTCGCCGTGAACCTGAGTGATGTCGCCGCGATGGGCGCTACGGCGGCATGGGCTCTGCTCAACCTCACGTTGCCGAGTACGGAAGACGACTGGCTGGCGGAGTTTGCGGCAGGGTTCGAGGCACTCGCGCTTGAGCACGAGGTGGCGCTGGTCGGTGGCGACACCACCCGCGGACCCTTGATGATCAGCGTTCAGATACTCGGCTTCATCCCGCAGGGACAAGGCTTGCGCCGCAGCCGCGCGCAGGCTGGTGACCTGCTCTGCGTATCAGGCACCCCCGGAGATGCCGCAGCCGGACTGCATCTGCTGCAGAGCGACCAGACCGCGAGGGTCACCGGTTCCGAGGCGCGTGGGCTGTTGCGGCGTCGGTTCGAGTACCCGACGCCCCGGCTGGCACTTGGGCGGGAGTTGGCGAACCTCGCAAGTGCCTGCATCGACGTCTCGGACGGTCTCATGGGGGACGTCGGCAAGATCGCTGCAGCGAGCGGCTGCAGTGCGATCCTCGATCTCGATCTGCTGCCACGGTCGGCGGCGCTCGCCGCGATGGTGCAGGACGGCACGTTCAGCGATCGCGAGGCACTGCGTTTCGCCCTCGGTGGCGGTGACGACTATGAACTCGCGTTCGCCGTGCCGCGCGCACGGCGAGCAGATCTCGATGCGCTGCAGCGCCATCACGAGGTGACGATCGTCGGTGAATTCCTGGCGGTATCCGTCCCGGCAGGCGGCGCGCGCGTGTCTCTGCGCTCCGCCGATACATCGCGGCGCGGCGTCGCCGCGGAGGTCTCAGCGGAGGTCGCTGCGGGTTTCGATCACTTCGGCGCTTGATCCCGATCCTTGTCGCGCTCGATCAGGGCGTAGGCGGAGTGGTTGTGGATCGACTCGAAGTTCTCGGTCTCTACCGTGTATGCGGCGATGCGCGGCTCGTCGTTCAGGCGCATGGCGACGTCACGCACCAGGTCCTCGACAAACTTCGGGTTGTCGTAGGCCCGTTCGGTGACGTACTTCTCGTCGGGCCGCTTGAGGATGCCGAACACCTCGCATGAGGCTTCCGACTCGGCGATGTCGATGAGTTCCTCGATCCAGAGGTGCTCGCGCAACTTCGCCGTGATGGTCACGTGCGAGCGCTGGTTGTGGGCGCCGCGTTCCGAGATCCGCTTGCTGCAGGGGCAGAGGCTGGTCACCGGGACAACGACGCGTATCCACATCTCGGCGTCCTGTCCCCGCTGCTCGCCGATCAGCGTCGCGCGGTAATCCATCAGGCTCTCGACGCCCGATACGGGAGCCCGCTTCATCACGAAGAACGGGAAGGTCATTTCGATATGACCGGACTCGGCCTCGAGTCGACGAGTCATCTCGGCGAGCATGCGACGGAAGTTCTCGACGGAGATCTCGCGCTCGCCGTGCAGGATCTCGACGAAGCGCGACATGTGCGTGCCCTTGAAGTCATGCGGCAGGTTCACGTACATGTTGAAGGTCGCCACGGTGTGCTGGTCGCCGCTTGACCGGTCGCGCAACTTCACCGGATGGGTGATGTCCTTGATGCCGACCTTGTTGATCGGCATCTGCCGGGTGTCGGCACGCGACTGGACATCCTCGACAGCGGCAGTTACCGGGGCAATTGAAGCAGAGGCCATCACGAGTCCTTTCAGGTTCCGGTCCGTTGCAGTGCGCGATGGGTTTGCCACCACGATTCGATCTCCCGCGCGAGTCCGCCGGCATCGAGGCCGGCCAGCTTGAGGCAGTCCTCGCGCGAGCCATGCTCGATGAATCGATCGGGTATGCCGACGAGGTGCAGGGGCAGGTTTGTCCCCGTCGCGGCCAGCGCCTCGGCGACTGCCGAGCCGGCACCTCCCTGAATGGCGTTTTCCTCGACCGTGATCAGAGCGTCGTGCCGGCTCGCGATCTGCAGCAGCAGGTCAAGGTCGAGCGGCTTGATGAAGCGCATGTCGACCACGGTCGCGTCCAGCCGCTCGGCGATCGCGAGCACCGGGTGCAGCAGCGTGCCGAAGACCAGCAGGGCAAGACCGCAGCGTCCCTCGCGTCGCACCAAACCGCGTCCCAACGGCAGGACCGACAGGTCGCGCACGACGGGCGTGCCGTTGCCGATGCCACGCGGGTAACGCACCGCCGAGGGGCCCGCCAACGTGGTGGCGGTATGCAGCATCTGCCGGCACTCGTTCTCGTCGGAGGGCGCCATCAGCACCATGTTGGGAATGCATCGCAGGTAGGAAATGTCGTAGGCACCCTGGTGGGTGGCGCCGTCGCCGCCGACGAGCCCCGCGCGATCGAGTGCGAACACGACCGGCAGGTTCTGCAGCGCCACGTCGTGGATCAACTGGTCGTAACCGCGTTGCAGGAAGGTCGAGTAGATCGCCACCACCGGTTTCAGTCCCTCGCAGGCCAAGCCTGCGGCGAAGGTGACGGCATGCTGCTCGGCGATCGCCACGTCAAAGTAGCGATCCGGGAAACGGCGCGAGAACTCGACCAGTCCGGAGCCCTCGCGCATCGCCGGTGTGATGCCGACGATCTTCGGGTCCTGCTCGGCGGCGTCGCAGAGCCAGTCGCCGAAGACCTGCGAAAACACGGGCCCGGACGACTTCTCCTTGAAGATGGTGCCGCTGGCCGGGTCGAACGCACCGGGCCCGTGCCACTTGATCGGGTCCGCCTCGGCGGGCGCGTAGCCCTTGCCCTTGCGGGTGACCACGTGCAGGAACTGTGGCCCCTTGAGCTGCCGCTGGTTTCGCAGGGTGCGCACCAGCGCGGTGATGTCGTGGCCATCGATCGGCCCGATGTAGTTGAAACCCAGTTCCTCGAACAGACCGCCCGGCAGGATCATTCCCTTGAAGTAGGCTTCCGACCGGCGTGCGAGTTCCCACGCGGCCGGCATCTTCGCGAGCACCTTCTTGCCGGTTTCGCGCAGCGCCGCGTACTTGCGGCTCGAGAGGATGCGGGCGAGGTAGTTCGACAGCGCGCCGACGTTTTCCGAGATCGACATGTCGTTGTCGTTGAGGATCACGAGCAGGTCGTTGCCGAGCGAGCCGGCATTGTTGAGCGCTTCGAAGGCCATGCCGGCCGTCATGGCGCCATCGCCGATCACCGCAACCACGCGTCGCGCCGAGCCTTGCTGTGCCGCGGCCACGGCCATGCCGAGCGCCGCACTGATGGAAGTGCTCGAGTGCCCCACGCCGAAGGTGTCGTAGGGGCTCTCGTCGCGATCTGGAAAGGGCGCGAGGCCGTCTTTCTGCTTGATGGTGCCCAGCCGGTCGCGCCGGCCCGTCAGCACCTTGTGCGGATAGGCCTGGTGTCCGACGTCCCAGACGAGGCGATCCTCCGGGGTGTCATAAACGTAGTGCAAGGCGACGGTGAGTTCGACGGTCCCGAGACCCGCCGCGAAGTGCCCGCCACGAGTGGCCACCGTGTTGATCAGGTACTCGCGCAGCTCACGGCAGACCTCGGCCAGCGACTCGGCGGGCAGGGTACGCAGGTCGGCCGGACAGTCGATTTTCGATAGCAGCGGATAGATGGAAGCTGGGGAGGACATCGGGCCGCGAAGTGTATTAGTTCGCGCGGCCGATGACGAAATCGGCGAGCGCGGCGAGTTCGCGGCCCGCCTCGCCCAGCGTCGCGATGGCGGCGTGAGCCCGCGTGCGCTGGGCGGCGGCGGCCGCCCTGGCGCCCTCGAGACCCATGAGACTCGTGTAGGTCGGCTTGTGGTGGGCGGCATCCGCGCCCGCGATCTTGCCGATCTCTGCCGTCGTCCCGGTGACATCGAGGATGTCGTCCTGGATCTGGAAGGCGAGCCCGATGGCAGCGCCGAATTCGCGCAACGCCTGCCACTTCGGCCCTTCGAGTACGCCCGCAGCCGCGGCGCCCAGCAGCACCGACGCCTCGATCAGTGCGCCGGTTTTCATGCCGTGCATACGTTGGAGGGCGGCAAGATCGAGGCTGCGGCCCACCGATTCGAGGTCGATCGCCTGGCCTCCAGCCATCCCCGCGGTGCCGATGCCGGCAGCCAGCAGACGCACCATCGCAAGACGACGGACGGCCTCTGCAGGCTCGAGGCCGGTGGGGCCCGCCAGCAACTCGAAGGCCACGGCCTGCAGGGCATCGCCGGCGAGGATGGCCGTGGCCTCGTCGAAGGCCTTGTGACAGGACGGCCTGCCGCGGCGCAGGTCGTCGTCGTCCATGGCCGGCAGGTCGTCGTGGATCAGGCTGTAGACGTGAACGAGTTCGACGGCCGCCGCCGGATCATCGAGGGCTTCCAGCGATGCTCCGAGAGCAGCCCCGGCGGTATAGACGAGCGTCGGACGCAGCCGCTTGCCGCCCCCCAGCGCGCTGTAGCGCATGGCTTCGGCAAGGCGGGTCGATCCCGAGCCGGGCAGTTGCAGCGCGCGCTCGAGCACGCGCTCGATTCGCTCGCGATAGTCCATGCTCAATCGTTCCGCGGGCCGTCCAGGTCGCCGGGCGAGGCGGTGTCGATATCGGCAGCATCGCCCTCTGCGGCATCGAAGGGCTCCAGCCGCTCGCCGTTGCGCTTCAGCAAAATCTCGACCCTGGCCTGGGCGGCGTCGAGAGCGCCCTGACACTCCCGGGTCAGGCCGATCCCCCGTTCGAAGGACTTGAGGGCGTCCTCGAGGGGCAGGTCACCGGCCTCGAGTTTCTCGACCAGTTCTTCGAGTTCGACAAGGGACTTTTCGAAGTCCGGTGGACGCTTCGTTCGGCTCATGGAGGCGTTATACAACAAGGTCCGGAACAAGGCCCGGGGCGCGGGACCCGGCGGGTTGACGATGCAGAAGGCCAAGTCTACAGTGACCGGCCCGTTAGACTCAGTCTAACCGGTTCCCAAGGACAATCCAGACAAGGAGAGATTCCGTGACCCTCAAAGGCAGCAAGACCGAGAAGAACCTGAAGGACGCCTTCGCTGGCGAGTCCCAGGCCAATCGTCGTTACCTTTACTTCGCAGCCAAGGCGGACGTCGAAGGCTTCAACGACATCTCCGCCGTGTTCCGCTCGACGGCGGAAGGCGAGACGGGGCACGCCCATGGCCACCTCGAGTACCTCGAGGCGGTGGGTGACCCGGCCACCGGTCTGCCGATCGGCGACACGAAGTCCAACCTGAAGGCGTCGATCGCCGGCGAGACCCACGAGTACACGGACATGTACCCGGGCATGGCGAAGACCGCTCGCGACGAAGGCTTCGACGAGATCGCCGACTGGTTCGAGACGCTCGCCAAGGCCGAGCGTTCGCACGCGAACCGCTTCACCAAGGCCCTCGAGTCGATCTGACCTTTCTCCAGTACGGCGACGCCGGCGGCCTTGCGGTCCCCGCGTCGCCGTTCTGATTCAGGGGAGCAGCATCCCGTACGCAGGGAAACCCAAGGAGTGGGACGATGAGCAGCAGCACCATCACTGGCGGTCGCGAGGGTTCCCTCGAGGCGCCGACCCGACACCCGCTCAACTGGCGCGATCCGTCGTTTTACGACGAAGCGGCACTCGAGAAAGAACTCGAACGCGTCTTCGACATCTGCCACGGCTGCCGCCGTTGCTTCTCCCTCTGCAATTCGTTTCCGACCTTGTTCGACGCCGTCGATGCCGCGCCCTCGGGCGAGCTCGATACCGTCGACAAGAAGGTCTACTGGGACGTCGTCGATCACTGTTACCTCTGTGACATGTGCTACATGACGAAGTGTCCGTACGTCCCGCCGCATCCCTGGAACCTCGACTTCCCGCACCTGATGCTGCGCGCCAAGGCGATCAAGGCGAAGAAGGGCGAGGTCAGGCTTCGCGACAAGATCCTCTCCGCGACCGACGTCGTCGGCAGCATCGCGGGCATTCCGGTGGTCGCACAGGTGGTCAACGCCGTGAACAAGACCGAGACGGGTCGTAAGCTGCTCGATGCCGCGCTAGGGGTCGCGGTGGACGCGCCGATCCCTGCCTACCATTCCAATAGCGCTCGGCGACAGCTGGCGGGCCGCGAGCTCGCGGCCGAGCCGAAGCCGACCGCCGAAACCCGCGGCAAGGTGGTGCTCTTCACCACTTGCTATGGCAATCGCAACGAGCCGGATCTCAACCTCGATCTCGTCAAGGTCTTCGAGCACAACGGCATTCCGGTGAAGATCGTCTCGCAGGAAAAATGCTGCGGCATGCCGAAGCTCGAACTCGGCGACCTCGAAACGGTCGCCCGGCACAAGGAGACCAACATCCCCGCGCTCAAGCAGGCGATCGACGAGGGCTATGACATCGTCGCGCCGATCCCCTCCTGCGTGCTGATGTTCAAGCAGGAACTGCCGCTGATGTTTCCCGAAGATGCCGATGTACAGGCCGTGAAGGCGCGCATCT
Source organism: Steroidobacteraceae bacterium (assembly GCA_044357085.1). GTDB lineage: Bacteria > Pseudomonadota > Gammaproteobacteria > Steroidobacterales > Steroidobacteraceae > UBA964. Next base: position 2,907 of record JBIKVA010000052.1, on the reverse strand, counting down.
TCGATCCTTTCGAATACCTGATGCTCCGCCACAAGGCAGGTCTGCTGCGCACGGACTTCTCGGCCGAACTCGGCAAGGTCAGCTACCATGTTCCCTGCCATCTGCGGGTGCAGAATATCGGACTCAAGACGCGCGACGTGCTGAAGCTCGTGCCGAACACGTCCATCGATGTGATCGAACGCTGCTCTGGCCACAATGGCACCTACGCCGTCAAAAAAGAGTTCCGGCCGGCCTCGGTCAAGATCGGCAGACCCGTCATGACTCGGGTCGAGAAGGCGGATCCCGACCACTACACCTCCGACTGTCCCATGGCCGGCCACCAGATCGAGACCGGGCTCAAGGAGCCGATGGAGCCGGAACATCCCCTCAAGTTGCTCAGAAAAGCCTACGGAATCTGACCCCATGCAGAAGCTCACCGCCGCCGATCTCATGACCCTCGAGGCTTACGCCCGTGAACGCCCGTCGTTCCGCAGCAAGGTGATCGCGCACAAGAAGACCCGTACCGTCGGCGTCGGTCCGAATTCCACCTGGCTCTTCGAGGATCGCCTGACGATCCACTACCAGGTCCAGGAGATGCTGCGTACCGAGCGCATCTTCGAGCCCGAAGGCATTGCCGAAGAACTGCATGCCTACAATCCGCTGATTCCCGATGGCCGCAACTGGAAGGTGACGCTGCTGGTCGAGTTCGCGGATCCGGCGACGCGTCCGCAGTACCTCGCGCGCCTGAAGGGCATCGAGGACCGCTGCTACGTCCAGGTCGCGGACTTCTCGCGTGTTTACGCGATCGCTGACGAAGACCTCGAGCGCGAGAACGAGGAGAAGACCTCGTCGGTGCATTTCCTGCGCTTCGAACTCTCCGAGGCCATGATCAACGCGTTGCGCACCGGCGCCGGGCTCGTGATCGGCATCGATCACGCCAATTACACGCACGCGAACGATTCGCTCGCGGAGAACACTCGCAAGGCCCTGCTCGCCGATTTCGCCTAGACTTGGCGGATGGCCAAAGACTACGACGCCTCGTCAATCGAGGTTCTCTCCGGGTTGGAGCCGGTTCGGCGCCGCCCGGGCATGTACACCGACACATCCCGGCCGAATCATCTCGCGCACGAAGTCATCGACAACAGCGTCGATGAGGCCCTCGGCGGCCACGCGAAGCAGATCGACGTCACTGTTTTCAAGGACGGCTCGCTCGAGGTTCGCGATGACGGGCGAGGCATGCCCGTCGATATCCATCCCAAGGAAAAGGTCAGCGGCGTCGAGTTGATCCTCACCCGCCTGCATGCGGGCGGCAAATTCGACAGCGGCAGTTACGGATTCTCCGGTGGACTGCACGGTGTGGGTGTGTCGGTCGTCAACGCGCTGTCGAAGCAACTCGAGTGTCGGGTGCGCCGCGGCGGCAAGGAGTACTCGATCGGCTTCAACGACGGCAAGGTGACTTCGAAGCTCGAAGTCGTCGGTTCCGTCGGCCAGCGCAACACCGGTACGACGGTACGTTTCTGGCCAGACCCGAAGTTCTTCGACGCGGACAAGTTCTCGATCCCGCAACTGCGCCACACCCTCAAGGCCAAGGCGGTGCTGTGCCCCGGCCTGCGTATCAGCTTCAGCAACGAATTCACCGGCGAGCGCGACGAGTGGTTCTTCGCCGGAGACCTCGGCGCCTATCTCATCGACGAGCTCGGCAAGGCCGAGCGGCTGCCTGTCGAGCCGATCACCGGCAAGCGCGAGCAGGACCAGGATGTCGTGGAATACGCGATCTGCTGGGCACCAGACGCCGAGAATCCGCTCGCCGAGAGTTACGTCAATCTCATCCCCACTCCGGAAGGCGGTACCCACGTCAACGGACTGCGCGCCGGCACGGCTGCCGCCGTGCGCGAGTTCTGCGAGTTCCGCAACCTGATGCCGCGTGGCGTCAAGCTGGCACCGGAGGATGTCTGGGACGGCGCGCGATACGTGCTCTCCATCAAGATCCGCGATCCGCAGTTCGCGGGGCAGACCAAGGAGCGCCTTGCTTCGAGGGATGCCGCCCAGCTCGTCGAGGGGTACGCCAAGGACGCGATCGGCCTGTGGCTCGCGCAACACCCCGATGCCGGTGAACGCATCGCCCAGTTTGCCATCCAGAACGCGCAGGATCGTCTCAAGGCCGCGCAGAAGGTGCAGCGCAAACGGGTTGCGGGCGGTCCGGCATTGCCGGGCAAACTCGCTGACTGCGCGGGCGATGACCCCAGTCGCTCGGAACTGTTCCTGGTCGAGGGCGACTCCGCAGGCGGTTCGGCGAAGCAGGCGCGCGACAAGGATTTTCAGGCAATCATGCCCCTGCGCGGCAAGATCCTGAACACCTGGGAACTCGAGCCGGGCGAGATCGGCTCCTCGGCCGAGGTCCATGACATCAGCGTGGCGCTGGGTATCGAGCCCGGCACTCCAGATCTCTCCAGCCTTCGCTACCACAAGGTCTGCATCCTCGCCGATGCGGACTCCGACGGTCAGCACATCGCGACGCTGCTATGCGCGCTCTTTCTGCGCCATTTCCGGCCGCTGGTGTCCAACGGCCACGTGTTCGTGGCGATGCCCCCGCTATATCGCATCGACGCCGGCAAACAGGTGTTCTACGCACTCGACGACGCCGAGCGTGACGCCTTCCTGCACCGGTTGGAGCAGGAAAAGGTCAGGGCGAAGCCGCAGGTCACGCGTTTCAAGGGTCTCGGCGAAATGAATCCCTCGCAGTTGCGCGAGACCACGATGGATCCGCGTACCCGACGGCTCGTGCAACTCACGCTCGATGCGGCCGATCAGACCGACAGCCTGATGGACATGCTGCTGGCCAGAAAGCGTGCAGCCGACCGTCGCGAGTGGCTCGAGCGCAAAGGCAATCTCGTGCAGGTGAGCGTCTGATGCAGAACCAGGATCTCG
>JBIKVA010000283.1:0-3250 GCA_044357085.1 Steroidobacteraceae bacterium | reverse complement strand
GTTCCTCGCGGCCTGGGCGGAAGTATTGCGCCATCTCGAAAACTTCGCGCCGCAGTTCCTGCTGCTGCAGTGCGGCGTCGACAGCATCGCCGGCGACCCGCTGACCCATCTCGGGTTCTCACCTGCCTCGCACCGCCGGGCGGCACAGGATCTCACCCGGCTCGCCGAGCGCCTCGGGCACGGCCGCGTGCTGGCGACCGGGGGCGGCGGCTACAACCGGCACAACATCGCGCAGGGGTGGAACGCGGTCGTGGAAGGCCTGTTCGGCTAGAATACGCGGCCTTTAACCGCTTCCGCCCCCCGCCAGCCCGAGGCCCCGACGATGTATCCGAGCCGCATGACCATTGAGGGATTCGACCCTGAACTTGCCGGGGCGATGTCCGCCGAACTCGCGCGACAGGAAGATCACATCGAACTCATCGCCTCCGAGAACTACGCCAGTCCGCGTGTACTCGAGGCGCAGGGTTCGGTGCTGACCAACAAGTACGCGGAAGGTTATCCGGGCAAGCGCTACTACGGCGGCTGCGAGTTCGTCGATGTCGCGGAGCGTCTGGCCATCGAGCGTGCGAAGCAACTGTTCGGCGCCGACTACGCCAACGTTCAGCCCCACTCCGGCTCGCAGGCGAATGCGGCCGTCTACCTCGCGCTGCTCAAGCCGGGTGATGCGATCCTCGGCATGAGCCTCGACCATGGCGGCCATCTCACCCACGGCGCCAAGGTCAACTTCTCCGGCAAGCTGTTCCAGGCTGCGCAGTACGGCATCCGCGCCGACAACGGCGAGATCGACTACGACGCCCTCGAGCGCCAGGCGCTCGAAGTGAAGCCGCGGCTGATCATCGCCGGCTTCTCGGCCTATTCGCGTTACCTCGACTTCGCCCGTTTTCGTGCGATCGCGGACAAGGTCGGGGCGTGGCTGCACGTCGACATGGCGCACGTCGCCGGGCTCGTTGCTTCGGGCCACTACCCGAACCCCGTGCCCTACGCCGATGTCGTCACCACCACTACCCACAAGACCCTGCGCGGTCCGCGCGGCGGACTCATCCTGGCGCGCGCCAACGACGAACTCACGAAGAAGTTCAATTCTTTGGTGTTCCCGGGGACCCAGGGCGGACCCCTGATGCACGTGATCGCCGCCAAGGCGGTCGCCTTCCTCGAGGCCCTGCAGCCGGAGTTCAAGGACTACCAGCGGCAGGTCGTGGCCAATGCGCGGGCCATGTGCGCGCGACTGCAGCAGCGCGGTTACCGCATCGTCTCCGGCGGCACGGACAACCACCTGTTCCTCATCGATCTCTCCGACAAGAACATCACCGGCAAGGATGCCGATGCCGCACTCGGCGCCGCGCATCTCACGGTCAACAAGAACGCCGTGCCGAACGATCCGCGTCCGCCGATGGTCACCAGCGGCATCCGCATCGGTACGCCGGCGGCCACCACCCGCGGATTCAAGGAAGCGGAAGTCACGACGGTTGCCGATCTGATCGCCGACGTGCTGGACGCCGAAGGGGCGGAAGCCGCTGTTGCCCGGGTCCGCGAGCAGGTGACGGCGCTGTGCCGCAGGTTTCCCGTGTACGAGTCATCGGCCCGGCAAATCGCCCGGGTCGAGGCATCGTTCGCCGCCGCGCGCTGAGTCGCCGGCGCGCGTGACCGTCCGCAGTCATGCACTGTCCCTTCTGCGGTCACGAAGAGACGAAGGTCAACGATTCGCGGCTTGCAGCCGAAGGCCGGCAGATCCGCAGGCGACGCGAGTGTCTCGCCTGCGGTGAACGCTTCACCACCTTCGAGGCTGCCGAACTCGTCATGCCGCTGGTGGTCAAGAGCCACGGCAGTCGCGAGCCCTTCGACGAGCAGAAACTGCGCGCGGGCCTGGTGAAGGCCCTGCAGAAGCGGCCCGTTGAACAGGAGCGTATCGAGGCGGCCATTGCGCGCATCCTGCAGCGGCTGCGTGCCCTGGGCGAACGCGAAGTGCGGTCGCGGCAGATCGGCGAATTCGTGATGGACGAATTGCGTCACCTCGACGAGGTGGCTTATGTGCGCTTCGCGTCGGTCTACCGCAGCTTCCAGGATGTCGAGGCTTTCCGCGACGAGGTCGAGAAACTGCGCAGCCGGCGACGTCGCGAGCCGCTCGCCGGACAGTTGTCGCTGCTCGTCGGACCCATCGAAGGCAAGGGTGTCGGCGAAGGCAAACGTGGCGGCGAAGTCAAAGGTGGCGGCGACAGCAAGGGTGGCAAGGGTGCTTGAGCGCAGCGACCGTCGCTGGGCCGACTTCGAGGAGCGCGCGATGCGTCGAGCGCTCGAACTCGCCGCGCTCGGCAAGCGTACGACACAGCCCAATCCGCGCGTGGGCTGCGTCATCACCCGGGGCGACACCATCGTCGGCGAGGGCTGGCATCAGCGCGCGGGCGAACCGCACGCCGAGGTCTTTGCCTTGCGAGAGGCGGGGGACTCGGCTCGGGGCGGCACGGCATTCGTGACACTGGAGCCTTGCAACCACCACGGTCGTACGCCGCCTTGCACCGAGGCACTGATCGCTGCCGGTGTGTCACGCGTGATCTACGCCTGCGGCGATCCGAACCCGCGTGTCGATGGCTCGGGTGCCGCCCGACTCCGCGCGGCCGGCATCGACACCGCAACGGGACTGCTCGCCGCAGAGGGCGAGGAACTCAACCTGGGTTTCTTCAAGCGGATGCGCACGGGCAGACCCTGGCTGCGACTGAAGCTCGCCGCGAGTCTCGATGGCCGCACTGCGCTGGCGAGCGGCGAGAGCCGGTGGATCACTTCGCCGGAATCCCGCGCAGACGTCCACCGCTTCCGCGCCGAGAGCGCTGCGATCCTCAGTACCAGCGCCACGGTGCTCGCGGATGATCCGGAGCTCACGGCCCGCACCGACGTGGCGCCGAGCAGGCAGCCGCTGCGTATCGTCCTCGATCGTCATCTGCGGGTTCCGTCTGCCGCGAGACTCTTCGCAGCGCCCGGCGAAGTTGTCCGACTCACTGCAGCCGCCGAGGCACGCGCCACGACCGGAGCCGCGGGCCGGTCACACACCACTGCGGGCGCCCGCATCGAGGCGATCGCGGCCGATGCCGACGGGCGGTTGAACCTCGAGGCCGCGCTGGCCTGGATGGGTGGTGCCGGCCTGAACGAGATCTGGACCGAGGCGGGTCCGACGCTGGCCGGATCACTCTTGCAGCGCAAACTCGTGGACGAAGTCGTGTTGTACCTCGCGCCGAAACTGCTCGGTCCCGATGCCCGG
>JBIKVA010000282.1:0-3262 GCA_044357085.1 Steroidobacteraceae bacterium | reverse complement strand
CGAGCCTCGCCGATGCGGTGCGGCAGGCGTGGCGGATGCTCCGCGGCGGCCGCGGCTTCCTCGCGCACGCGGGATTCCTGGCGCATTTTCTCTGCGAGGGCGCGGACCGCCGCCGGCTCGGCCTGGATCTCGCGGAACTGCGCCGGCTCGTGCGCGCGCAGGGTGGTCGGGAGGTGGCCAACAGCATGGCGGCAGTGGTTCAGGCAACGCCGTTTCCGCCGCCGCTGGTGGTCGGGCCGGGCGGGCGCCGGCTGCTGCCCTTGCACGTCATCTTGCCGCATTCGGCGATCAAGGATTTCCATGCCGATTTCCTCGCGCTGCGGCAGCGCGAAGCGGCGCGGTGTGCCGCACACCGCGTCGAGGCTTTCGTCGTGTTTGCCGCGGTCGGACCGTCGGCGTTGCTGTACGAACCAGTGATCTACTGGGAGGACGAGTGGTTGCCGCTACTCGAGACGATGGTGCCCGCGGAGTATCGCGCCGGGCTGAAGCCGGGACCCGCGAACCCCGCCGGGCGCGCCTACGTCGAGGAGTTGCGACTCGAGGTCATCGCGCTGATGCGGCGTCACGCAGGTGCTCACCTGCAGATCGGGCGGGCGTATCCCTACCTCGAGGATCGCTCACCGGCTTTCACCGCCTTGTTGCGTGACCTGAAGGCCGCAGTCGATCCCGAGCATCTCATCAATCCGGGTGCACTGGGGCTGCCGCGTTGAGCGTCGCCATCGTCGGTGCTGGCATCGGTGGCCTTGCCGCAGCGCTTGCCTTGCACCGCGCGGGTGCCGCGGTACGGGTCCATGAGCAAGCGCCGACGCTCGGCGAGGTGGGAGCGGGCCTTTCCGTGACACCCAACGCGGTCAAGGCGCTCGACTGGCTCGGTGTCGGTGCACGGGTCCGCGAACTCGCCGACGAGCCGCCGCAGCAACTCACCTGTCACTACGCGAGTGGCGATTTATTGGTGGGTTTCGATCGCAGCAACACCATCGCGCAGTACGGCGCCCCGTACCTGCAAATGCACCGGGCAGATCTGCACCGCGTGATGCTCGAGCAGCTGCTGGCGCTGGATCCGCAAGCCGTGCGTACCGATCGACGGCTGGTGGCCGTGGACGTCGCGGGTGCGGGCGACGCGCCGGCTCAAGACGCGCCGGTTCAACTCGAGTTTGTGGATGCGTCCGGCCGGCGACATCTCGAGACCGCCACGGCATTGATCGGCGCCGACGGCCTGAAGTCCGTGGCCCGCGCCGCAGTTTGCTCGTCGACACCGCCCGTTTTCGGCGGCTTCGTCGCCTGGCGCGGACTCGTGCCCCGCACCGCGCTCGGCGCACTCGAGTTGAGCGCGGGGTCCAAGGTGTTTGCGGGTCCGGGCAGGCTGTTCGTGCGCTATCCGGTTCGTCACGGGTCGCTGATCAACTATGTCGCCTTCGCACGGGCGGAGACTTGGCAGCGCGAGGGCTGGTCGCAGACCGGAGACGTCCGCGAAGCCATCGAGGTGCTGGCGGGCTTCCATCCGGAGGTGCACGCGATCCTCGCGGCGACTCCGGGTGGCATATGTCACAAGTGGGGCCTGTTCGCCCGTGAACCCTTGCCGCAGTGGGCGCGCGGGCCGCTCGTGCTGGTGGGCGATGCCGCACACCCGATGATGCCGTGGTTCGGACAGGGCGCTGCTTGCGCGCTGGAGGATGCCGTGGTGCTCGGGCGCTGCGTCGAGGCGACGGCGGATATCGCGGCTGCCTTTCGACGCTACGAAGCCACGCGCCATGCACGGGTGACGGAAATCCATCGCGAGTCCGGGCTCGGTGGTGAGAGACTCTCGGGCCTTCACCCCGAGCGTCTGCGCGAGATACCGGTTCGCAACGAGGACTCGCTCGGCCTTTTCGTTCACGACCCGGTTCGCGAGCCACTCGCGGTGGTCGGCTAACATCGAAGCTCGATTTCAGTGGGCAATGGGGAGAGGGGTTGCACATGGTCGATACAACAGGATCGGCGGTGACGCCGGCTGGAGAGCCAGGGCGTCCGTGGCCGCACGAGGCCTACAGTTGGTACGTCGTGTTCGTGCTCTGCGTCTGCGGCATGGTGGCGTTCATCGACCGGCAGATCATCAATTTGCTGGTGGAGGACATCAAAGCCGATCTCGCACTCAGCGACACGCAGATCAGTCTGCTGCAGGGACTGGCGTTTGCGCTGTTCTACGCCATCGCCGCGGTGCCGCTCGGGCGACTCGCGGACAGCGGCAGCCGACGCCGCATCATCGCGGTCGGCATCGTCATCTGGACGGTCGCCGCCGCAGCCTGTGGTCTTGCAAAGAATTTCCTGCAGTTGTTTCTCGCGCGCATGATGGTCGGCATCGGCGAGGCAACCCTCACGCCGTCGGGCTTCTCGATGCTCGCCGATCTCTTCCGCCCACAACGCTTGGCATTGCCGCTCAGCGTGTTCACGGGATCCAGCTTCGTCGGTTCCGGCATCGCCTTGCTGCTCGGCGGTTATCTCATCGCGCAGTTGTCTTCCATGCACCAGGTGGTACTGCCGCTGCTGGGCGAGATGCGGGCGTGGGAAGCGGCGTTCGTCATCGGTTCGCTGCCGGGTCTGGTGGTCGTGGTGCTGTTCCTGTTGACGGTGCGCGAACCGCTACGCCGCCGCGATCCCGCCGCCAGCACGGGTGACGATCGTCCGGCGTTGCGCGAGGTGGCGGAGTTCGTGCGGGGCAGGGCTGGCGTCTTCGCCGCCGTGTTCTGCGGCATTTCGGTGCTTGCCGCGGTGCAGTTCTGTCTCGGCGCCTGGGTACCCGCGCACTTCATCCGCAATCTTGGCTGGACGGCTCCGCAGGTGGGCTACGCCTACGGGATCATCTTCCTCGTCTGCGGTACGGGAGGCGTAATCACAGGCGGATGGATCGCCGATCGACTGCGTGAACGTGGCCGCACCGACAGCCACCTGCGCACCGCCTTCGTCGCCGCGCTAGTCACCGTTCCGTTCGTGGTTGCACTGCCTATGATGTCGACGCCGCAGGCCGCGGTGGCGATGCTCGCGCCGGCGGTGTTCTTCGGTACCATGCCGTTCGGCGCGGGACCCGCGCTGATCCCCGTCATCTGCCCGTCCCGCATGCGCGGTCTGCTGGTGGCGATCTACCTGCTCGTGGCCAACATCATCGGGCAGGCCGGTGGGCCGCTGGTGGTCGCGCTGTTCACCGACTATGTGTTCGGCTCGCCGGAACTCGTCAGCCGCTCGTTGATGGTCGCGCCTGCCTTGCTGCTGCTCGCCGGAGCCTGGC
>JBIKVA010000281.1:0-3297 GCA_044357085.1 Steroidobacteraceae bacterium | reverse complement strand
GCACCGCGCCCGCGAGCTGTTCGTCGAGCTGGAGAAGGTGAATCGCGAGCGTGACCAGCTCGAGATCGAGTGGGGACAGCTGCAGCTCGAGCAGAGCGCCTGGTCCACGCACGCCTTCGTCGAGAACGTCGCCGCGAGCAATCTCGGCATGCGTACGCCGCCACCCAAACAGATCGAAGTCGTGGCGCCGTGATCCGCTGGACATTCGGCAAACCGTCCTCCGGCAAGCCTGCAGCGGGACAGCGCGGCGGCGGGCGCGGCTCGCGGGCCGGACTGATGCGCAAGCCGGAGGTGAAGACGCCTTCGTTCCAGATGAGGCTGCTGTTTGCCGCGGGCCTGATGGCGGTCGGCGCGGGCGTGCTTGGCTGGAAGGCCTTCACGCTGCAGCTGGTCGAGAGCGACTTCCTGCGCGGGCAGGGGGACGAGCGCTTCACCCGCGTCGCGAGTGTCGTCGCGCACCGCGGCAGCGTCACCGACCGTGCCGGCGAGCCGCTCGCGGTCAGCACTCCCGTGGATTCGGTCTGGGTGAATCCGAAGGAGCTCACGCTCGCCAACGACCAGATCCCGAATCTCGCCCGCGCCCTCGAACGTGACCCCGAGGAACTTGCGCGCTTCGTCACCACCAAGCTCGATCGTCGTTTCCTCTACGTGGCGCGGCATCTGCAGCCGGCCGATGCCGCAAAGGTGCGCGCCCTCGATATTCCCGGGGTGCACCTGACCCGCGAGTACCGGCGCTACTACCCGGCCGGCGAAGTGACGGGTCACGTGCTCGGCTTCACCGATGTCGATGACGCCGGGCAGGAAGGACTCGAACTGGCATTCGACCATTGGCTCGCCGGCGAGAACGGCGCCAAGCGGGTGATCCAGGACAATCTCGGCCGCACGGTACAGACCGTGGAGAGCATCAAGCCGATGCGCGCCGGTCGCAACATGCAGTTGTCGATCGACATGCGCATCCAGTATCTCGCCTATCGCGAACTGAAGGCGGCGATGCAGCTGCACCGCGCACAGGCCGGGTCGGTGGTGGTCATCGATGTCGGCACCGGTGAGGTGCTGGCGATGGTCAACCAGCCCACCTACAACCCGAACGACCGCTCGCAACTCAAGCCCAAGGGCTACAAGAACCGGGCGGTCACGGACCTCGTGGAGCCGGGTTCGACGATCAAGCCGTTCGTGGTGGCGGCGGCGCTCGCTTCGGGCAAGTTCACGCCGACGAGCATCATCGACACCAATCCCGGGATGGTGAAGGTCGGCATCAAGATGATCGAGGACAAGCACAACCTCGGTGCCATCGATCTCGCCACGGCGCTTGCCAAGAGTTCCAACGTCGCGATGACCCGCATCGCGCTCACCCTGGGCCCGGAGACGCTGCACGACACGCTCGCGCGTGTCGGCTTTGGTCGCGTCACCAGCAGCGGCTATCCGGGCGAGTCGGCCGGACTCCTCACCCAGTATTCTCACTGGCGGCCGATCACCACCGCGACCGTGTCCTACGGCTACGGACTGTCGGTGACGCCGCTGCAGCTCGCCCACGCCTACGCGACGCTCGGTGCCTATGGTCTGCAGCGGCCGGTTTCGTTCACCCGCGTCGATCATCCGGTCGCGGGTGAGCGCGTGCTTCCCGAACAGGTGAGTCGCGACGTGATCCGCATGCTGCAGACCGTCGTCTCCGACGCGGGCACCGGCAAACGCGCTTCGATCCCCGGCTACAGCGTTGGCGGCAAGACCGGCACGGCCTGGAAGGCGAGTGCCGGCGGCTACTCCACCAACCGCTATCTCGCGGTGTTCGCGGGCCTCGCGCCGGCGAGCAATCCGCGTCTTGCGACCGTGGTCGTCATCGACGAGCCCTCGGCCGGACTCTATTACGGCGGCGACGTGTCGGCGCCGGTGTTCTCGGCGATCGTCGGCGGCGCGCTGCGCCTGCTGGCGGTGGCTCCCGATGCGCCGCTCGAGGCGCCGGTGGACGAGATGCCGGACACCGAGCCGGTGCCGGCGGACCTGCCACAGAACATCGCCACGGCCGACGCGTCGCGCCGGACCGCGACCGGGGGCCTGCGCTGATGGGCGGCGGCGCGCGCGAACTCGCCGCGCTTTGCGGCGATCTTGCCGAAGTGCCGCGCCATGTAGTGGTGACCGACGTCAGCCTCGACAGCCGCCGAGTCGCAGCGGGCGGACTGTTCCTCGCCTGTGCGGGGCGTCGCACCCACGGACTCGCGGCGCTGCCCGAGGCGCTCGCGCGCGGCGCGCGCGCCCTGCTCTGGGAGCCCGCGACCGGTGTCGGCGAGCCCGTCGTGCCGCCGGGCGTCTTTGCCGCGAGCATCGACGGTTTGTCGCGTCACGCGAGCGCGATCGCCGGAAATTTCTTTGACAGGCCGTCGACGAGCCTGCAGGTGGCGGGGATCACCGGTACCAACGGCAAGACCACGACGGCATGGCTGCTGGCGCAGGCGCTCGGTCGCTGCGGCCCGCGGGCCGCCTACATCGGCACGCTCGGGATGGGTACGGTGCCCGATGGCGTGGTGCCCGGCGAGTACACCACCCCCGATGCAGTCAGCGTACAGCGACAACTCGCCGCGCTGCGTGCCGACGGCGCACGCTGCGTGGCAATGGAAGTGTCCTCGCATGCACTCGACCAGCATCGAGTTGCGGCCGTACGCTTCCGCGTCGCCGGTTTCAGCAACCTCACGCGCGACCATCTCGATTACCACGGCACCATGGAAGCCTATGGAGCCGCCAAGGCGCGTCTCTTCCAGATGCCCCAACTCGAGACCTGCGTCATCAACGTCGACGACGTCTTCGGCGCCGAACTCGCTCGCCGCCACGGACCGGCACAGCGGCTCGTGCTCGTGGCGCGTACCGCGCAGGGACTGCTTGTCATCGAGGACTGCCGCGCGCGCGGCTTCGAGGTGCAGGCATTGACGGCTGCGGGGCTGCGCAGCCTGCCGGACGGCATCGGCTTCATGCTGGAGGCCGGCGTTTCCGGTAGCGCACTTGCGCGCCACGCGGTGATCCTGCCGCTGATCGGCGAGTTCAACGTCGACAACGCGCTGCTGGCGCTCGGCCTGCTCATCGCACTCGGCATTCCGCTCGAGATGGCACTCGATGCATTGACGGTCACCGGCGCGCCGCCGGGGCGCATGGAGGCGATCATCGCCGTGGGGCGCCCGCTTGCCATCGTCGACTATGCGCATACGCCCGATGCCCTCGCCAAGGCGCTGCGCGCCGCGCGTGCGCATTGCCGCGGTCGCCTGCACGTGGTGTTCGGCTGCGGCGGCGAACGCGATGCCGGCAAGCGCT
>JBIKVA010000051.1:0-12798 GCA_044357085.1 Steroidobacteraceae bacterium | reverse complement strand
TGTCCTCGCGCGCGAGCGGCAGAACCTCGCCAAGGCGGCAGGCGATGTCTCCAGCATCCGCGGCGAATTCGCCGCCTCGCGCCAGAACGCGGCGGTGAGCAACATCGTCGAGAACGAACTCCTGTCCGCCTACCAGGAGCTCGAGGCCGAGAACAAGCGGCTGTCCCAGGTGTCGCGGTCGCGCCAGCGGCTTTCCACCCAGGCGGTCGGCGGCATACCCGTCGACAGCGACTACGTGATCTTTCTCATCGACACCTCTGGCAGCATGCAGGGCGGACACTGGGAAACCGCCATCGAGGTGATGCGCGAGATCCTCGACATCTACCCCCGTCTCAAGGGGGTACAGATCGTCGACGACAACGGCCGCGAATTGTTCGGCGGTACGCGAGGCCGCTGGCTCACCGACTCGCCGTCGCTGCGCACCGACATCGTGCAGCGCATGCGCAGCTGGCGATCTTTCAGCGACTCGAACCCCGCGGACGGCATCGAGAGCGCGATCAAGACCTACTGGTCGACCGACAAGCGGATCAGCATCTACGTGCTCGGCGACGAGTTCACCGGCGAGTCCATACAGGTTGCGCTCGATGCCGTCGATCGCATCAACCGCCCGGACGCGGGCGGACGTCGGCGCGTGCGCATCCACGCCGTCGGCTTCCCCGAAGCGCCCGGCATGACCCCGTTTACAAACATCCGGTTCTCCGCCTTAATGCGGGCCATGTGCGAGCGCAACGACGGCACCTTCGTCGGGCTCACCAATACCAAGAGCTGCGCCTTCAGCATGAATCTCGGAGGCATCACCACATGCGTCGGTGGCAACTAGCGGCAACCCTGCTCGGCTTCGTTTCGCTCGCCGGTTGCGGCGGCGTGCAGATCACCCCGGACCCGGAGATCCCGAAAGCGCTGGTCGAAGCCTTGCCCGCGAAAGTCGGGCTCGTCGTTACCGCGGAGCAACGCAACTACGCGCACTCCGAGACCCGCAGCGGCGTGTCGTGGAGCGTCGCGCTCGGCGCGGGCCAGCAGGAGCTCGCCCGCTCGATCCTCGGTGCGACGTTCCGTGAGGTCAACGAATTCGCCGATCTCGACGCGGCGCGGGCCGCGCCCGGCCTGCTCGCGATCTTCGAGCCCAGGATCGAGCAGTACTCCTTCGCCACCGCGCAGGAGACGGGCGGGGAATATGTTGCGGTCACCATCCGCTACCGCATCAACGTCCATGCGCCGAACGGCGAGCGTTACGACTCGCTCACCTTGACCGGCTATGGCACGGCTCTCGCCGACAGCTTGAGCACCAGCGAACCCATGGCAGATGCGACCGAATCGGCGATGCGCGATGCGGCATCGCGCTTCCTCACCCAGTTTCCGTCGACCGAAGCCGGCAAGGTGCTTGCCGGTGGCAAGCGGCTGGAGGTGAGCGCGGAGGACGCGATGCGGGCGCTTGCGGCCAGCGGCCTGCGGATCGAAGCCGTGCCGATCCGCGTGTCGCGCCGCGTCAACCCGGACTGGAAGCCGGCGTCTGCGGCGGCGCCGACGGTTGTTCCGCAGGCTTCGGCTCCGGTGTCTCCGCCGCCGGTCGCTCCCGCTGGATCCTGATCAGCAGCTTTTCGCGCAGCACGACGCCTTCCGTCTCCACCGGCTCGCCATTGGCGAGGCGCGGTGCAAAACGGGTCTTGCGCGCCGCAAGCAGTGCGGCCTTGGTGCTGTTTTCAGGTGCGTCCGAATTCGCGACCTCTGCGTCGTCCACCCTGCCGTCGGCGCCGACCTTGAGACGCATCTCGACATCACGTACGGCGTAGTCGTCCGGATTGCCGGCCCGCATCCGCGCCACCGAACTGGACGGGGCGCGGTACACGAGTACTCGAGGCGCTTCGAGCAGCATGCGAGCTTCCGGGCCTGCCGCCTCGAGGGCTTTCCAGCTCTCGACGTAGGCGGCGTTGGCGCGCCCGAGACTGCCGCTGACGAGGTGCCAGTCGCCGATCTGTGCAAGCGTCTCGCCGAGCAACCGCGAATCGACCGGTTTGCTGCGGTTGACGATCTCGACCGCAAAGCTGAGGGCACGCAGCCCCTCGGAATTGAGCCGCGACTGGCCTGCATTGGCACCGAACGGATCACCGGCGTCGTTGACCTCGAAGGCCGGTTGGGCTTCGACCTCGGGCCCGTAGATGGCCTCCAGCAACCAGGTCCGCGCCAGGCCCCGCAGCGCCGGCACACCGACGACCGGCTTGTCAGCGGACAACTCTTCGGCGAGTTGCAGCGCGCGGGCGTGCAGACCGCGCGCGGTGGCATAGCGTCCGACCGACTCGAACCAGCGGGCATAGCGGTCCAGCGGGTCGACGAGACGGAGGTCGCGTTTGCCGTAGGTGGTTTCGGCGATCCGGAACGCGTACTGGTGCTCGCGTTCGGCATCGGCGTTACGGCCCAGGGTGACGTGGGCCTCGATCAGCGCATCGACTGCATCGAGCTGTTCGGCATTGTAGAGTCCGTCGAGATTGCGCGAGAGATCGACGGCCCGCCGCAGCACCGTGATGGCCTCGGCCGGGCGGTTGGTGGCGAGCCAGGTCTCACCGAGACCCTGCAGCGGACGGATGAGCAGACGGTCGGCCCCCGAGAGCTGTCCGTCGATCAGGCTGATGGCGCGCTGATAGTTCGCCTCCGCGGCTGCGAAGTCGCCGCGCCGGAACTGCACGGTGCCGAGATTGGCGAGCGGATTGACGAGTTCGCGCGAGTCCTTGCCATGCCGCGCTTCGGTGATCTCGACCAGTTCACGCGCGCGATCGCCTGCGGTCAGGAGATCGTTCGCCTCCAGCGCCGATCTGAAGCGCGCAAAGATCTGCAGGGGCTCGGTTGCCGTGCCCGTTGCAGCTGGAGGCGCTCCGGTCTGCGCCCCGAGCGGTGCAGCAGACAGCACACCGCAGGCGGCAATCAGCGCCGTTCGAAGAGGTAGTGCGAGACCAGCCATTCGCGTCCGTTCCGATAACCGAAGAGTTCCGCGCAGGACATGAAGAAGATGCGCCAGTAGACCCACCACTTGAGTGCCTGGCCGGCGCCGTAGGTTTCGGCGAGCACCGGCATCAGCGTGTCGCGGCTCGCGTCCATCTTCTGCAACCACGCTTCCGAGGTGAGCTGGTAGTGCCGTCCGTCGACGTGCCAGTGCTCGGCCAGCCGCAGATGCCGCTGGAAGTAGAGCAGCAGGTCATCGCTGGGCATGATGCCGCCGGTGAAGAAGTAGCGTGCCATCCAGTCGGTGTCGTCGCGCACCTCGAAGGTGTAGGCAAACTCATGGTGCGTGAAGATGTGCACGAACAGCGTACCTTCGGGCGTGAGCCAGCCGGCAATGCGCGCGAGCAGCGACTGGTAGTTGCGCATGTGTTCGAACATCTCGACCGATACCGCCCGATCGAAGCGGATCTCCGGACCGAAATGCAGCGCGTTGACGTCGCAGGTGATGACCTCGAGGTTCTTCAGGCCGCGCTCCGCGGCGCGGGCGTCGATGAACAGCTTCTGCGAGCGCGAGTTCGAGATCGCGGTGATGCGCGAGTCGGGGTACTTGGCCGCCATCCACAGCGACAGCGAGCCCCAGCCGCACCCCAGTTCGAGGATGCGCTCGCCGTTCTGCAGCCGGGCCCGCTGGCAGGTCAGCTCGAGCATGCGGTCTTCCGCCGCGTCGAGGTTCGCTGCCGCGCGCTCGATCGTGAAGTCGTCGAAGCAGCAGCTGCTGTACTTCAGATTGCGGCCGAGCACCGACAGGTAGAACGCCGCGGGCACTTCGTAGTGCTGCTCGTTCGCCTTGTCGGTGTGCACGGCGATCGGGCTGTCGCGCAGCCGCGCGATCATCTGCATGAGGTGCGCCTGCTGCGCCTCCGGGGTTCCCTTGTCTTCCTCGCGTAGCCGTTGTGCAAGCAGTTCGCGGATGCGGCGACGGATCAGCCAGTCCGGAACCTTGTCCTGTTCCAGCCAGCGGGTCACGCGCGTTTGCAGTTCGGTATTTGTCATGGTCGGGGTGGTGCAGCGTCGAGGCGCACCAGCGCGCGCTCGAGTACCGGGGTGAGCAGCCGGTAGAGTACATAAATCCCGGCCGGTCCGATAAGCATCCAGCCGGCTGCCGCGTGCACGATCGCATCCCAGAGGGTGACGATGGCGTGCAGCGCGCCTTCGCCGAGGATTTCCATCCCGGCCTCGATCGTCAGCGGCTGCGGCGGCGCACCGAGCAGTTTTTCGCCGATCCTCATGAAGGGAATGATCATGGCCAGCTGCAGTGGTGCGATCAGCCAGCTGACGAGCTGGATCGCCGCGAGATTGAGCCGTCGCCAAAGGGCAATGACGGTGAGCGCGGGCGTCGATACCCCGAGCACCGGGAACATGCCGATGCCGGCACCGAGCGCGAGGCAGAGAGCGAGATCGCGTGGCGCGAGCCCCTGCCGGAGCAGACCCAGCACGGGATCGACGACACGACGGCGGATGATGGCGAGCATGGGCTGGGGGCGGGGTGGTCGGGATTCGTGGTGGGTCTGAAGGGCTGCCCTGTCAGCGTCCGCGTCTCAGGCGCCGCGCCGCAGGAGGATCGCCGACGCCGGCTCGTCCTTGCCAAGTCGCGCCAGCTGGATAAGGACGTACGCCGCCATGGCCATGTTGCCGAGCAGCATGATCGCCACGAACCACCCCAACCGCGGCAGCCAGCGCCATTCTTTGTAGAACACCCACACGTAGAAGGTCAGGAAGCCGTAGTAGGCGTCGATCAGCGTGGCGATGGTCCACCAGTTGTCGGGTGGCCGCACCAGACCCTGCCAGTCGAGCACCGACTGCTGGAAGCTTGCATAAGTGGTGTAGCAGAAGAGCGACACCAGGATGAAGCCGAACAGGATCTGCAGGATGGTCTTGTTCACATCGGTCTCCCGTGGCGCTCAGGTGCGCAGATCGATCTTGGGCACACTCTGGGCCAGTGCCGCGCCGACCAGCAGGGCGGCGATGTCGGTGGTATCCGGCACACGTCCAGGAATCCATTGTTGCAGGAACTCGGCGGCGATGGCGACCGCAACCGCGAGTGGCAGCGGTGGCAGGCGCCGGGTACCGCCGTTGAGTGCCAGCCATGCGAGTCCGATGCCGAGGAACAACCGGTCCGGCAGCGGCAGCGAACCGGGGTCGGCGAGGCCCCCTGCAAGTTCGGCGAACGGCAGCCAGACGGTGGCTGCGGTGCCGGCGTCCGCCGCGGCATCGGCCGGCGACAGGCCGGCAGCGAGCAGGGCGAAGCACGCTGGCAGGAACACCCGCGAATCCCAGTGGCGCGGATCCCAGCGGCGCAGTGCCGCGATCAGCACCACGGCAGCGGCGAGAGCGAGGACCTCGGCGGGGCTCAGGTGCTGCCCCACGAACAGCAGCCGCCCACCGATCGAGCACGCGACCAGCGCCAGCAGACCCGACCAAAAATAGGCGCGCCGCAGCAGCACGTGAAGCAGCGCGCCGAGGACCAGATAGCAGGCGAGGTAGCCGAACAGGTGCCCCGGCGACAGGGGCATGGCGAGACTGGCGTCGATCGCGGCCTCGATCCGGCCGGGACGCAGCCTGGGCACGAACGGCGCAAGGTGAGCGATCAGCCAGAGCGCCACCAGCAGGGCCGGTGCGGGACCGATGGCGAGGCGTTGCAGCCGGTGCGAGAAGGGCCTGACGGGCAAGGCCGAGTAGATCGCCGCGAACACTGCGCCGAGCGCCGCACTGATGACGTTCAGCACCCAGTCGACGGCACTCGGGTCGCGCGCCGGCAGGGCGTGCTGGGCGATCTCGATGGCAAGTGACAGCAAGCCGGCACCGGCGAGCGGCCAAAGAATGCGCCGCAGCGTCGAGCTGCTCTTCTCCAGTGCCATCGAACCGAGCAGTCCGAAGGGCAGGTACAGCAGCAGGTTGACCATGGCGTCGCGCTGCGAGGGCGTGCGCCATTCGCGCAGGCGGGGGAGACCCGCGACCAGGGCGTCGAGCAGACGCCCGGGCTCACCCTCGAAGGGGTACAGCGAAGCGCTGGCGATCAGCACCACCCATGAGCCGAGCAACCAGAGCGACAGCCGGCGCAGCGCCAGATCGCGCGGCTCGAGACGCAGCGGCGTGTCGACGGGCGCCGTCACTTCCCGCCGAAGAGGCGATCGAGCTCGACTCGCGCCGCATCCGCGGCGGCCGGGTCCGCCGCCCGCCATGCCCCGGGGCGTGGCTTGAAGTGATCGCAGAAGTTGGCGTGCTCCTTGTCACGGACTTCCTCGGCAGTGGGCTCGCGGCAATGCTTGGCGAGCCGCGGTTCGTAGTCGACGCACAGCTTGCAGACGTGCAGCTCGGCACGACATCGCGGACACTCGTCGAGCCGCCGCAGCGGCAGTGACAGTGCTGCGAGCGAGGCGCCGCACTTCCAGCAGATGAGATCGTGGCCCATGGGCCGAGGCTAGCGGGTCGCGCGGCGGTCCGCCAGAAACTCGCGCAGCGCCTTGCCGGTGTGGGATCGACCCGGACGGCGGGCGAGTGCCTGCGGCGAACCCTCGGCGACGATCCTGCCACCCTCCGCGCCTGCCTCCGGCCCTAGATCGAGCACCCAGTCGGCCGCCGCAATGACGTCGAGGTTGTGCTCGACGAGCACGACACTGTTGCCCGCATCGACCAGACGATGCAGCACGTGGATGAGTTTTTCGACGTCCGCCATGTGCAGACCGACCGTGGGTTCGTCGAGCACGTAAAGCGTGTGCTTGGGTCGGCTGCGCAACGGCGCCCGCAGATCGACGCGGACCTTGGCGAGTTCGGTGACGAGCTTGATCCGCTGCGCCTCGCCGCCCGAGAGCGTGGGACTCGCCTGGCCGAGCGTGAGGTAACCCAGGCCGACATCGCAGAGCAGCGTCAGCACATGGCGCAGGGTGGCGTGCGGTTCGAAGAACTTCGCGGCATCCTCGATGTTCATCGCCAGTACCTCGCCGACGCTGAGGTCGCGCCAGGTCACCGCCAGGGTCTCGGCATTGAAGCGGCTGCCGCGGCAGGCGTCGCAACCGATCTTGACGTCCGGCAGGAAGCTCATCTCCACCGTTTGCACGCCTTGCCCTTCGCAGGCATCGCAGCGGCCGCCTGCGGTGTTGAACGAGAAGCGCCCGGGTCCATAGCCGCGCAGTCTCGATTCACTGGTACCGGCGAAGATCCGGCGGATGTCGTCCCAGATGCCGACGTAGGTGGCCGGGCAGGAACGCGGCGTCTTGCCGATCGGCGTCTGGTCCACTTCGAGCACGCGGTCGACGGCCTCGATGCCGCGCAAGGCGCGACAGCCGATCGGACCTCCGCCGCCACCGACGATCGCGTGCGCGCTCGAATAGAGCACATCGCGGGCGAGGGTGGATTTCCCCGATCCCGAGACACCGGTGACGACGACCAGACGTCCGAGCGGAATGCGTGCATCGACGCCGGACAGGTTGTGCAGCGAGGCCTGCTCGACCACGAGCGCGGGCGTCCCCGCATCCACCGCGCGCCGTGGCTCACGGCCGTGCTGCAGCGGTTCGCGCAGGTAGCGTCCGGTGACCGACTCGGGGTTGGCCAGCAAATCGGCCACGCGCCCGCGACCCACGACACGGCCGCCGCGTACACCGGCACCCGGCCCGAGGTCGATGACATGGTCGGCCCTGCGGATCGTGTCCTCGTCGTGCTCCACCACCACCAGCGTGTTGTGGTGCGCTGCAAGTTCACCCAACGCATCGAGCAGGATGCGGTTGTCGCGCGGATGCAGGCCTATCGTCGGCTCATCGAGCACGTAGCACACGCCCCGCAGGTTGGAGCCGAGTTGCGCAGCGAGACGGATGCGCTGTGCCTCGCCGCCCGAGAGCGTCGGGGCTGCACGGTCGAGCGCGAGATAGCCGAGGCCCACGCGCTCCAGGAAGCCGAGACGGGTGCGGATTTCGGCGAGCAGGTCGCGGGCTATCGCGCGTTCACGCTTGTCGAGCTTGAGCCCTGCGAGCGAGCCGAGTGCGGCCGATACCGGCGCGCAAGTGAATTCGCCGATCGACCTGCCGCGGAAACGTACTGCCCGGGCGATCGGATTGAGACGCTCGCCGCGGCAGGTGCCGCAGCGTCCGGCTTCGCCGTCGTGCCATTCGTTCCAGGTGGCTTCCTCGCCGGTCTGTTCTGCGTCGAAATCCTCGAGCTCGACACCGGTGCCGAAGCATCCGCCGCACCAGCCCTGCTTGCTGTTGAAGGAGAACAGGCGCGGGTCGAGTTCAGCGAAGCTCGTGCCGCAACTCGGACAGGCACGCTTGGTCGAGAACACCACGGGTTTGCGGGTGCCCGTCGCCAACACCTGCACCACGCCCTTGCCGTGCTGCAGGGCTTCAGCGAGTTTCGCCCGCAGATCGCCTTCGCCGCGAACCGAAATGCCGAGCCGCGCCACCGGCAACTCGATGTCGTGCTCCTTGAAGCGGTCGAGTCGCGGCCAGGGCTTGACGGGCAGACGCTCGCCATCGACCCGCAGTTCGCGATAGCCCTTGGTGGCGGCCCATTTGGCGAGGTCGGTGTACAGACCCTTGCGCGCCACCACCAGCGGTGCGAGCAGGTCGATCGTCTTGCCGCGGAAGTCGCGGATGATCCGCGCCGCGATCGCGTCTGCGGACTGCGGCTCTATCGCGACCTGGCAGTCAGGGCAGTGCTGGGTGCCGAGCTTGACGTAGAGCAGGCGCAGGAAATGGTAGATCTCGGTGAGCGTCGCGACCGTACTCTTGCGTCCGCCGCGGCTGGTGCGCTGCTCGATCGCCACCGTCGGCGGAATACCGCGGATCGAATCGACTTCGGGGCGCGCTGCCGGCTGCACGAACTGCCGCGCATAGGCGTTCAGCGATTCGAGGTAGCGGCGTTGCCCTTCGTTGAAGATGATGTCGAACGCCAGCGTCGATTTGCCGGAGCCCGACACGCCAGTGACCACCGTGAAGGCGTTGCGCGGAATCTCCACGTCGACGTTGCGCAGGTTGTGTTCGCGCGCGTTGCGCACCACGATCGCGTTCGGGTGGTCTTCCCGCGCCGCAGTTGCGCTTGCACCCGTGGCGGCATCGGCGGTGGCATCGGCGGCGGCGCGGCGTGCGGCGACCGGTTCGCGGATCCCGACGATGCCGGTGTCGCACAGCGCCGCGCCCGTATGCGAGCGCGGTTCGCGCATCAGGTCGGCAGGTGTGCCGCAGGCGATGAGTTCGCCGCCCCGGTCGCCGCCCTCGGGGCCGAGATCGATGATCCACTCGGCCGAGCGGATGACATCGAGGTTGTGCTCGATCACGAACAGCGAGTGGCCGGCGTCGAGCAGCTTGCGGAAGGCCGCCAGCAGCTTGGCGATATCCTCGAAATGCAGTCCCGTGGTCGGCTCGTCGAACAGGAACAGCTTGCCGCTGCTGCCCGACTCGGCGGAGTCGGCGAGATGGCCGGCAAGTTTCAGGCGCTGTGCCTCGCCGCCCGAGAGCGTGGGTACCGGCTGGCCGAGGCGCAGGTAATCGAGACCGACGTCGGCGAGTGGCGCGAGGCGCGCCGCAAGTTCCGGAACGTCGGCGAAAAACGCCAGCGCTTCGGTCACCGTCATGCCGAGCACGTCGGCGATGCTCGCGCTGCGCCCGCCCGGACCCGGGTGCCGGACTTCCAGCGTCTCGCTGCGGTAGCGCGAGCCGTCACACTCGCCGCAGCGCAGGTAGACGTCGGAGAGGAATTGCATCTCCACGTGCTCGAAGCCGCTGCCCGTGCAGGCCGGACAGCGTCCGGTACCGGAGTTGAAACTGAACGTGCCCGCCGTGTAGCCGCGCTCGCGTGATTCGGCGAGCTTCGCAAATCGCTCCCGCACCACGTCGAAGGCGCCGACATAGCTCGCCGGATTCGAGCGCGCGGTGCGGCCGATAGGCGTCTGGTCGACGGACACGACGTCAGTGAGGTGCTCTGCGCCGCGCAGGCCCGTGTGGGCCCCCGCCGCTTCGGTGGGGCGGCCGAAATGTTTGAGCAGCGCCGGATGCAGGATGTCCTGCATGAGGGTCGACTTGCCCGAGCCCGATACGCCCGTGATGCACACGAGGCGGTTGAGCGGAAACCGCACATCGATGCCGCGCAGGTTGTGCTGCGCCGCGCCGAGCAACTCCAGGAAATGCCCGCTCCGGGTGCCGGGTGTGCGCGCGGGCGGCAGCACGACCTGCCGCCTGCCGTGCAGGTAGGCGCCGGTCAGCGATTCGGGCCGGGCGCACACTTCGTCCGGCGTTCCCCAGGCGACGATCTGCCCGCCGTGCTCGCCGGCGCCCGGACCCATGTCGAGCAGGCGATCCGCCTGCTGCATGATCTGGGGGTCATGCTCGACCACGAGCAGGGAGTTGCCGGCATCACGCAGCCGGTGCATCACGCGGATTACGCGCTGCATGTCGCGCGGGTGCAAGCCGATGGAGGGCTCATCGAGCACGAACATCGTGTTCACCAGCGAGGTGCCGAGCGCGGTCGTGAGGTTGATGCGCTGCACTTCGCCGCCGGAGAGCGTGCGCGACTGTCGGTCGAGGGTCAGGTAGCCGACACCGACTTCGCAGAGATAGCGATAGCGGCCACGGATCTCCGCAAGCAACAGCTCCGTGGCTTCATCGAGAGCGCCGGGCAGCCGCAGCCCATCGAAGAAATCGCGGCTGCGCTCGATCGGCAGCAACATCAGGTCGTGCACGCAGAGGCCGGGCAGCGCGTCCAGGCCCGGCCGTGACCACTCGACGCCGCGCGGCATGAAGCGCTGCCGCGAGCCGAGGGTGCTCGCGGCCAGGTCCGCGTCGCCGAGACGCCAGAGCAGGGACTCGGGCGCGAGGCGTGCGCCATCGCAGGCGGTGCACGGCGTATAGGCGCGGTATTTCGAGAGCAGCACGCGGATGTGCATCTTGTAGGCCTTGGTCTCGAGCCAGGCGAAGAAACGCTTCACTCCGTACCAGACGTTCTTCGCCCATTTGCCCTCGCCCTCGATGACCCATTCGCGCTGCGTGTCATCGAGATCACGCCACGGTACATCGAGGGGGATGCCGCGCTTTTTCGCCAGCCGTTCGAGGTCGTCCTGGCATTCGCTGTAGGCCTCGGTCTGCCACGGGCGGATCGCGCCGCCGCGCAGTGTCTTGCCGTGATCCGGGATCACCAGACCGTAGTCGACGCCGATGATGCGCCCGAAGCCGCGACAGGCCTCGCAGGCACCGACCGGCGAGTTGAACGAAAAACTGCTGGGGGTCGGCTCGCGATAGGCGATGTCGCAGCGCGCGCAGTGCAGCGCGCTTGAATAGCGCCAGGTGTCGAGGACGGCGTCCTCGCCCGTGTTGCCGCGTTCCGCATCGCGCAGCACGTGTACGTGCAGGCGGCCGCGGCCCACGCGCAACGCCGCCTCGATGGACTCTGCCAGGCGTGCCGGATCGGCGCTCGCCGCCCGCAGCCGGTCCTGGATCACCTCCACCGCCTGACGACCGTGCGTGCGGATGCGGGTGTAGCCCTGCTTCTCGAGCAGCGCCAGCACCTCCGCCTCCTTGAAATTCTTTGGCACTTTCACTTCGAAGCAGACCAGCACGCGCGGATCGCCTGCCGCTGCCGCGCGACGCAGCAGGTCGTCGCGGATGCTCTCCGGCGAGTCGCGCCGCACCGGTTCGCCGCAGCGTCGGCAGTGCAGGTGTGCGCCGCGGGCGAACAGCAGCTTGAGATGATCGTTGAGCTCCGTCATCGTGCCGACGGTCGAGCGCGAGGTGCGTACCGGGTTGGTCTGGTCGATGGCGATGGCGGGCGGGATGCCTTCGATGCGATCGACCGCCGGCTTGTCCATGCGGTCGAGGAACTGGCGCGCGTACGGCGAGAACGTCTCGACGTAGCGCCGCTGTCCCTCGGCGTAGAGCGTGTCGAACACCAACGAGGACTTCCCCGAGCCGGACACGCCCGTGACCACCACGAGTTCCCCGGTGGGGATCTCGAGGTCAAGGTTCTTCAGATTGTTCTGGCGGGCGCCGCGAACGACGATCGCCTCATGGCCGGGGTTGCGCATGAGCTGAGGATGGGCTGCGGGGAAAGTGTCATCGTAGCCGTTCGCCACCCTGCAGTCACCCGCGCGCCGGTCACGGCGCAAGCGCGCAGATGACGGCCACGATGCGGATTGTTTGTCGTCTGGTCCGTGCCGCCAACAAAAAACCCGTGCAACGTCGCCGCCATGAGTCAATTGCGAATCGCCATCGTCGGTGCCGGGATTGCCGGGCTCGTTGCCGCGCGCGCGCTGCAGCAGTTCGGCTTCCGGCCCGTGGTCTACGAGCAGGCGCAGACGCTCGGCGAAGTCGGCGCGGGGCTGACCGTGTCGCCGAACGCCACCCACGTCCTCAACGCCATCGGCCTCGAGGGCGTGCTGTCCCGCATCGGCATGCGGCCGGACCGCGGCGGCGTCAGGCACTGGCAGACCGGCGAACTGATGGTCGAGATCTCCCGCGGCAACGAGATGCTCGAGAAGTACGGTGCCGCCTACTACCAGGTGCACCGCGCCGACCTGCACGCCGAGCTTGCCGGCATGGTGGCTGCCACCGATCCGACCGCCATCCGTACCGGTCATGCATTCGCCGATCTCGAGCAGGGCGCCGCGGGTGTGACGCTGCATTTCGCCAATGGTGTGCGGGCCGAGGCCGATGTCGTCCTCGGTGCCGACGGCGTGCGCTCGCAGGTTCGCACCCGGCTGTTCGGTGCAGACCGGCCCCGCTTCACGGGCTACGTGGCGTACCGTGGCCTCGTGCCGTTCGCGAATCTGCCTGCCGGCGCCATCGATCCGACCTCCTGTTTATCGACCGGGCCAGGCCGCAG
>JBIKVA010000050.1:0-12877 GCA_044357085.1 Steroidobacteraceae bacterium | reverse complement strand
GGTCGCGCAGGTTGATCGTCTCGACGAGGTTGAGCGCCTCGCAGGTCGGGCAGAAACGCAGGCGAATCTCGTCGCCGGCGGTGAGCGCCTGCACCAGGAACGCGGCGTGTTCGAAGTCGATGCGCGGCCGCGGCGACACGCGGCGGTAGGCCTCGTAGGCGTCGCACAGCAGCCGGCCGCGGGCGATGGTGGGAATCTTGCGCATCGAGGCCGGGTCCGGACGATCGGCAATGGCTCCGAAGAGCAGCAGGATCGAGGCGAGCGCGTGGGCATCGGCGCCGACCGCGCCGGCGCGCAGGAAATAGTGGACCTGCGCAGGCGACTTGCCGCGGTGGCGGCGCAGCCCGGCACCCGGCTTGATGTAGGAGCGGAACAGTTTGCGCACCCGGTCGTCGCTGAGGCCGGTCCAGTGGCGGATGGTGTGGGTACGAGCCTCGTGCCGCAGCAGCCGCAGGGCGAGTTCGAGGCGCAGGCGGTCACGCTTGTAACGTTCGTCGGTCAGGTGCATGGCCTGCTCCTCGGCTGGTCGTTGCGTGGCATGGGCAAGGGCATTTCGATGGAAAATATCCCAAAACAAACGCTGCGTTCCTAGTTGGCTTGGGCGACCATTTCCGCGGAAAAGACGGAGGAATGCATGATCAACGAAAAAAAGTCTCCCGCTCCGGACCTCGTCGGCCTC
The DNA here is from genome assembly GCA_044357085.1 of Steroidobacteraceae bacterium. Classification (GTDB taxonomy): domain Bacteria; phylum Pseudomonadota; class Gammaproteobacteria; order Steroidobacterales; family Steroidobacteraceae; genus UBA964. Next base: position 12,198 of record JBIKVA010000050.1, on the reverse strand, counting down.
GCCACCACCGAAACCGACTTCGCCCGCAGCGTCGACCGCGAGATCATCCGCCAGGTCGGCGGCATGAACCTGCGTGGCTTGCGCATCCTGCGCGACGCGCTCGCAGCCTCCCGCGTCGTGCTGCCCGCAGCGGCCACCGCCCTGCGCGAGGAATGGCTCGCACTCGAAGAGCCCGCCCTCGGCGCGGTCGCCGACTGTCCCTACCTGCTCTTCAGCCTTTCTACAGATACGGCGTTTGCGCTTTGGCGTCGGACCCAGACCGGTGCACCCTTGCCGCGCCTGTCTCCCGGTCTTTGCGAGGGCAGCGCCGGACAGGGCTTCGCCCGTATCGTCTGCTACTTCGCCTGGCAGACGGCGCAGTCCCGTCCGGCCGCCGCTTCGCTGCTGCTCGGGCTTTCGGCCGCAGGCTGTACGGCGCTGCGGACACTCGAACTTCCCCAGATCGACGAACTTGCCGAGGCCGCGGGGCCCTGCGTCAGCCTGCGCTGGGGTGATGACGCCGGTTTCTGGCGTCGGCGGCTGGAAGCCGCCCGCGCCCGCGACCGTACCGCCCTCTGGGAAAGCACGCTCGCCGGGGTGCAGCGCCTCGCCGCCATCTCGCGCAGCCCCGGCTGATTCCGGTCGCGAGCGCCCGCCGGCAGGGCCGGCGGCGGGTGCCGCGTGTTATCTTTTCGCGCCTCATGGAAGCACTCGCGGTCCGCGGTCTGGTCAAGCAGTACCGCAATGGAGTTCAGGCCCTCAAGGGGGTCGACCTGACGGTCGCCGAAGGCGACTTTTTTGCGCTGCTCGGCCCGAACGGCGCCGGCAAGAGCACCCTCATCGGCATCTGCACCTCGCTCGTCACCAAGACTGCGGGCTCCATATCCATCTTCGGGCACGACCTCGATACCGACCTCGAAGCCGCCAAAGCCTGCATCGGCGTTGTGCCGCAGGAACTCAACCTCAACCAGTTCGAGACGCCCGAGACCATCGTCGTCAACCAGGCGGGCTTCTATGGCATCCCGCGCCGGGTCGCTCGCGAGCGCGCCGAGAAGTACCTCACCAAGCTGTCGCTGTGGGACAAGCGCAAGAAGATGGCCCGGACGCTCTCGGGCGGCATGAAGCGACGACTGATGATCGCCCGTGCGCTGGTGCACGAGCCGCGGCTGCTCATCCTGGACGAGCCCACGGCGGGGGTCGACATCGAGATCCGCCGCTCCATGTGGGAGTTCCTGCGCGAACTCAACGCCGCCGGGACCACCATCATCCTCACCACGCACTATCTCGAGGAGGCCGAGACTCTTTGTCGCAACATCGCGATCATCGATCAAGGCCGGATCGCCGGGGCGGACCGCATGGATCGGCTCCTGCTCACCTTGCACACCGAGTCCTTCGTGCTCAGCCTGCGCGAGCCCACCGCCACGGTGCCGGCCGTGCCGGGCTATGAGTTGCGTCTGGTCGATCCGCAGACCCTCGAGGTCGAAGTCAGCAAGGACCGCGATCTGAACGACCTCTTCGCAAGGCTGTCGGCGGATGGCGTCCACGTGGTCACGCTGCGCAACAAGGTCAATCGCCTCGAGGAGATCTTCATGCGTCTCGTCGACAAGTCGGGAGCTGCGGCATGAGCACGGGTTTCGCCAGCGTACGCTGGGTCGGGTTCCAGACCATCGTGCTGCGCGAGATCGGGCGCATCCTGCGCATCTGGGGCCAGACGATCGTGCCGTCGGCGGTGACCGCGGCGCTCTATTTCGTCATCTTCGGCAGCCTGATCGGCAGCCGCATCGGGCAGATGGACGGTGTCGGCTACATGCAGTACATCGCGCCCGGCCTGATCATGATGGCGGTGATCACCAACTCCTACGCCAACGTCTCGGCGTCGTTCTTCGGTGCGAAGTTCCAGCGCTTCCTCGAGGAGATCTCGGTCTCGCCGCAGCCCAACTGGGTCGTGGTCGCCGGGTACGTGGGCGGCGGCGTGCTGCGCGGCCTGCTCGTCGGTCTCGCGGTCACGGTGATCTCGCTCGTCTTCACGCACCTGCCCGTGCACCACCTGTTCGTGATCCTCGCCGCCGTACTGCTCACGGCCGTGGTTTTCTCGCTCGCAGGCTTCATCAACGGCGTGTTCGCGAAGAACTTCGATCAGGTCAACTGGATCCCGACCTTCATCCTCACGCCGCTCACCTATTTTGGCGGAGTGTTCTACTCGATCAACCTGCTGCCCGAGTGGGCGCGAACCCTGTCGTTCGCGAACCCCGTACTCCACATGGTCAACGCCTTCCGATACGGGTTCCTCGGTCGTTCGGACGTTCATGTCGGCATTGCCTTCGCCATCATGACGCTCGCGGCGCTCGCGCTGTTCGGTGTGGCCCTGTGGCTGATGGAGCGCGGCATCGGCCTGCGCGACTGATCGCGATGCACGGGTCGGCGACCGTCGCGGACGATGACTTCCAGCCCCCGCGGTGGTTGCGCGGCCCGCATGTGCAGTCGATCCTGCCCAGCCTGCCGTTGCGGCGCGTGCTCGTCGAGCGCCGGGCGCGGTCGCTGCTCGCGGTCAGCCGCGAACTGCTGCTCGACTGCGGCGACGGGGTGCGCCTGCAGGGGTTTTTCTCCGCGGCGCCAGCGTCTGCCACCGACGGCAGCCGCGAGCGTACCCTTGCCGTGCTGCTGCACGGCTGGGAGGGCAGCGCACGCTCGTTGTACGTGCTCTCGCTCGCGCAGACGCTGCACGATCTCGGTTGCGACATCGTCAGGCTGAACCTGCGCGATCACGGCGATACCCACCATCTCAACCGCGATCTGTTCCATTCCTGCCGCTTGCCCGAGGTCGTCGGCGCGGTCCAGCGGCTGCAGTACCTCTTCCCCGCGCACCGTCTGGTGTTGGCCGGGTTTTCGCTCGGCGGCAATTTCATGCTGCGGGTGGCCGCCGAGGCGCCGCGCGTCGGCCTGCGCGTCGATCGCGCCTTCGGCGTCTCGCCGGTGCTCGATCCGGCGCGTTGTCTCGATGCACTCGAGAACGGCTGGTCGCTGTACCACGACTATTTCGTCCGCAAATGGACGCGCTCGCTGCGCCTCAAGCAGCGTGCGTGGCCCGGCCAGTTCGAGTTCGGAAGCCTGCTCGAGTCGGGCAACCTGCGGGCCATGACGCGCGAGCTGGTCCTCGGCCACGCGGGTTACGCCGACGTCGAAGAGTACTTCCGCGGTTACGCGATCACCGGCGATCGCCTCGCCGGACTCGTCGTGCCCGCCACCATCGTCACGGCACTCGACGATCCCATCATCCCCGCCGACGACCTCGGGCGCGTTGCGCGGACCCCCGCCTTGCGCGTGGTCACCGTGCCGAGCGGCGGACATTGCGGATTCTTCGACTCGATGCGGGGCCCGGGATGGGTGGACCGCTTCATCCGGCGCGAGCTCGCAGCCACGGCGCCGTGCGCTTGACCTAGAATCGACGCATGGTTCGCCGTGTGTCGTCCGCAGCCGTCCTGTTGTCCGTCCTCGTTCTCGCGGGATGCGGCGAACTGCAGGATTGGCGCAGCACCCAGCGGGCCGATACGCTCGATGCCTACGAGGCCTTCGTCGACCGTTACCCGCAGAGCCAGTACGTGCCGGTTGCGCAGCGTCGTCTGGCCGATCTCGTCGAGCAGCGCGACTGGCTGATCGCCACCGAGTCCGACAGTGCGGAAGGCTACCGCACGTTCATCAACAATCATCCGAAGGGACGCTGGACGCGCGAGGCGCGGGTGCGGCTGCAGAACTTCCTCTCCACGCCGGGGGTGCTCGGCCCTGCGGCCATCGAGCCGCTCGAGTCACCGACCCCGCCGGCCATGCTTCCCGCCGAACCCGAACCGGCCGCCGATCCGGGGGCAGCCCCTGCGCCTGTCACGCATCGTATCCAGCTCGGCGCCTATTCGAGTCGCGACAAGACGCTCGAGGCTTGGCGGACGGCGCGCGCGCAGCACGTCGAGTTGCAGGGTCTGGTCTCGCAGGTCGTCCCCGGGCGCAACAGTCAGGCAGAGGTGTTCCGCCTGCAGGCGAGTGTCGTCAGTGAAGAGCGTGCCCGCGAAGTGTGTCGCGCCCTCGTGGCGACTGGGCAGGGTTGCGTCTACGTGCCCCCGGGTCGCTGAGACGGCCCCGGGACCCGCGTCGAAGCCGGACGTCAGGATGTACGAAGCTTTCTTTGGTCTGACCGAGCCGCCGTTCTCGATCACTCCCGATCCGCGGTACCTGTATCCGAGCAGTCGCCACACCGAGGCGCTCGGCCATCTCTTCTACGGGGTGAGCGCGGCCGGCGGTTTCATCCAGCTCACCGGCGAGGTTGGCACCGGCAAGACCACGGTCGTGCGTTCGCTGCTTGCGCGCGAGCCGGCCGACGTCGACATTGCCCTGATCCTCAACCCGCGCGTGACAGTCACCGAATTCCTGCAGACGATCTGCGAGGAACTCGGCGTCGCCGTCGCCGCCGAGCGGCGCGAGAGCGTGAAGGCCCTGGTCGATGCGCTGAGCGCCCGATTGCTCGAGGCGCACGCCGCCGGGCGGCGTGTGGCAGTGCTCATCGACGAGGCGCACCTGCTCGAGCGCGACGTACTCGAACAGGTACGGCTGCTCACCAATCTCGAGACGGCCACGCGCAAGCTGCTGCAGGTGATCCTCATCGGCCAGCCGGAGCTGCGGGAACTGCTGGCGCGCGAGGACATGCGCCAGGTGGCGCAGCGGATCACGGGGCGGCTGCATCTCGACCCGTTGTCGGCCGCGGAGACGGCGGCCTACGTCCGGCACCGGCTGCGAGTGGCCGGGGCGACGCGGGAAATCTTCAGCAGCATGGCTCTCGCAGAACTGCATCGTCGCAGCGGCGGTCTGCCGCGGCTCATCAATATCATCGCCGACCGGGCGATGCTGGGCGCGTTCGCAAACGATCGTCACGAGATCACGCCGACCGTGGTGCGTGCCGCCGCCGCCGAGGTTGCAGGCGTGGCGCCGCGCTCCTGGCTCTGGGTATGGCTGGCCGTAATCGCCACGGGAATACTTGTGGCAGCCGGTGCCATACTGCTGCTGCGTTAGGTTCGATCGACCATCCGGAGGGAAGATGACACCCGTTCGCATAATTCTTGGCGTCGCCGCGCTCTTGCTGGCGGCGGGCGGGCCCGCGCGCAGCCCGGCGGCCGAATCCGTCGCCGGCGCGACGGCGACTGCGGACGGCGAGTGGGCGGCATTCGGTCGCGATCCGGGTGGCAGCCAGCATTCGCCGCTTGTGCAGATCGACACCCGCAACGTCAAGCGCCTGCGCCAGGTGTGGTCGCACCGCAGCGGCGATTTCATTGACGCGCCGTCGCCGCGCGGCACCATCCTGCAGACGACTCCGCTGCACGTGAATGGCGCGCTGTATTTCTGCACGCCGTTCAACAGGGTGTTTGCGCTCGACCCGCAGACCGGCCGCGAGCGCTGGATCTTCGACCCGCATCAGGCCGACCCGAAGAGCGGCCGGCCCGCGCTGAGCCCGCCACTCAAGATGCCCTCGCGTTGCCGCGGTGTGGCTTACTGGGAGGCGCGTGATCCGGCGTCGCGCGCGGCGCCGGCCGGCGCTGCCTGCCAGCGGCGCATCTTCAAGAACGGCGACAACGCCCGCATCTATGCCATCGATGCCGATACCGGCGCGCTCTGCGCCGACTTCGGCGCCGGCAAGGGACACCCGGGCTGGGTGACGCACGCCGATTTCGACAATCATGGCGACGGCATCATGGCGGCATCGACGTCGCCGCCCGCCGTGCTCGGCGACATCGTCGTCGCGGCCATGTCGGTGAACGACGGCATCGCCAATGCCAAAGATGGCATCGTGCGTGCCTTCGACGTGCGCAGCGGCGAGTTGCGCTGGGAGTTCAATCCCATTCCGTCGGAGTACCGCGCGCGCAGCGGCGCCGCGAACGTCTGGTCGACGATCAGCGTGGACGTCGCCAACAACCTCGTGTTCCTGCCGACGACCAGCCCGTCCACTGACTACTACGGCGGCGGTCGCCGCTTCGACATCCCGCTCGCCAATGCCATCGTCGCCCTCGATGGCACGACCGGCAAAGTGGTCTGGTCGCAGCAGGTGGTGCGCCACGATCTGTTCGACTACGACCTCGTCGGTCATCCGCTGCTGGTCGACATCCGTCGCAATGGGCGTACGGTCCAGGCGGCGCTGCTGCAGACCAAGATGGGCTGGCTTTACGGCTTCGAGCGCACGACGGGCAAGCCGCTCTGGCCCATTGTCGAGCGCCCGGTACCGGCGAGCGACGTGCCTGGCGAGGCGGCTTTGCCGACCCAGCCCGTGCCTTCCGGCATGGCGCCGTTCGCACGCCAGGAGCTCAAGCGTGACGAACTCTTCGGCATCACGCCGCTCGATCGTTATGCCTGCCGCCGCAAGTTCGACGAACTGCGCTACGAGGGCATGTACACGCCGCCGTCGACCCGCGGCTCGATCCTCTTCCCGTCCGCGCTCGGCGGCGGCAACTGGGGCGGGGCCTCGTACGATCCGGCCAGCAACCTGCTGATCATCAAGGCGGAGAATCTCGCCACCATCCTCAAGGTCATCCCCAAGACCGATGCAGCCGACGATCGTCAGCCACCCAAGGATTACCTCACCAGGCCGCTGGTGGGTACGCCGTATCGCATCGAGGGCGAGATCTTCAACTCGCCGCTTGGCGTCCCGTGCACACCGCCGCCGTGGGGAACGCTGATGGCGCTCGATCTCGGCACCGGCAAGCCACGCTGGCAGATTCCGCTCGGCCAGATCCGTCGTGCAGGCGTCACGGTGCCGAAGGGCGCGGGCTGGGGTTCGCCCAATGTTGGCGGGCCGATGACCACGGCGGGTGGCCTGACCTTCGTCGGCGCCACCATGGATTCGAAACTGCGCGCGCTCGACACCGCTACCGGCAAGGAACTCTGGGTGGCCGATCTGCCGGTTCCCGGCATGGCCGTGCCCATGACCTATTCTGTGAAGGGCAAACAGTATGTGGTAATCGCTGCGGGCGGCAACGCGCAGGTTGGTACGCCGATCGGCGATTACCTCATCGCCTACGCCTTGCCCGACTGACCCAGAACGCGTTGCAGGAGGTCGAACACGCCGGCGCCGTCGGCGCGGACGGCCCAGTGCACGTTCTGGCTTCGGCCTGCAGCAGGACGATACTCGACCGCGGTGTGCCCAAGCGTCAGCCGTGACTGCGTCTCGACGTCGACGTGGCAGGTGTTGAACTCGAACAGCCGCGGCTCGAGCAGCCAGGCGATCGGGCAGGGGTCGTGCAACGGCGAGCCCGTCTCCCGCGGGCCGTTGGCCGGCAGCGAGTTGGAGAATTCGATCAGGTTGGCCGCCGCACGGGCTGCCGCCGAGTCGATCGACGCGATTGCGGCGCTGCGCTGCGGCGTGGCCCGCACCTGATGCGTGGCATCGAGCCCGAAGGCGAACACCGGCGGCCCGGCGTTGAAGACAATCTGCGCGGCCTGCGGATCCGCGTGGATGTTGTACTCGGCTGATGCCGTGATGTTGCCGCCCTCGCTGCGCGCGCCGCCCATGATCGCGAACTCGCGCACGCCGCGCAGCACCGCAGGGTCCCGCGTGATGGCTTCGGCCACGTTGGTCATGGGCCCGGTGATCACCAACGAAATGGACGCTGGCGGCGCGGCGCGCAGCGTGCGCAGCAGGAAATCCACGGCGTGCTCGCTTTCGATACCGACGCGCGGCGTGGTGATGGGCAGCGCGCCGAGTCCCGACTCGCCGTGGAAGTGACCGGCTTCGACCGGTTCACGTACCAGCGGGCGCGTGCAGCCGGCGAAGACGGGCACGTCTTCGCGGGCCGCGATTTCGCGGATCAGGCAGGCGTTGCGTGCCGTCAGCGCCGCGCCGACATTGCCCGCGACCGTGGTGATGCCGCGCAACTTGAGCGCATCCCCGGCTGCAAAGGCCAGCAGCAGCGCGACGCCGTCGTCCACCCCCGGGTCGCAGTCGATGATCACCGGTCTGTTCATCGAGGCAGACTGCGCGGTGGCGGCAGTTTCGACCCCGCGATCCGTGGCCATAGCCAGTCGAGCAGCGCACCGGCATCGCCGCGGCTGCCCACGGTCGAATAGGGGATTTCGCGCCAGCCCGGGTTCGGCGTGCCGCGCGCCACGGCGAACTCGAACACGTAGCCCGGTTCCTGCCCCATGCGGATATCGGCGATGGTGGCGACGCCGTCGCGGTGCGATACCTTGAAGAAACCGTGGCTGAACCAGGCGATCCTCTCGAGCCCCCGGTTGCCCCGCAGCTGATCAAAGATATCCCGGCGGCTTTCGAAGCGGTCGAAGCGGATGCCCCCGGGCCCATCGAGCAACGAATGGAAGCCCTCCTGATACGCGCGACCGCCGGGCTCCATGGCGACGATGCGCCACAGCAGCGTGTTGAACGCGGTGGGAGTGACGAGCAGCTTGTCGACCGCGATGCCCCTGGCGGCGAGATCCCGTTCTGCGACGCGTGTCACCCACGCCTGCGCCACCATGCTCCAGCCGAGGTACGCCACGGCCAGGCCGAGACCGATGCCGTTCCATCGGTGGCGCAGCGCGCCCCGCGCGACTGCGGTGGCCAGCAAACCGATCAGCAGCGGCAGCGTGAAGAGCGGATCGATGATGAACACGCTGCCGATCGCGTACGGGTGATCGTTGAAAGGCTGCAGCAACTGCGTGCCGTACACCGTCATCAGGTCGAGCAGGGGATGGGTGAACAGTGCCAGGAAGGTTGCGAGCCACCACCACTTGAAGTCCGGATTGCGGCCGGCCGGACCGATGGCTGTCGCACCCCGCCTCGCCACCCACCAGGCGAGCAGCGGCGACAAGGCCGTGAGGTAGAGCAGCGAATGGCTCTGCGCACGGTGGAGAGTCATGTTGCTGATCGGATCGCCGTGATCGATCAGTGCGTCGAGGTCGGGCAGCGTGCCGCAGACGCCGCCCCACAGCGCCGCCTTCCACACGGGAGCACGCCGGCCCACGGCGGCAACGCTGACGGCGGCACCCAGCGCAAACTGCGACAGCGAGTCCATTCAGGTCGTTGCGAGGATCGCCGGGCGTCCGAACCGGGTGGTCAAGCTGCCAGGCCGTCCCAGAAGATCTCCATGCGCTTGCGCATCGCGGCGTCCGGCATGCGACCGGTTGCAGCGCCGAGGTTGTCCTCGAGATTGGCGATGCGGGTCATGCCCGGGATCGCACAAGTGATCGCCGGATGCGAGATGACGTACTTGAGAAAAAACTGTCCCCAACTGCGGACGTCGATCTCCGTCGCCCACTCGGGCAGCGGTCGCTCGCGCACCCGCGAGAACAGGTTGCCGTCGCGGCGTCCGCCGAACGGCAGGTTGATGAGTACCGCAATGCCCTTCTCGGCCGCGAGCGGCAGGATTTCGTCCGCGGCCCCGCGATTGCCGAGCGAATAGTCCACCTGGATGAAGTCCAGTTTCTGCGTGCGCATCAGCCGCAGCGTCTCGGAGTACTGCTCGTCCCGCGAGGTGGTGATGCCCACGTACCGGACGCGCTTGGCCGCGACCCACTCGCGCAGCAGCGGCAGCAGCACCTCGGCGCCGATCAGGTTATGCACCTGCATCAGTTCGATGAACGAGGTCTGCAGCCGCCGCATGGATTCTTCCATGCTGGCCACGCCTTCCTCGCGGGTCCCGCCCTGCGCCGTCACCTTGGTGGCGAGGAAAGCCTGCCGGCGGTTGCCGATCTCGGCGAGCAGTTCGCCGATCACCCGCTCGGACTCGCGGTAGAGCGGGGCGGTGTCGATGACGCTGAGTCCCGACGCGGTGAGCCGTTCGAGCACTGCGCGTCGTGACGCGCGTTCCTCGACTGTGGTCGGGCTGTAGTTGTTCGTGCCGACGCCGATCGCGGGCAGCATTTCGCCGCTCGAGGGAATGGGCTTGCGCAGCAGCGCGGCGACCTTGCCCGACGCAGCCGCGCCCGCAACTGCGGCGTACAGGGGTGTTCGGCACCAGGCGAGCCCGGCAGCGACGCCCGTCGCCAGTCCGATTTGCAGTGCAGTGCGGCGATCGAGGCGTCCGTGCATGGAACTCTCCGGGGATACGGCCTTAACGAGTGGTTGCGAGCAGGTCCTGCGGCTGCCGCGGCAGCTGCCCGGGCAAGCCGGCGCCAAGCAGCGCCCAGGCAAGACAAAGATTGGACGAGATCACGGGGATCGGCAACTCTGCCGCTGCGATCCGCAGGGCGCGCAGCGTCGGCATCCCCGTGCCGCTCAGCAGCATGACCTCCGCGGTTCCGCGTTCGAGGCCGCGCAGCGCACTCAACGCGTCGTTGCTCGTCATCTCGTAGATGCCGTGGGTGTCGGTGAGTTGCGGGTCGACCCGCACTCGCGCCACCACCTCGACGCCGGCAGACTCCCAGTAGCGGTAGCCTGCTGCCGCCAGGCCTTCCGGATAGGGCGATACCAAGGCAACCCGCCGGGCCCCGAGTGCCGCGAGCGCCATGCGGATCGCCTGCGCGGCGGTGATCACCGGGACGCCGCTGCGATCGGCCGCCTCGGCCGTCAGTCGATCTTCGAGTGCCGGGCCGGCGCGGTAACTCGAGCCCGTGCAGCCGAACCCGAACGCGGCCAGACGCAGCGTGCCGAAGGTCGAGAGCGCCGCGGGGATGTGGCGGATGTAATGGTCGAGCCGGGTCTCTACATCCGCGGCAGGGTGCACGAGCCGCGTGGCATAGACGGCGACGCCCTCCGGCAGGAGGGCGCGCAGTTCCGGTTCGACCGTGGGGTTGGCCTGCGGTGTCGCCACACCCAGCCGGGCGCGTGCACCGTAGTCGGCCATCATTCGCAGAGGCTTTCGAGGTATCCCTGTGCGACGGGCGATAGGCGCTTCATGGCGAGTTCGCGGGCCTTCGGCACGTCGATCAGCTGTTCGAGCGGGCCAGAGACCAGCATGCGCCGCACCTGCGGGTCTTTGCGTGACACCGCGGCCATCTTGTTGAGCACCGTGAAGCCGCGATAGATCTTGGCGCGCGGCGCGCGGCGGCTTTCGATGGAGCGGGCGAGATATTGTCCGAAGCGGGAATAGAGAAAGTAGTCGTCGTCACCGACATGGAAACGCGCTTCGGCGAAGAAGTCGGGAAAGTTCTTTTCGAGATACTGATTGACCTTGAGAAGACGGGGTCCAGGCTCGCTGTCCTCAGACACTGCGGACTTCTTCATTTTTTGTCGCTCACCTCCAGGGGGTCCGGACCGCCATTTCTGGGCGTCACGGGCGGCACCACACCCCGCAACGCGCGCGAAAAGTAAGGCACGTCGAACACGAGTGCAATACCTTTGGAAAAATTTTCTGCGAGAGCCGCCCATGCCTGCCGAGCCGATGCCTGCGCTGGAGAGTTTTGCGCCGTCCCTGCGCGCACTCGTGTTCGGTGCGAGTGGCGGTGTTGGCGCGGCGTTCGTCGAACTGCTCGGTGCACATCCGCGGGTCGCGGCCGTGCATGCGGCGGCGCGTGCTGCCGCGGCGCCGTGGAGTTTCTCGCTGGATGACGAGGCCTCGATTGCGGCGGTGGCTGCCGCGGCGGCGGGCGGCGGTCCGCTCGATCTCGTGATCGTTGCCACCGGCATGCTGCACGGGGAGGGCCTCCAGCCGGAGAAAACCTGGCGCAGCCTCGACGCCGCGGCACTCGCCCGCGCCTTCGCGGTGAACACCACCGGTCCCGCGCTCATCGCCAAGCACACGCTCGGACTGCTGCGGCGCGACGCCAAGTCGGTGTTCGCCTGCCTGTCGGCGCGGGTGGGTTCGATCGAGGACAACCGCCTCGGTGGCTGGCACGCCTACCGTGCTTCCAAGGCAGCGCTCAACATGCTGGTGCGCAACTTCGCGATCGAATTGCGCCAGCGCAATCCGCGGGCGCTCTGCGTCGCCCTGCACCCGGGCACCGTCGACACGCGTCTCTCGCAGCCTTTCCAGTCGGGCGTCGATCCCGCGAAACTGTTCACGCCCGAGAGGTCGGCCGGCGCGCTGCTCGGCGTGCTCGACCGGCTTACTCCCGCCGACAGCGGCCGGTTGTGGGCCTGGGACGGGCAGGCGATCCCGTTCTAGGGAGCGAGTGAGCCAACGACCAGGCGGCCCGGGTCTCTGGCAGGCGACCGTAGTCGCCTCATCTTCAGCGCAGCCGGGTGCTTCAGCGCAGCCGGGTGAGCCCCGGTATGCGGTCGAAAGCGGGGTCGAAGCTGAGTACGTTTTCGAT
>JBIKVA010000049.1:0-12891 GCA_044357085.1 Steroidobacteraceae bacterium | reverse complement strand
GCTGGCCTATGTGGCCAACGTCGATGGCTACAGCGAACTGCGCATCGCCGATCTCGGCGCCGCGGTCACGCTGCAGCCGCGCGGGCTGCCGGCGGGGCTGATCTCCGGCCTGCGCTTCGACCGCAATGGCAACAGCCTCGGCATGAGCATCGAAACCTCGATATCGCCGCGCGACGTCTGGACCTACGACATCGGCAAAGCGGAAGCGACGCGCTGGACACGCAGCGAGACCGGCCCGATCGATCCCGCTCGACTCTCCGCGGCACAGGTGTTCCGCTATCCGACCTGGGACCGCGTGAACGGCGCGCCGCGGCTCGTCCCTGCACTCATTCAAAAGCCCGCGGTGACCGGCGGCACGGACAACGGGCGTCGCCCCGTGGTGATCGACATCCACGGCGGTCCTGAAGGCCAGTCACGGCCGGACTACAGCCCGTTCCTGCAGTACCTCGTCGCCGAACTCGGCTATGCGGTCATCCAGCCGAACGTGCGCGGCTCCACCGGTTATGGCCGCAACTACACGATGCTCGACAACGGCCGGCTGCGCGAAGACTCGGTGCGCGACATCGGCGCACTGCTGGTGTGGATTGCGGCGCAACCCGACCTCGACGCCAACCGGGTGGTGGTGATGGGTGGCTCCTACGGCGGCTACATGGTGCTCGCGTCGCTGATCGCCTACGGCGACCGCCTGCGCGGCGGCATCGACGTGGTCGGCATCAGCAACTTCGTCACCTTCCTGACCGCCACGGCGGGCTATCGCCGCGACCTGCGCCGTGTCGAATACGGCGACGAACGCGACCCGTCGATGCGCGACTTCCTGCAGCGCATCTCGCCGCTCGGCAAAGCAGGCATGATCCGTCGCCCGCTGCTCGTGGTGCAGGGCCTGAACGACCCCCGCGTCCCCGCTGCGGAAAGCGAACAGATGGTGGCCGGCGTACGAGCGCAAGGCGGAGAAGTCTGGTACCTCGCAGCCAGGGACGAGGGCCACGGGTTCCGCAAGAAGGTCAATCGCGACTTCTATCTGAAGACCGCGGCGACCTTCCTGGAGCGCATGGCCGCCACGCCGTGACGGCGAGGTCTAGCGCCGCTTGGAGGTGTCGAGCCCCGGACGCTGCGCCGCGTAGTACGCAGCCAGTGCCTTGATGTCTGCCGCCGACAGCTGCGCGGCAAAGCCCGCCATGATCGCGTTCTTGCGACCACCCTTCTTGTAGTCGGTGAGCGCACGCTCGATGTAGTCGGCGTGCTGGCCGGCGAGCGTGGGGTATTGCGGGGTGATGCCGACGCCGTCGGTACCGTGGCAGGCGACGCAGGTCTGCGCGGCTGCCGGCGCCTTGCCGACGGGCTTGGGCGAGGCGGCCGGCTGGATCACCGGGCCGGCAAGAAAGGCGGCGATGTCGGCGAACTGCTCGTCCGTCCACGACGCCGCGTTGGCGTGCATGGTGGCGTGACTGCGCTCACCGCTCTTGTAGGCCTGCAACGCGATGACCAGGTATTCGGGGTGCTGGCCGCGGAGCTTCGGCACCCGATAGTTGGGATAGGCGTTCTTGTAGTTCGGGATGCCGTGACAACCGAGGCAGGTGTAGGCGAGTTTCGCACCGCGCTCGGCATTGCCGGCAGACTGAGCGAAAGCGGAGGGCACGGCCAAGGCCGCGACCAGGGAGAGCGCCACGAGGAACTTCGACACCATAACCCCCGAAACCAGTCGATTCATGCGCAAAACAGGCGGCGATGTTAAGGTCTCGCCGCCTGAATTGCCACCGGGACCACCACCCGAAGGGTTGCATGATCGCCCTCATCCAGCGCGTCACGGAAGCCAGCGTCAGCGTGGCCGGCGAGCGTGTCGGCACGATCGGGCCCGGCCTGCTCGCGCTGATCGGCGTGCGTCCGCAGGATGACGAAAGCACCGCGCAGCGGTTACTCGATCGCCTGCTGGCCTATCGGATCTTCAGCGACGCGGAGGGGCGGATGAACCGCTCGCTGGCCGATACCGGCGGCGGGCTGTTGCTGGTGCCGCAATTCACGCTCGCCGCAGATACCCGCAAGGGCAACCGGCCGGGTTTCAGCACGGCGGCCCCCCCGGCGGAGGCCGAGCGCCTCTTCAACCACCTGTATGCCCTCGCGCGGCAGGCCCACCCGGTGGTCGCGAGCGGTCGGTTCGGCGCCCACATGCAGGTGGCATTGGTCAACGACGGTCCGGTAACGTTCTGGCTGCAAACCCCGGAAACGGTCTAACATCGGAACGGTCTGACATCGGGCTGTTCATCCACCGCCAACCACGCACGCGGGCTGCAGAGGTTCTTATGGGTATCGGAATGCGCGAATTGATCATCATCCTGCTGGTGGTGCTGCTGGTGTTCGGCGCCAAGAAGCTGCGCACCATCGGCTCCGACCTGGGCGCGGCGGTCAAGGGCTTCAAGAAGGGCATGGACGAGGGCGACTCCGAAGAGAGCCTGAAGCAGATCAAGCAGGAAGCGGACGACGCAGATTTCCCCGAGTCGGCCAAGGCGGCCAAAGCAGAGCACGGAACCAAGACGGCCGAACGTAACGGCTGACGCCGCCCGCCGGGCGTGCGGGTCTGAAAGATCATGTTTGAAGTCGGTTTCAGCGAACTGCTGCTGATCATGGGCCTCGCGCTGCTCGTGCTCGGCCCCGAGAAATTGCCCAAGGTGGTTGGCGAGATCGGTCGCTGGATGGGGCGTGCGCGCGCCATGGCGCGCCAATTCCGCGAGCAACTCGAAGACGAGGCCGCAGAGAGCAGCCGCCGCCGTACCGCTGCCGCGCAGCCGCCGCCGGCCGCCGCAGCGACGACCAACGACGCCTCGACCACCAATGTCGAGGCACAGACCCCGCCCGAGACGGTCGCCGCGGTGGACCCGCACGCCGACGCGGCACCGCCGGCGCCGGCCACCACGCCGGCACCCGCCGAACCGGAACCTTCGAACGCCGCCCCGCCGCCGACCGGCGACGGCAAGGCCTGAGCGACACGGCATGGATGCGGCATGAGCGAGGAGCAGGAACAACTCGCCGAAGGCACGCTGATCTCGCACCTGCTCGAGCTGCGAGACCGGTTGCTGCGCGCCTTCATCGCCGTGCTGATCGCCTTCGTGCCGATCGCCTTCTTCGCGAACGAAGTATTCACCCTGGTCGCGCAGCCCCTCATCGACAAGTTGCCGGAGGGATCGTCGCTGATCGCCACCAGCGTCATCTCGCCGTTCATGACGCCGTTCAAGCTGGCGTTCTTCGTCGCGCTGTTCATCGCCATGCCCTACGTGCTCTACCAGATCTGGGCCTTCGTGGCGCCCGGGCTGTATCGCCACGAGAAGCGCTTTGCGCTGCCGCTGCTCGTTTCCTCGATCGTGCTCTTCTATACCGGCGTTGCCTTCGCCTACCTCGTGGTCTTCCCGGTGATGTTCGATTTCTTCGCCAACACCACGCCTGCCGGCGTGCGCATGATGACCGACATCACCAGCTACATGGACTTCGTGCTCACCATGTTCCTGTGTTTCGGCTTCGCCTTCGAGGTGCCGGTGGTGGTGGTGCTGCTGGTGCTGACCGGGCTCGTCAAGGTCGACAAGCTCGCCGAGATCCGCGGCTACGTGCTGATCGGCATCTTCGTGATCGCGGCGATCCTCACGCCTCCCGACGCCATTTCGCAGACCATCATGGCCGTGCCCATGTACCTGCTCTACGAGGGCGGGTTGGTGATGGCCCGACTCATGGAGCGCATGCGCAACAAACCGGAACCGGCTTGACCTGCCGCTGCGCGGGAAGCAGTGGCATCACAGGGGGGATAAAAACATGAACGACAAGACGTTCCTCGGACATCCGCGCGGCCTCGCCACGCTGTTCTTCACCGAGATGTGGGAGCGGTTCAGCTTCTACGGCATGCGCGCCTTGCTGGTGCTGTTCCTGGTGGATGCGATCGCGCGCGGCGGGCTCGGGCTCGACGACAAGACGGCGACCGCCATCTACGGGCTCTACACCGCTGCGGTCTACATCGTCGCGCTGCCCGGCGGCTGGATCGCCGATCGGCTCATCGGCGCGCAGAAGGCTGTGCTGTACGGGGGCATCCTCATCTCGCTCGGCAGCTTCGGCCTCTGGCTGTCGCCGAACGCGCAGATGTTCTACCTCGGCCTCATCGTCATCATCATCGGCGTCGGCCTGCTGAAACCCAACGTCTCGGCGCTGGTGGCGGACCTCTATCCCGAGGGCGGCGGCCGGCGCGATGCCGGCTTCACGATCTTCTACATGGGAATCAACATCGGCGCCTTCATCGGGCCGCTGATCACGGCGTTGCTGGCGCAGACGTACGGCTGGCGCGTCGGTTTCATGGCAGCTGGCATCGGCATGGCGCTCGGCGTCGCACAGTTCCTCGCGACGCGCCACCACCTGGGTGGTGCGGGCGCAGCGCCCCATGTCCCTGCGGGCACTGACATGGGCGGGGCGTGGCGGAATCTCTGGATCAGCTCGGCGATCGTCGGCCTGCTGATCGCATTGCCGTTCCTGGGGCTGGTGCAGGTCTCGCCGATCGCGCTACAGGCCTACGGCATCTTCGTGATCGTCGGCATGGCCGCGCTCTACTTCGCCTACCTGCTGTTCTTCGCCGGCCTCGACGGGGTCGAGAAAAAGCGCGTGCTGGCGCTGGTCGTGCTGTTCCTCGCCTGCGCGCTCTTCTGGTCCGGGTTCGAGCAGGCCGGCTCGTCGCTCAACCTGTTCGCCGAGCGCTACACCGACCGCGTGGTCGGCACGTTCACCATCCCGGCCGGCTGGTTCCAGTCGCTCAACGCCATCTTCATCGTCATCTTCGCGCCGGTATTCTCCGCGCTCTGGGTCAACCTCGCCCGGCGCAACCTGGACCCCTCGACGCCTGCAAAGTTCGCGCTCGGCCTCATCGGCATGGCGCTCGGCTTCCTCATGATGTTCCTCGCCGCCCGCGTCGTCGCCGATGGCCTTCCCGCCGCCGCATATTGGCTGGTGCTCACCTACCTGTTCCACACTTTCGGCGAACTGTGCCTGTCGCCGGTCGGTCTGTCCTCGGTGACCAAGCTCGTGCCGCCGCGCTTCGTCGGCCAGAGCCTCGGAATCTGGTTCCTCGCCGTGTCGCTCGGCAACCTGGTCGCCGGCAAGATCGCCGGCGAGTTCGATGCGGAGAACGTCGGCGCGATGCCGGGCCAGTATCTCGACATCCTCTGGTTCGGCATGGTCGCCGCAGCGGTACTTTTGCTCGTCGGCCCGGTGGTCAAGCGCTGGATGGGTGGCGTGAAGTGAGCGCGGCGCCGGGTACGACCGCGGGGCCCTCGTCGGGAGCCCTGCTGCCCCCGCAGCTCACCTTCCGCGCAATCACGCTCGCCATCGTGCTGGCGATGATCCTCGCCGCGGCGAACACCTATCTCGGCTTGTTCGCCGGCATGACCATCGCCTCGGCTATCCCGGCGGCAGTGGTGTCGATGGCGGTGCTGCGGCTCCTGGGCGGCGGCGGCATCCTCGAGAACAACATCGTGCAGACCGGCGCCTCGGCCGGCTCCTCGATCGCCTCGGGCGTCATCTTCACCATCCCCGCGCTGGTCATCCTCGGCTTCTGGCAGGACTTCAAATATTCCTGGGTGCTGGCGATCGCCGGTCTGGGCGGCATCCTCGGCGTGCTGTTCTCGGTACCGCTGCGGCGCGCGCTGATCGTCGAACAGAAGCTCGCCTTCCCGGAAGGCCAGGCCGCCGCCGAAGTCCTCAAGGCGGGCGAGAACCCCTCGCAGGGCCTGCGCATCCTCGGCGCTTCCGCGCTCGGCGGCGCGTTCACCAAGCTGGCTGCGGGCAGCGGCCTGCGGCTCATCCCCGACACGGCGGCGAGCGCGGGTTTCTTTGGCAGCTACCTCGGTTTCATCGGCACCAATCTGTCGCCCGCGCTGCTCGCGGTCGGCTACATCGTCGGCGTCAACGTCGGCGTCGTGTCGCTCGCCGGCTCGATGATCTCCTGGAACATCGCCATCCCGTTCTACGTCGCCAACGTGCTGCCGGGCAATGCGGAACTCGCGCAGGCAGCGGCGGGGCTGCCGGCCGAGGATCTCGCCGGACTCATCTGGTCCAAGCAGATCCGCTATCTCGGCGTCGGTGCGATGCTGGTGGGCGGCGTGTGGGCGCTGATCTCGCTGCGCCGCTCGCTGCTGTCCGGGGTGCGCAGCGGGCTCGCCGCGGCGCGCGCCAGCGCCGAGGGCAGGGTGATCGCGCACACCGAGCAGGATCTGCCGATGAAGTCGGTGCTGATCGGCATCCTGCTGTTCACGCTGCCGCTGTGGGCGCTCTATCAGACCATCGTCGGTTCGCTTGCCGTCAGCGTGCCGATGACCATCATCATGGTGATCGCCGGCTTCCTGTTCTGCTCGGTGTCCGCCTACATGGCCGGCCTCGTCGGCTCGTCCAACAATCCGGTGTCGGGCATCACCATCGCGACCATCCTGTTCTCCTCGGTGGTGCTGCTCATGCTGATGGGTCCGGACAGCAGCATCGGCCCGGTCGCCGCCATCATGATCGGTGCGGTCGTGTGCTGCGCCGCCTGCATCGCCGGCGACAACCTGCAGGACCTCAAGTGCGGCTACATCGTCGGCGCCACGCCGTGGCGGCAGCAGGTCATGCTCGGCATCGGTGCGGCGAGCAGCGCGCTGGTCATGGCACCCGTGCTCAACCTGCTGTCGCAGGCCTATGGCATCGGCGTGCCGACCGCCGAGCATCCGAATCCGTTGCTGGCACCGCAGGCGACACTGATGGCCTCGGTCTCCAAGGGCCTGTTCGGCGGTCATCTGCCCTGGGGCATGATCGCGATCGGCGCGGTGATCGGGGCTGCCATCATCGTGCTCGATGAAATCCTCAAGGCGCGGGCCTCGACCTTCCGTGTGCCGGTGCTCGCGGTGGCCGTGGGCATCTATCTGCCGATCGAGTTGATGACGCCGATATTCCTCGGCGGCCTGCTCGGCTTCCTCGCCGAGCGCCAGCTGCGCAAGGCGGGCTGCGCGACAGCCGATCTCGAGGCGCGCGGCCGCAAAGGCCTGTTGTTCGCCGCCGGCATGATCACCGGCGAGGCGCTCATGGGCATCGCCATCGCCGTACCCATCGTCACCTCCGGCAGTGCCGAGGTGCTGGCGCTGCCGGCCGGACTGCATTTCGGCGAATGGCTCGGTCTCGCGGTGCTCGCGCTGCTCGGCCTGCTGCTCTATCGCACCGCGACGCGAGCAGACGGTACGACGCGTACCGACGCCGCGGCGGGATAGCGCCGCGTCGACCACTGCGGTGCCGTCAGCCACGTCTTCACGCCGGACGAAGCTCCTCGTTTCGTTCGCCATCGTCTATGTCGTCTGGGGATCAACCTATCTCGTGACGAAGATCGGCGTCGGCCGGCTGCCGCCGTTCTCGTTCGCCGCCGTCCGCTTCATCAGCGGCGGACTGCTGCTGCTCGCGGTGGCGCGGTGGCTCGCCCACCGGCGCGGTGAACGCTGGTGGCCGGCCATTTCCGGCACCGAGTGGCGGGCGCTCGGCATCGTCGGCTTCTGCGCGGTGTTCGTCTCGAACGGGTGCGCGGTGTGGGGACTGCAGTACGTGCCGTCGAACCTCGCGGCGCTGCTCAACGTGTCGGCGTCGTTCTGGATTCCGCTGCTCGGCATGTTCGGTGCACGCGCGCAATCGATTCCGCGACGTGTCGCTGCCGGCCTCGTCGCCGGCTTCGCAGGCACGACGCTCGTCGCCTGGCCGGGCAGCGACGCCACTGCGGCGGTGCTCGCCTGGCCGACGCTGGTGGTGCTCGTCGGCTGCCTCGGCTGGTCGGTCGGCACCATTCACATCCGCAATGCCGGGATATCTTTGGATCTGACGAGCTTCACCGCACTGCAGATGCTCTGCGGCGGCGTGATGCTGCTCGTTCCGGCGACTCTCGCCGGCGAAGCACATCTCTGGCAGTGGGATGCCGCAGGACTCGCCGCGCTCGGCTACATGACGATCATGAGTTCGTGCATCGCGTACACGGCGTTCGCCTGGCTGTCGGTGAACGTCACGCCGGCACAGTTGTCGACCTACGGCTTCGTGAATCCCGCACTCGCGCTGCTGCTCGGATGGTGGGTACTCGACGAGCGGCTGGGCCCGCTGCAGCTCGTCGGCACGGCGGTGATCCTCGGCGGCACGCTGCTCATCAACTGGCCGGGTCGCCCGCCTGCCGCGCGCGGCAAACCCGCACCCGCTGCGTCCCTCAGCAACGCGGAACGAGAGGCTCCGCCCGCAGCCTGACGAGATCGACCGCGGGCACGCTGCGCCGCTCGCGTGCTGGAAACCCGATGGTGGCGACCAGATTGGCGCCGTCGCTGCCACGGATGTTGGTCAGCCCCTCGTAGCGCATCAGCACGCGATCGGTCTTGCGATAGGACACTTCGATGTAGGGCAGGAACCAGCCGAGCACACCGGAGAGATTGAGGCGGATCACGCTAACCGCGGCGCCATCGATGCTCGCGTCGTGATGCTTCTTGATCTTGAAGTTCAGGAAATCGAGACGGCTCGGCACCAGGAACGGAAAGCGCAGCGACCGCCCCGCTTCGAGCTCCGCCCAGTGCTTGCGCACGAATTCGTCGAAGCCCGCATCGGAGACGATCACGGTGCCGGCCGGAACCTTTTCCTCGCGTCGCGGCGCGCGGGCGTTCTCCTGCTGGAACACGCGCAAGCCCTGCGCCGTCCGGCGCAGGCCCTCGACGTAGCCGCTACGCGCATCGGTGAAAGTGAACTCGGGCTCCTCGCGCACCGCTCCGTAAACGAGTTCCTTGCGCGCGAAGGCCGGACCATCGAGGCTGCAGCGATACATGACGATGCGCGTCTCGCCGACCGCGCCCGGCGCCTTCACGTGATGCGACTCGACGTAGAGCAGCCGGCCATCGGTGCGCGAACGTGCTTCGCCCATGAACTGCAGATCGGCGGCCTGCAGCGACGACCACGGCAGCGCCGCGGCAAACAGCAGCGCCACGCCGGGCAGCCGCGCTGGAGTGCGCCGCAGCGCCACCGGCGTGGTCATCAGCGCCGCAACCGGGCGAGGCCGCGCGAACCGATGAACCATGAGCCGATCCACCCCGTGAGGCTGACGAGCACTGCGCCCCAGAAGGCGTCCCAGAAGCCGGCGATGTCGAAGCCAGGCACGATCGCCGCCACCAGCGCGAGCATCCCGGCATTCACCACCAGCAGGAACAGGCCGAGAGTGACCACGCTGATCGGCAGGGTGAGCACGATGATCACCGGACGTACGAAGGCATTGACGATGCCGAGCGCCGCCGCCGCGATGAGCAGCGTGAGCGGCTCGTCGATGGTGAAACCGTCGACCCAGCGGGTCGCGAGCCAGAGTCCGAAAGCGGCGATCACCGCTCGCAAAACGAAACCGACCATGGGTTGACCGCCTCCTCGGGCGACTGCCGTTACTGATGCCTATCTTGCCACCGCGGCGCCATTCAGCCGCGCTATCCTTGACCGGCAATCCATGCAGGGGGTTCCCATGTCGCCTGACTACGCACCGATCCATCTCGTCATGCTGCTCGCCTTGGTCGAGTACTTCGGCTTCGCCCTGGCGGTCGGGCGTGCCCGCTACCGCTTCGGCGTCAAGGCACCGGCCACCACCGGCAACATCGATTTCGAGCGCTACTACCGCGCGCAGATGAACACGCTCGAGCAGCTCATCATCTTCATTCCGGCGCTGTGGTCGTTCGCGATCTTCATCAGCATCATGTGGGCCGCCGTGCTCGGCGCCATCTTCATCGTCGGCCGTCTGCTCTACTTCACCGGCTACGTGAAGGCGGCCGACAAGCGCAGCGCGGGCTTCGGCCTCGCGACTTTCGCGCAGCTGTTCCTGCTGATCGGCGGCATCGTCGGCGCAATCCTCGCCCTGTAGGGGTCGATGCTCGACGACCGAAGCCGCAGCTTGGCGGCTGCAGCTCAGCGGCCGCGGCGCAGCGCGATGATGGCCACCGGCACCAGCGAGCCGAAGATGATCAGCAGCGTGACGATGCCGAAGTTGTCCCGCACCAGCGGAATGTTGCCGAACAGGTAACCGCCGCCGAGGAAGATCGCCACCCAGATGATCGCGCCGAGCACGTTGTAGCCCTGGAAGCGCGGGTAGTGCATGCGCGCCACGCCGGCAACGAAGGGCGCGAAGGTGCGCAGGATCGGCAGGAACCGTGACAGCATCACGGTCTTGCCGCCGTGCTTCACGAAGTAGGCCTCGGTCTGGCGCAGATATTCCACCTTGAGCAGCCGGTAGCGGCCGCTGAAGGCGGGCGCCCCTATCGCCCGTCCGATCGCGTAGTTGCAACTGTTGCCGAGAATGGCCGCGATGATGAGCAGCACCGACGCCGTCGGCGCATGCAAGGTGCCGCTGGTATCGATCGCCGCGAGCGTGCCGACTGCAAACAGCAGCGAATCGCCGGGCAACCAGGGCGTGACCACGAGGCCCGTCTCGGCGAAGACGATCAGGAACAGGATCGCGTAGATCCACAGGCCGTACTGCTGCATCAGCTCGACCAGATGCGAGTCGAGATGCAAGATGAAGTCGAGGAAGTATTGCAGCAGTTCCATCATGCGCGGGGGTCCTTGTCCTTGTTTGCGGCAGTCCGGTCGCCGCGCGGTGCACGGCGTTGCAGTTCGCGCATCGCGGCGCGCACTTCGTCATCGACACTCGGATCGGTCGGTGCGGAGTCGGGCCCGGCCAGCGCCACGTCGGGCGCGATGCCGCGCTCGTTGATATACGCCCCGGAGGGGGTGGCGTAGCGCGAAGTGGTGAGCTTGATCGCGTAGCCGTCGGGCAGCGGGATCACGCTCTGTACCGAGCCCTTGCCGTAGGTGCGACGGCCGACCAGCAGCGCACGGCCGTTGTCCTTGAGCGCGCCGGCGACGATCTCCGCTGCGGACGCCGACGCACCGTTCACCAGCACCGCGACGTCGATGCCACCGAGCAGTTCACCCGGCCGCGCATCCATGCGGAAGCGCGCGTCGGCCGCGCGGCCGCGGGCAACCACGATGTTGCCTTCTTCCAGCATCGCGTCCGCCACCGCGACGGCGGCCTCGAGCACGCCGCCGGGGTTGTTGCGCAGGTCGATCACCACTCCGCGCAGATCGGGTTGTTCACGCCGCAGGCGCTGCACCGTACGTTCGAAGTCCGCCGGTGTGGTGTCGCTGAAGGCGGCGATCCGCAGGTAGGCGTAACGCCGATCGAGTCGCGCACCGCTCACGCTGTGCACTTCGACACGCGCCCGTTCGAGCACGACGTCGACCAGCTCGTCGCCCGCGGCGCGGCGCACCGTGAGCTTGACCAGCGAGCCGGCCGGCCCGCGCATCTGGTCGATCGCCGCCGCCACGTTGGCACCGACCGGTTCACCGTCGATGCGCAGGATGAGATCGCCCGCGCGGATCCCGGCACGCGCCGCAGGCGACTCTTCGAGCGGACGCTGCACCTTGATGAAGCCGTTGTCCGCCGCCACCTCGATGCCGATGCCGGGATAGTTGCCGGCGGCACCACGGCGCAGCTCCTCGTACTCGCGCGGATCGAGGTAGGCGGAGTGCGGGTCGAGTCCGGCCAGCAGGCCGCGCATTGCCGCTTCGAGCAGCTTCGAATCCGGAATCTCGTCGACGTATTCACGACGTACCTGCGCAAGCACTTCCGCAAGGCGTTTCGCCTCGCCGGCAGACAACTGCTGCAGCAATGACCCGGCAGCCGCATCGGCCGGCGATACCTGGGTACTGCGCCGCGCGGCAACCGCGGCCGGCGCCACATCCGCGGCGGGTGCGTCGACGACGACCGGCGGGAAGATCACGAGGCGCGCCAGCGCGATACCGGCCAGCAGGCCGGCGATGCCGACGATGGGGAAGAGGACGCGCGGGGATTTCACGGCAGCGGTCACGGCAGCGGAGTGTACAGGCCCGGCGCTCAGGGCTGGCGGTCCCTGAACCATGGCGACGGATCCAGCGGCCGTGCAGCCTGGCGGATTTCAAAATAAAGCTCGGGTTGGGCACGGCCACCCGAGTCACCGACCCCGGCGATGGTATCGCCGGGGGCAACCTGATCGCCCACCGCGCGGAACAGCTGCTCGTTGTGACCGTAGAGGCTGAGATAGCCGCCGCCGTGGTCGATGATGATCAGCAGGCCGAGGCCCGCGAGCCAGTCCGCATAGACGACGCGACCGCGATACACCGCGCGCACCGGAGTGCCGCGTGCCGCTGCAATCAGCACGCCGTCCCATTTGACCGAGCCGGCACGGCGTTCGCCGAAGCGCGCCGCCAGCTTGCCGGCGGTCGGCCAGGCGAGCTTGCCGCGCATCCCGGCGAACGGGCTGCGGCTGTCGGTCGGAAATTTTTGACTGGCGCGGCGCAGTTCGCGCAGCAGCTTCTCGAGCGCCGCCTGCTCGCGCTGCAGACGCTGCAGGCTGACGGCGCGTGCCTTCGACTCCGCGGCCATATTGGCGAGTACGTCGCCGCGCTCGCTGCGCGCCTTGTCGAGTCGTGATACCTCGGACTTCTGCGCCTGCTCGAGCCGCTGGATGCGCTCCTGCTCCGAGCCGAGGCTGGCATCGAGCGTATCGATCTCCCGTACCCGACCCTCGATGGCGGCGAGTTGCCCGGCCCGGGCGCGACCGAAGTAGCCGAAATAGGCGAACAGTCGGCCGGCGCGCGCCGGGTCCTGCTGGTTCAGGAACAACCGGAACGGTTCCTCACGCCCGATCAGGTAGGCAGCGCGCAGCTGGGCGGCGAGTTCGGCCCGTTCGCGCCCGAGGTCGCGTTCCCGGTCGTCCTTCTGCCGGGCGAGCTCGGCACGGCGCTGCTCGCGGCTCTGCCGCTCGCCGCGCAGGCGGTCGAGCTCGCCGCGCGCCTTGTTGGCCGCCGTTTCCGCCA
>JBIKVA010000004.1:0-37375 GCA_044357085.1 Steroidobacteraceae bacterium | reverse complement strand
GACCGGGTCGAACTCTACCGGCCCTTGGCTGTGGATCCGAAGGCCGCACGCCGCGCGCGTGCCACCGAGAACCAGACCGCGAAGGCACGCAATCCGCTAACGGCGAAGCCGCAACGGCGCGGCTGACGTCAGGGGGTCGGGGTGGGTGCGGGCGCAGGTGAGGGCGCAGACGCCGGCGTAGTCGCCGGCGTAGTCGCCGGAGCCGCCGCCGGTGCGGCGGGGGGCTGCAGGTCGGCCGGAACTTCAGTCGGCGCGCCGTCGTTGTCGATGCGACTGACCTTGTCGTCGGTGAAATACACCGTGAGACGCTGGCGCAGCGGCTTGATGCCGCGCCCCGCCTCGAGCGTGTAGAGATAGTCCCAGCGGTCGCGGTCGAAGGCATCGGGCAGCATCGGCGTGCCGAGCAGGAAGCGCACCTGAGCGCGGGTCATGCCTTCTTTCAGCTGCACGACCTGGCGGGCATCGAGGAAATTGCCCTGCTGTACGCTCATGCGGTACACGCAGCCGGACAGTAGCGCCGAGCCGGCAAGCAGCGCGGCGGCCAGCACCACGAGGCGCAGGGGACGCGCAGCCGGGGCGGCGGGGGAAGGTTGCGGACGACAGGCGGCTGGAGTGCGCGATGCGGGCTGGACCATAATGGCAAGTCTAACCGAAAGGGCGATCCACGACGTGCAAGGCAACGATCTGCGCAAGGCGGGACTGAAGGTCACGCTGCCGCGCGTCAAGATTCTCGAGATCCTCGAGCACAGCGGCACTCGCCACCTGTCCGCCGAGGACATCTACCGGCGTCTCGTCGATCTTCGCGAGGACATTGGTCTCGCCACGGTGTATCGCGTGCTGACGCAGTTCGAGGCGGCGGGTCTCGTCACCCGACACCACTTCGCCGACGGCATGGCCGTCTTCGAGCTCAACGCCGGCCCGCATCACGATCACATCCTGTGTCTCGACTGCGGGCGGGTCGAAGAATTCGTGGATTCGGGCATCGAGGAGCGCCAGACGGCAGTGGCCGAGCGCCACGGCTTCGCGATCAGCGACCACGCCCTCGTGATTTACGGGCATTGCCGGAAGACGAACTGTCCGCATCGCGCGGCGCCTGCCGACTGACGCGCGCGCCCTCGGCCAGCATCTCGGCGGCGTGCGCGCGCGCCTTGTCGGTGATCGACACGCCGCCCAGCATCCGCGCAATCTCCTCGACTCTGGCCCCGGCCTCGAGCGGCAAGACCTGGGTGCGGGTGCTGCTGCCGTCAGTGAGCTTCGAGACCTGCAGGTGACGGTTGCCCAAGGCGGCGACTTGGGGCAGGTGGGTGACGCAGAGCACCTGCGCCGAGGCACCGAGCAGCGCGAGTTCGCGGCCGACGATCTCCGCCACGGCGCCGCCGACGCCCGAGTCGACTTCGTCGAACACCATGCAGCCGCCGCCGCCGGGACCGCGGAGGCGACCGGCGAGCGCCACCTGCACTGCAAGCGAGAGGCGCGAGAGTTCGCCGCCCGAGGCCACCTTGCCGATGGGCCGCGGCGGCTGCCCGGCATTGGCGCTGACCGCAAAGCCGACGTCCTCGAGGCCATGTGCGGTCGTGCCGCCCTCGGCCGCGGCGAGCGGCGCAAGGTCGACCGTGAACTGTCCGCCCGTCATGCCGAGGGTCTGCATGCGTGTGGTGACTTCGGCGCCCAGCTCTTTTGCGGCGCGACTCCGGGCGCCGGAGAGGCGCGTGGCAGCCTCGCGCCACGCGGCCGTGGCGGCAGCGACGGTGCCGCGGATGCTCGAGAGGTCCTCGTCCACGCGTTCGAGACGCGCGAGCTCTGCCGCGAACTCGTCGGCCTTGGCCGGCAGGTCTTCGGCGGCTACGCGATGCTTGCGGGCGAGCGACTCGATGAGCGCGAGACGCTGCTCCAGTTCTTCCTGGCGGCGCGGGTCTGCCTCGAGCGAGTCGAGGTAGCGAGTCAGCTCACGGGCCACGTCGGCGAGGCGGATGACGGCTTCTTCGAGCGCGGGCAGCGTCATCTGCAGGCGCGGGTCCAGGGAGGCCGCTTGTCGCAGCAGATTCGCTGCGCGCGAGGCCGCGGCGTGGGCGTTGGCGTCGTCGGCTTCGTAGAGCAGGTCGATGGCACCGCGGGCCGATTCGGCGAGGCGCCCTGAGTTGGCGAGCCGGCTGCGCTCCTCGGTGAGCGTGACGGTCTCGCCGGCGCGCAGGGCGAGCGCAGTCAATTCGCTGCACTGGTGACGCAGCAGGTCGAGTCGCGCGTCGCGATCGCGCGCGGCCGCGGCGAGGGACTCGAGCGCGGCGCTGTGCGCCAACCGTTCGCGATGCAGTCGTGCGACCTCGCCTGCGAGCGCCGTGCTGGCGCCGAAGGCATCGAGCAGTTCGCGTTGTGCGCTGCCGCGGACCAGGGTCTGGAACTCGTGCTGGCCGTGGATTTCGGCCAGCGATTCGCCGACCTCGCGCAGCACCTGCAGCGGCACCTGCTGGCCGTTGAGGTATGCGCGTGACTTGCCTTCGCGGGTGATCACCCGCCGCACGACGAGGTCGTCTTCGGCCTCGATGCTCTGCTCTTCGAGCAACTGCCGCAGCGGCGCGGTCGCGGCGCTGATGTCGAAGGTGGCAGCGATCTCGGCGCGCGCTGCGCCGTGGCGGATCGCCTCGGTGCCGCCCCGTCCGCCGACGGCCAGCTGCAGCGCATCGACGAGGATGGACTTGCCGGCGCCGGTCTCGCCGGTGAGCACGGTGAGACCGCGCGCGAAGTCGACCTCGACGGCATCGATGATCGCGAAGTCGCGGATGTGCAGGTGCGAGAGCATGTCGCGGGGCGCTCGGGTGCGGGGGCGTTCAGTGTTGCGGGTCGAAACTGCGGCGGCCCCAGTTGAGCTTGCTGCGCAGCAGACGGAAGTAGTCGTAGCCGGCCGGGTGCAACAGGGTGATGCGCGGCGCTGCCGCGCGCACCGTGAGGGTGTCGCCGGGGTTGAGTTTGCCGAGGACGCGGCCGTCGCAGGCGATCTCGGCCGTCGAGTCCGGCCGGTCGCCCACGCGCACCTCGATGACCGAACGCGCCGACACGACGATGGGGCGATCCGACAGCGTGTGCGGACAAATGGGCGCCACCACGACCACCTCCAGACCCGGTTCGACGATGGGTCCGCCACAGGAAAGTGCATAGGCCGTGGAGCCCGTGGCACTGGCGACCACGAGGCCGTCGCCGCCGTGGTTGTTCACGAAACGGCCGTTGATCCAGGTCTCGAAGTCGATCAGGTGACCGCTGCGGTTCGTCTGCAGGACGATGTCGTTCAGGGCGAGGCCCGAGGCGCGCTCGCCGCTGCCGAGGGCAAGTTCGGCGAGCAGCAGCGCGCGCTCGTCGCGGGTGCAGTCGCCGGCGAGTGCGGCGTCGACCGAGCCGATCATGTCTTCGGGCATGACGTCGGTGAGAAAGCCGAGACGCCCACGGTTCACGCCGAGGAGCGGCGTGCCGAGACCGGCGACGAGGCGGGCGGCGTAGAGCAGGGTGCCGTCGCCGCCGATGGCGATGACCAGTTCGGCGGCCTCGGCGAGGGCCTGTTCGCCGACGAAGCTTGTCGAGACGCCCGCAAGGCGCGGTGATTCGTCCGCGAGGGCGTACACCTCGACGCCCCGTCCGCGGAGGTGGTCGGCGAGCAGGGCGGCGCTTTCGGCGACACGGCTGTCGGCAAAGCGGGTGACGAGGGCGACGCGGCGGGTGCTGGTCATGGGAGGGTCTGCCGGAAAACTGCGCTTTTTTATCACGGCGGCAGGGGCGAACCAATCGAAACACGAGTTCGCTTGACGCAGTAAAGCGCCAGTCGTTAGTTTTTCGCCATGGCCCACGATTACGAACTGCTGAATGAACGTGCGCAGCAGTTGCTGCGAATGCTGGTCGAGAGCTACATCCGCGACGGCCAGCCGGTGGGCTCCCGGGCGTTGTCCCGCGAATCCGGGCTGCGGCTCTCCTCCGCCACCATCCGCAACGTGATGGCTGACCTCGAGGAGCTCGGCTTCGTGGTGTCGCCGCATACTTCCGCCGGCCGCATCCCCACCGATCGCGGCTACCGCTTTTTCGTCGACACGCTGCTGCGATCGCGCCCGCTCGACGAGGCCGCGGTGGCCGAGGTCCGACGGCACCTCGACACGGCATCGATCGACGATCCCAAGGTGCTGGTCGCCAACGCTTCGCAACTGTTGTCGAACGTCACCCGGCTTGCCGGCGTGGTCACCATGCCGCGGGCCGCGGTGGCCTCGATCACCCAGATCGAGTTCGTGGGTCTTTCGGAGAACCGCGTCCTGGTGGTGCTGGTGTTCAACGACCGCGAGGTCCAGAACCGCATCTTGCATCTCTCGCGCCATCATTCACCCGACGAGCTGCGGCGGGCGGCGCAATACCTCAACGAGCAACTCGTCGGCCGCACGCCGGAGGCGGCCCGCCAGGAGATCCTGCGTCAGCTGCAGGAGGCTCGCGAGCACATGAACTCCCTGATGCTCGACGCGATCACGGTGGCGCAGAAAGTGTTCGATGAAGGGGCGGCGCCGACGACCCCGGGTCTCGACTACATCGTCGCCGGCGAGACCAACCTGATGGGCGCTGCGCAACTGACCAGCGTGGAGAAGCTCAAGCGCCTTTTCGAGGCGTTCAACGAGAAGCGCGATTTCCTCCACCTGCTGGACCACAGTCTGCATGCCGAGGGCGTACAGATCTTCATCGGCAAGGAGTCCGGTTACCAGATCCTGGACGACTGCAGCGTGATCACCGCGCCCTACAGCGGTGACGACGGCGTGATGGGCGTGATCGGGGTCATCGGCCCCACCCGCATGGCCTACGAGCGGGTGATCCCCATCGTCGACATGACGGCGCGCCTGCTCGGTTCGGCGCTCAGCTCGCGCCGCTGACGTCGCGGCACCGGGCGGTTGGCGCCCATTTCGCGGCGCCTTGCGCGCGCGCCCTTGAAAACCTCCCGGTCGACCCCAGAATGCAGGCGGGCCCAAGGGCAACTGTTGAAGAACGGTTTTTAAAAGCCCTATAACCCGCTGATAAAAAAGGTAATTATCATGAGCGGACCAGTCGATTTGTCTTTCAATCCCTTCCAGCCCCAAGGCGTTGGCAGTCCCGCCGCCGAGACCGGCGAGAGTGGCGATCTCGACGCGCTGCGCACCCAACTCGCGGCTGCGCAGGGCCAACTCGGGGACTTGCAGGCGCAGGCGCAGGGCGCCCGCGAGCAGGCGCTACGCGCCCTCGCCGAACTCGATAACGTCCGCAAGCGGGCCCAGCGCGACGTCGAAAATGCCCACCGTTTTGCGCTCGAGAAGTTTGCGCAGGAATTGCTGCCCGTGAAGGACAGCCTCGACCTCGCGATCGAGAACGCCGGCCGGGCCGACGCCGCAGCGCTGGTCGAGGGGCAGGCCGCGACCCAGCGCCTGCTCGCCAAGGCGCTCGAGCGGGCGGGCATCGTCGAGTTGAGCCCGGTGGGCGCGCCCTTCGACGCCAATTTCCACGAGGCCATGGCGGCGCAGCCCTCAGCCACCGCGGAGCCGAATTCGGTGCTCGCCGTGGTGCAGCGCGGCTACGTGCTCAACGGCCGTCTGCTGCGCGCGGCGCGGGTGATCGTCGCCAAGGCGCCCGGCTGAATCTCGCGAAGGCAACCGGATCTTCACGCAACACATTGAAAAACCGGACCGGCATCCCCACCTAATCGATCAATCGAAACCAGTGCGGCGAGCGTGCCGCAGCGGAGAAGCATCATGGGCAAAGTCATCGGCATCGACCTCGGCACGACCAACTCCTGCGTCGCCATCATGGAAGGCGGCAAGCCGCGCGTCATCGAGAACAGCGAGGGCGATCGCACCACGCCGTCGATCATCGCCTTCACCAAGGACGACGAGGTGCTGGTCGGTCAGTCTGCCAAGCGGCAGGCGGTGACCAATCCGCAGAACACCCTGCACGCGGTGAAGCGCCTGATCGGCCGCCGTTTCGACGAGAAGATCGTGCAGAGGGACATCGACATGGTGCCCTACAAGATCGTCAAGGCGGACAACGGCGACGCCTGGATCGAGGCGCAGGGCAAGAAGATGGCCCCGCCGGAAATCTCGGCCCGCGTGCTCATGAAGATGAAGAAGACCGCCGAGGACTTCCTCGGCGAGGAAGTCACCGAAGCGGTGGTCACGGTGCCTGCTTACTTCAACGACTCGCAGCGCCAGGCCACCAAGGACGCCGGCCGCATCGCCGGGCTGAACGTCAAGCGCATCATCAACGAGCCGACGGCGGCAGCGCTCGCCTACGGCCTCGACAAGTCGGGTGGCGATCGCAAGATCGCGGTCTATGACCTCGGCGGCGGCACCTTTGACGTCTCGATCATCGAGATCGCTTCGGTCGACGGCGAGCGCCAGTTCGAGGTGCTCTCGACCAACGGCGACACCTTCCTCGGCGGCGAGGACTTCGATCTGCGCGTCATCAATTTCCTGGCCGACGAGTTCCAGAAGGAATCGGGCGTCGACGTGCGCAAGGATCCGCTGGCGATGCAGCGCCTGAAGGAGGCTGCCGAGAAGGCGAAGATCGAGCTCTCCTCGAGCCAGCAGACCGACATCAACCTGCCGTACATCACCATGGACGCGAGCGGCCCCAAGCACCTCGCCGTCAAGCTGACGCGCGCCAAGCTCGAATCGCTCGTCGAAGATCTCGTCAAGCGCACCATCGAGCCTTGCAAGGTGGCGCTCAAGGACGCCGGTCTCGCGGCGAGCGAGGTCTCCGAAGTCATCCTCGTCGGCGGCCAGACGCGCATGCCGCTGGTCCAGAAGCACGTCAAGGATTTCTTCGGCAAGGAGCCGCGCAAGGACGTCAACCCCGATGAGGCGGTCGCCGTGGGCGCCGCGATCCAGGGCGGCGTGCTGGCGGGCGACGTCAAGGACGTGCTGCTGCTCGACGTCACGCCGCTGTCGCTCGGCCTCGAGACCCTGGGCGGCGTGATGACCAAGCTGATCGAGAAGAACACCACCATCCCGACCAAGCACTCGCAGGTGTTCTCGACCGCCGAGGACAATCAGACGGCCGTGACCATCCACGTGCTGCAGGGCGAGCGCGAGCGTTCCATCGACAACAAGTCGCTCGGCAAGTTCGACCTTACGGACATCCCGGCGGCGCGGCGCGGCACGCCGCAGGTCGAGGTCACCTTCGACATCGACGCCAACGGCATCCTCAATGTCTCGGCCAAGGACAAGGCCACGGGCAAGGAGCAGCGCATCGTCATCAAGGCGTCGTCGGGTCTTTCCGAGGACGAGATCAAGCGCATGGTGCGCGATGCCGAGGCGCACGCCGACGAGGACCGCAAGTTCCGCGAGCTGATCGAGGTCCGCAACCGTGCCGACGGCATGGTGCACTCCGTCGAGCAGACGCTGCAGGACCTCGGCGAGAAGGTCGCCACCGAAGACCGTCTGAAGGTCGAGGGCGCGCTCAATGACCTCAAGGGCGTCATCAAGGGCGACGACAAGGACAAGATCGAGAAGAAGCTCGAGGCGCTGATGCAGGCGTCGAGCAACATCGCCCAGCAGGCCTACGCCCAGTCGGGCGGGGCCGCGGGCGCGGCAGGTGCAGCGGGCGCCGGGGCGGCGGGCGCGGGCGGCGAGTCCGGTCGCGACGATGTGCTCGATGCCGAGTTCGAAGAGGTGAAGGACCGGGACGACGACCGCAAGGCGTCCTGACCTGCGGGGTACCATGGCCAAGCGCGATTACTACCAGGTTCTCGACGTCCCGAGGACTGCGACGGAAGCCGACATCAAGAAGGCCTACCGGCGTCTGGCCATGAAGTACCACCCGGATCGCAATCCGGGCGACAAGGACGCCGAGGAGAACTTCAAGGAAGCCAAGGAGGCCTACGAAGTTCTCACCGATCAGCAGAAGCGGGCGATCTACGACCAGCATGGACATGACGGCATCGACGCCGCCCGCCAGGGTGGCGGCGGTGGCGGTGGCGGCGGGGCGGATTTCGGCGACATCTTCGGCGAGGTCTTTGGCGACATCTTTGGCGGCAACCGGCGTGGGGGCCGCTCGCAGGTGTTCCGCGGCGCCGACCTGCGGTACGAACTCGAACTCGAGTTGCCGCAGGCGGTGTTCGGTTACACCACCGAGGTCGAGATCCCGCGCCTCATGGAGTGCGAGACCTGCCACGGGTCCGGTGCGGCCAAAGGACACAGCCCCGTCACCTGCGACCAGTGCCAAGGCTCCGGCCAGATGCGTATCTCGCAGGGCTTCTTCCAGTTGCAGCAACCCTGTAACCGTTGCCGCGGCACGGGCCGTATCGTTCGCAACCCCTGCGACACCTGCCTCGGCCAGGGCCGTGTGCGGCGCACGCGCAAGCTGTCCGTGAAGGTCCCGGCGGGTGTTTCCACGGGTGACCGGATCCGCCTCGGCGGCGAGGGCGAGGCGGGACGCAACGGCGGACCGCCGGGCGATCTCTACATCGAGATGAACGTCAAGCCGCACGATATCTTCGAGCGCGACGGCGACGATCTCTCCTGTGAAGTGCCGGTCAGTTTCGCCACCGCCGTGCTCGGCGGCTCGGTGAAGGTGCCGACGCTCGAGGGCGATGTGTCGATCAAGATTCCTGCCGAGACGCAGTCGGGCCGCGTCTTCCGTTTGCGCGACAAGGGCGTGAAGCCGGTGCGCGGAGGTGATCGCGGGGACCTGTTCTGTCGTGTTGTGGTAGAAACGCCCGTGAACCTCTCGGCCGAACAGCGCGATCTGCTGCGCAAGTTTGACGAGTCGCTGCGCAGCGACGGTCGCGGCCACACGCCCCGCGAGGAAGGGTTCTTCGAAGGCGTGAAGAGGTTTTTTGCCGGCAGCTGATCCGCGAGGGTCGACCTGGGAGGGAGCCGATGCGCATCGTCATCATCGGGGCCGCGGGCCGCATGGGCCGTGCCATTCGCGAGGCCATGCAGGAGTGGCCGGACACCGTGCTCGCTGGCGCCGTCGATCGCGAGGCGAGCGCCGCTGCCGGCATCACCACCAACCTCGAGGCACTGCTGCCTGGTGCCGATGTCGTCATCGACTTCTCCTCGCCGCAATCGACCGCAGCCAATCTCGCCGCGTGCGCGCGTCACGGGACGGCGGTGCTCGTTGGCACCACCGGGCTCGGACCCGAAGCGCTCGCGGCGGCTGCGGCGGCGTCGGCACGCGTGCCGGTCATCGTCGCCGCCAACACCAGCCTCGGCGTCACGCTGCTGGTCGAACTGGTGCGCGCCGCGGCGCGCGCGCTGCCTGCCGATTTCGACATCGAAATCATCGAAGGCCACCACCGCCACAAGAAGGACTCGCCCTCCGGTACTGCGCTTGCACTCGGTCGTGCCGCAGCGGCCGGTCGTGGGCAGGACCTGGAGACAGCCATGGCGGCCGAGCGTCGCGGCGAGTCGCCGCGTCGCTCCGGCGAGATCGGCTTCGCGGTGGTTCGCGGGGGCGACATCGTCGGCGATCACACGGTGCTCTTCGCCGGCAGCGGGGAGCGGGTGTCGGTCAGCCACCAGGCCACCGACCGGTCGATCTTTGCCCGCGGGGCCCTGCGGGCAGCCTCGTGGCTGGTCGGCCGGGCTCCGGGTCGCTACGAAATGGTCGATGTAATCGGTTTAAAAACAATAAGTTAGGCCACTTTCCACGGGTTTTTCTCGCTTTTTCGGGGCGGTCTGCTTCGGGTCCCCGGGGCGCGAATTCCATGGACAGGAAGGGGGTCGGAAACATAGAATTACCTTCTAATCCGATAGCCGGGTTAGTCCGTGCAGGGCGGGAGGTGTTCGCAAGAATGCCTCCCGCTTTGTTCATCCGAACCCCGCTTGCAGAGTCGGAGATTTTGGCAAGCAGCAACGGGTGAAATCTTGATTGACGCAGTGTTGGCGCTGGCTGACGGAACGACCTTCCGCGGCCGCTCGATTGGCGCACCGGGCAAGACCTCGGGAGAGGTGGTCTTCAACACTGCCCTCACGGGATACCAGGAAATTCTTTCCGATCCCTCCTACTGTCAACAGATCGTCACCCTGACGTACCCGCACATCGGCAACGTCGGCACCAACCTCGACGACATGGAATCCACGCGCGCCTTCGCCGCAGGGCTCGTCGTGCGCGACGTGCCACCGCGGGCGAGCAACTGGCGAATGCAGCAGACGCTGTCCGAGTTCCTCGTTGGTCAGGGTGTCGTGGCCATCGCCGACATCGACACCCGCAAACTCACACGCATCCTGCGTGAGCGGGGAGCGCAGTCCGGCTGCATCGTCGCCGCTGCCGCAGGTGCCGGGGGCACCGAAACCGAAGCCGCGGCCCTCGAGCGTGCGGCACTCGAGGCGGCGCGCGCCTTTCCGGGACTCAAGGGCATGGATCTCGCAAAGGTCGTGTCGACTTCGACGCGCTTCGCGTGGACGGCGCGTTCGAGCTTCGATGCGCCGCCGCCGCCGGCAAGCGGCCACCGATCGTTCCAAGTCGTGGCCTATGATTTCGGCGTCAAGCACAACATCCTGCGCCTGCTCATCGATGCCGGCTGCGAGGTCACGGTGGTGCCGGCAGAGACGCCGGCCGCCGAGGTGCTCGCGCTCGCTCCGGAGGGTGTCTTCCTCTCGAACGGCCCGGGCGACCCTGAGCCCTGCGACTATGCGATCAGTGCGATCCGCGAGTTGCTGGTGCGCGACGTGCCGATCTTCGGCATCTGTCTCGGCCACCAGCTGCTGGGTCTTGCGAGCGGCGCGCGCACCGTCAAGATGAAGTTCGGACACCATGGTGCCAACCACCCGGTGCAGGATCTCGCCAGCGGCCGGGTGCTGATCACCTCGCAGAACCACGGCTTCGCGATCGACGAGGCCAGCCTGCCGGCGAATCTCGTCGCCACCCACCGCTCGCTGTTCGACGGCACGCTGCAGGGCGTGGCGCGCACCGACCGCGATGCCTTCAGTTTCCAGGGACACCCCGAGGCGAGCCCCGGGCCCCACGACGTCAAACATCTGTTCGAACGCTTCACCGCCGCGATGCAGCGGCGGCGGGGAGGCTGAGCCGCACCATGCCGAAAAGAACCGACATCAAGAGCATCCTGATCATCGGCGCGGGTCCGATAGTCATCGGTCAGGCCTGCGAGTTCGACTACTCGGGGGCGCAGGCCTGCAAGGCGCTGCGCGAGGAGGGCTACCGGGTCATCCTCGTCAATTCCAACCCCGCCACCATCATGACCGACCCCGAGATGGCGGACGTCACCTACATCGAGCCGATCAACTGGCGCACCCTGGCGCAGATCATCGACAAGGAGCGCCCCGATGCGCTGCTGCCGACGATGGGCGGGCAGACGGCGCTCAACACGGCGCTCGATCTCGTGCGCGAGGGGGTGCTCGAGAAGTTCGGTGTCGAACTCATCGGCGCCTCGCGCGACGCCATCGACATGGCCGAGGACCGCGAGCTGTTCCGCAATGCCATGCGCGAAATCGGCCTCGAGTCGGCGCGCTCGGCGGTGGCGCACAGTCTCGAGGAGGCCCTCGCGATCCAGTCCACGCTGGGGTTTCCCTGCGTCATCCGCCCGTCCTTCACTCTCGGCGGCTCCGGTGGCGGCATCGCCTACAACCGCGAGGAGTTCGAGGCGATCGTGGCCCGCGGCCTCGATGCTTCGCCGACCAACGAGGTTCTGGTCGAGGAGTCCGTGCTCGGCTGGAAGGAATTCGAGATGGAAGTGGTCCGCGACCGCGCGGACAACTGCATCATCGTCTGCTCGATCGAGAATCTTGATCCGATGGGTGTGCACACCGGCGACTCGATCACCGTGGCGCCGGCGCAGACACTGACCGACAAGGAATACCAGCGCATGCGCGACGCCTCGATCGCGGTGCTGCGCAAGATCGGCGTCGACACCGGCGGCTCGAACGTGCAGTTCGCGATCGACCCGGCCGATGGCCGGCTGATCGTCATCGAAATGAATCCGCGCGTCTCGCGCTCGTCGGCGCTGGCCTCGAAGGCCACCGGCTTTCCGATCGCCAAGATCGCTGCCAAGCTGGCCGTCGGGTACACGCTCGACGAGCTGCGCAACGACATCACCGGGGGCGCAACCCCCGCGTCGTTCGAGCCGACGATCGACTACGTGGTCACCAAGATTCCGCGCTTCACCTTCGAGAAGTTCAAGGGCGCGAACGATCGCCTGACCACGCAGATGAAATCCGTCGGCGAGGTGATGGCGATCGGCCGTACCTTCCAGGAGTCGCTGCAAAAGGCGCTGCGTGGCCTCGAGACCGGACTCGACGGCCTCACGCCCGTCACCCGGCTGCCGCTCGACGAAGATGCCGCAAGCACGCTCGCCCAGAACCTGCGCATGCCGGGTCCGGACCGCCTGCTGCAGGTGGCCGACGCCTTGCGCGCCGGCTGGACCTTCGACCGGGTGCAGGAGCTGAGCCGCATCGACCCGTGGTTCCTCGCGCAGATCGAGGAACTCGTCGTCCTCGAGGGCGAGGTGCAGCGCGAGGGGTTTGCCGGCCTCGCGGCCGGGCGCCTGCGCTCGCTCAAGCGCAAGGGCTTCTCCGACAGCCGGCTGGCGCGTCTCGTCGGTCGCGGCGAAGGCGAACTGCGTGCGCTCCGGCGTCGTCTCGGCGTGCGCCCGGTGTTCAAGCGCGTCGATACCTGTGCTGCGGAGTTCGCCACCTCGACGGCCTATCTCTACTCGACCTACGAGGACGAGTGCGAAGCGGCACCGACGACGAACCGCAAGATCGTGATCCTCGGCGGCGGACCCAACCGCATCGGCCAGGGGATCGAGTTCGACTATTGCTGCGTGCACGCGGCGCTCGCGCTGCGCGAGGATGGCTTCGAGACCATCATGATCAACTGCAACCCCGAGACCGTGTCGACCGACTACGACACCTCGGACCGCTTGTATTTCGAACCGCTGACCCTCGAGGACGTGCTCGAGATCATCGACAAGGAAAAGCCCGAGGGCGTCATCGTGCAGTACGGCGGGCAGACGCCGCTCAAGCTCTCGCGCGCACTCGAGCGCGAGGGCGCGCCGATCATCGGTACCTCGCCCGAGTCGATCGACATCGCCGAAGATCGCGAGCGCTTCCAGAAGCTGGTGCAGGCCCTCGGTCTGCGGCAGCCGGCCAACGCGACCGCGCGCACCGAGGACCAGGCGCTTGCGCTCGCCCGCGAGGTCGGTTTTCCGCTCGTGGTACGGCCGTCCTACGTGCTGGGCGGTCGGGCCATGGAGATCGTCTTCAACGAAGACGATCTGCGCGTCTACATGACCGATGCGGTCAAGGTGTCCAACGAGAGCCCGGTGCTGCTCGATCGCTTCCTCGACGACGCCATCGAAGTCGACGTCGACGCGGTCTGTGACGGCAAGCAGGTGCTCATCGGCGGCATCATGGAGCACGTCGAGCAGGCCGGCGTTCACTCTGGCGACTCCGGCTGCTCGCTGCCGCCCAACAGCCTCTCGAAGGCGCTGCAGGACGAACTGCGCCAGCAGACCCGCAAGCTCGCGCTCGCGCTCAACGTGGTCGGCCTGATGAACATCCAGTTCGCCATCCAGAACGGCGTGATCTTCGTGCTCGAGGTGAATCCGCGTGCCTCGCGAACGGCGCCGTTCGTGTCCAAGGCGATCGGTCTGCCGCTCGCCAAGATCGGCGCGCGGGTGATGACGGGGCGCTCGCTGGAGACCCAGGGCGCCACCCGCGAGCGTCAGCCCAAGTATTTCTCGGTCAAGGAAGCGGTGTTCCCCTTCGTCAAGTTCCCCGAGGCCGACCCGATGCTCGGCCCCGAGATGAAATCCACCGGCGAGGTGATGGGTACCGGACGCAGCTTCGGCGAGGCCTATGCCAAGGCGCAGGCAGCCTCGGGGGTCGTGCTGCCTCGTTCCGGGAGGTGCTTCATCAGCGTCCGCGAGCGTGACAAGGCGGGCGCCGTCGACCTTGCCCGCCGGCTGCTCGGTCGCGGGTTTGAGATCGTCGCCACCGAGGGTACGGCCAAGGCGATCGCCGCCGCCGGGCTCGCGGTCCGGATGGTCAACAAGGTCCGCGAGGGACGGCCGCACTGCGTCGACATGATCAAGAACGGCGAGATCGTGCTGATCGTGAACACCACTGAAGGCAAGCAGGCCGTGCGCGAGTCGCATTCGATCCGGCGCGAGGCGGTGCAGCGCCGCGTCACCTATTACACGACTCTTGCCGCGGCGCTTGCGACCTGCGAGGCTCTGGATTCGCTCGATGAGGTCGATGTCAACCGGCTGCAGGACCTCCACCGCGAAGTCCTGGCTTGAATGATCTGGCGTGAAGGAGATGCCCGCGTGAAGCGCAACCCCATGACCATGCGCGGCGCCGAGATGCTGCGCGCAGAACTCAAGAGGCTCAAGTCCGAGGATCGCCCGAACGTCATCAAGGCGATCGCGGAGGCGCGCAGCCATGGCGACCTCTCCGAAAACGCCGAGTACCACGCTGCCCGCGAGCAGCAGGGGTTCATCGAGGGGCGCATCAACGAGATCGAGGCCAAGCTGTCCACGGCCGACATCATCGACGTGTCGCAGCTCGCGGCAAACGGCAAGGTTGTCTTCGGGACCACGGTCGACCTCG
Organism: Steroidobacteraceae bacterium; assembly: GCA_044357085.1. GTDB lineage: Bacteria > Pseudomonadota > Gammaproteobacteria > Steroidobacterales > Steroidobacteraceae > UBA964. The sequence goes on along the minus strand of JBIKVA010000004.1, from coordinate 22,817 downwards.
AGGCCGAGGAAGACGGCAAGAAGGTCACCTACACCATCGTCGGCGAAGACGAAGCCGACATTCGGGCGGCGCGCATCGCCGTGACCTCGCCGATCGCGCGGGCGCTCATCGGCAAGTCCGAGGGTGACGTCGTCGACGTGTCCGCGCCCGGCGGCACCCGCAGTTACGAGATCGTTGCGGTGCGCTACGAATAGCCGACCAGGCGGCACCCGCGCCGGCGGCATCCGCCCCGGAGCGACTCAGTCTGGCAGCACGATCTTCGGCAGCTCGGCGCTGCGACGGTAAAGCGTTGCGACATGGCCGATCCGGCCCACCAGTTCGCTGTCGGTGACCTTCGCGAGATCCTCCAGCGCTGCATCGCGTGCTTCGCGCTCGGCCCCGGTCATGCGCACCTTGATGAGTTCGTGATCCGCCAAGGCGCGGCGGGTCTCCGCCACCACGCCTTCGCTGACGCCGGCATTGCCGATGAGGATCACCGGCTTCAGGGGGTGCGCCAGACCGCGAAGGTAGCGGCGCTGCTTTTCGGACAGTTTCATCGCCCGCATTGTAATCCCCCTGGTGCCGGACCTTGAAGGTCGTTGGCGGCGCCCTCATACCCGCAACAACGGCCGTCTCGCGGGCGGGCATGGCCGAACTTTGCGTACCCGCTCACGGTCGAAACGCTGGTCGGCGGGGGGCCGATGGTGTAGGTTGACTCTCAAGCGCAACGGAATGCGCCCGCCGAGGAATAGACATGAACGACCTGATGAAAAACTTCGTGGTTTGGGCGCTGATCGCAGTCGCCGTGCTGGTGCTCTTCAGCCAGTTCGTGCCGCGCTCGGGCCCGGTGTCCGAGATGAGCTATTCGACCTTCCTCGAAGACGTGCGCAACGGCCGGGTCGACAGCGTGGTGCTGCAGGGCGACACCATCAGCGGGACCCGCAAGGACAAGTCGACCTTCGAGCTCTACAATCCGGAATCCGAGAACACCGCGCTGATCGGCACGCTCGCCAAGGCCAACGTCTCCATCGTCGGGCGCGCGCCGAAGCAACCCAACTTCCTCGCCCAGCTCGTGCTGCAGCTCGCACCGGCGCTGCTGCTCATCCTGGTGTTCGCCTGGATGCTGCGGCAGATGCAGGGCGGGGGCAACGGCCGCGGAGCCATGTCCTTCGGCAAGAGCCGCGCGCGGCTGCTCAGCGAAGACCAGGTCGCGGTCACCTTCGCCGATGTCGCGGGCGTCGATGAAGCCAAGCAGGAAGTCGGCGAGATCGTCGACTTCCTCAAGGACCCCTCCAAGTTCCAGAAGCTCGGCGGCAAGATCCCGAAGGGCGTGCTGATGGTCGGCAGCCCGGGCACCGGCAAGACTCTGCTGGCGCGGGCGATCGCCGGCGAGGCGAAGGTGCCGTTCTTCACCATTTCCGGGTCCGACTTCGTCGAGATGTTCGTCGGTGTCGGCGCCTCGCGCGTGCGCGACATGTTCGAGCAGGCCAAGAAGCACGCGCCCTGCATCATATTCATCGACGAAATCGACGCTGTCGGCCGGCACCGTGGTGCGGGCCTCGGCGGCGGTCACGACGAGCGCGAGCAGACCCTCAACCAGTTGCTGGTCGAGATGGACGGCTTCGAGGGCAACGAAGGCATCATCGTCATCGCTGCCACCAACCGCCCCGACGTGCTCGACCCTGCGCTCTTGCGGCCGGGCCGCTTCGATCGGCAGGTCGTTGTGCCGCTGCCTGATGTGCGCGGTCGCGAGCAGATCCTCAAGGTTCACATGCGCAAGGTGCCGCTCGGCGACGACGTCAAGCCGGCGCTGATCGCGCGGGGCACGCCGGGCTTCTCCGGCGCCGATCTTGCCAACCTCGTCAACGAGGCGGCGCTCTTCGCTGCCCGCGCCAACAAGCGCATCGTCGGCATGGACGAGTTCGAGCGCGCCAAGGACAAGATCATGATGGGCGCCGAGCGGCGCTCCATGGTCATGACCGAAGAAGAAAAGCGCATGACGGCGTACCACGAGGCCGGCCACGCGATCGTCGGCATCTCGGTGCCCGAGCACGATCCGGTCTACAAGGTCACCATCATCCCGCGTGGGCGTGCGCTCGGCGTGACGCAGTTCCTGCCCGAGCAGGATCGCTACTCCATGAGCAAGCGCCGCATCGAAAGCGGCATCGCCACGCTGTTCGGCGGCCGCATCGCCGAGGAACTCATCTACGGTGCCGACGCGGTCACGACCGGCGCTTCGAACGACATCGAGCGCGCCACTGACCTCGCACGCAACATGGTCACCAAGTGGGGCCTGTCGGACAAACTCGGCCCGCTGACCTATTCCGAAGCGTCCGGCGAAGTGTTCCTGGGTCGGTCGGTCACGCAGACCAAGCAGGTCTCGGACGAAACCGCGCATGCCATAGATCAGGAAGTGCGCCGGGTCATCGAAAGCAACTACGACCGCGCGCGCGGCATCCTGCAGACCCATATCGACAAGCTGCACGCGATGGCAGACGCCCTCATCAAGTACGAAACCATCGACGATAGCCAGATCAAGGACATCATGGCCGGCCGGCCGCCGAGCGCCCCGTCGGGCTGGGACGATTCGGTGCCGAGCGGCCCGCAAGGCGGTGCCCCGCGTCCGGCGGCGCAGCCGGGTGGCATCGGTTCACCGGCTGGCGAGGGCAGCGCGGGCTGAAGCTGCCCCGGCGCTGATCTTCGCCCCGCGTGCTGCTGCGCTGCGCCGGTCGCGACCTCGATCTCGGTACGCCCGTGGTGATGGGCGTGCTGAACATCACTCCCGACTCATTCTCCGACGGCGGTCGTTTTGACGGGTTTGGCGCGGCCATGGCGCGCGCCGAAACCATGCTCGCCGAGGGTGCCGCCATCATCGATGTCGGTGGCGAGTCCACCCGGCCGGGTGCCGATCCGGTCACTGTCGACGAAGAGTTGCGCCGGGTGTTGCCCGTGGTGCATGCGCTCGTCGATCGGGGCGCGCGCGTGTCGATCGACACCAGCAAACCCGAAGTCATCCGCGCATCGCTCGATGTCGGCGCCCACATGGTGAACGACGTCTACGCGCTGCGGCGAGCGGGTGCGCTCGAGGCCGCGGCTGCGGGTCAGGCGGCCGTGTGCGTCATGCACATGCAGGGCGAACCGCGCGGCATGCAGCGCGAGCCGACCTATGGCGACGTGGTGGCCGAGGTCGGCACCTTCCTCGATTCGCGCGTTGCGGCCTGCGAGGCAGCGGGCATCGCGCGCGATCGTCTCGTCATCGACCCTGGCTTCGGATTCGGCAAGACGCTCGAGCACAACCTCGAGCTGTTGCGCGGCTTGTCGGTGTTGGTCGGCGGTGGAACGGCGTCGGGCCGCTTGCCGCTGCTCGCCGGGCTGTCGCGCAAGTCCATGCTCGGCGCCATCACCGGGCGCCCGGTGGAGTCGCGCCTTGCGGGCAGCCTGGCGCTCGCATGGGCGGCGCTCGAGGGCGGAGCGCGTATCATTCGCTGCCACGACGTCGCCGAGACGGTCGACGTCGTGAAGGTATGGACGGCGCTGCGCCGCTCCGGAGGGCATGCTTGAGCAGGAAATACTTTGGCACCGACGGCGTGCGTGGCACGGTCGGGGAACATCCGCTGACGGTCGATTTCGTGCTGCGTCTGGCGAGTGCCGCCGCTCGCGTGCTCGCACCCGAGGGCGGCAGCGTGCTGATCGGCAAGGACACGCGGCTTTCGGGCTACATGTTCGAGGCCGCGCTAGAGGCCGGTTTCGTCGCGGCGGGCGTCGATGTGATGCTGATCGGGCCGCTGCCTACTCCCGGCATTGCGTACATGACACGGCAGTTCGGCTGTCGCTTTGGCGTGGTGATCAGCGCTTCGCACAACCCCTACCACGACAACGGCATCAAGTTCTTCGATGCCACCGGCGGCAAGCTTTCGGACGAAGAAGAGGCGCGCATCGAGGCCGAGCTCGAGAGCGATCCCATCACCCGCGAGTCGCAGGGGCTGGGGCGCGCGTCACGCGTCGACAAGTCGCGCAAGGCGTATCAGGATTTCTGCATCTCGACCATGCCCGCAGGCAGTTCGCTCGCCGGGATGAAGATCGTGATCGACTGCGCGCATGGTGCCGGCTACAAGGTTGCGCCGCGGATCCTCACCGATCTCGGCGCGGAGATCGTGCCGCTCGGCTGCTCGCCGAACGGGCGCAACATCAACCAGGCCTGCGGCGCGCTTGCACCCGACCTGTTGCAGCTCACGGTGCCGGGAGTGCGCGCGCAGGTCGGCATTGCACTCGACGGCGACGGCGATCGGCTGGTGATGGTCGATCACCTCGGGCGCAAGGTCGATGGCGACCAGTTGCTGTATGTCATCGCCACCCATCGACATGCGACCGGCCGCTTGCAGGGTCCGGTGGTCGGGACGCTGATGACGAACTTCGCCCTCGAGCGGGCGTTCATCGAGCGTGGCATCGGGTTCCATCGTGCGCAGGTGGGCGACCGGTACGTGCTCGCCAAATTGCGCGAAACCGGCGGTGTGCTCGGTGGCGAGACCTCCGGGCATCTGCTGACCCTCGACTACACCACCACGGGCGACGCCATGGTGGTGGCGCTGCAGGTGCTGTCGATCATGCGCGAGACCGGCCGTACGCTAGCCGAACTGACGGCTGATCTGTCCCTGTTGCCGCAGACCATGGTCAACGTGAAGGTGGCGCGGCGCTTCGATCCGCTGCAGGTTCCGGCCGTGCGTGCGGCCCGTGACTCGATCGAGACCCGTCTGGCAGGTCGCGGGCGCGCCGTGCTGCGCGCCTCGGGCACGGAGCCGCTCATCCGCGTGATGATCGAAGCCGAGGACGGCGCCGAATCCAAGGCACTCGCCAACGAACTGGCCGATGCCGTACGTGCGGCCGTGCCGCGAACGGAGGAACTCCAATGAGCCGACGACCCATGGTGGCGGGCAACTGGAAGATGCACGGCTCGCGCGCGGCCAACGCTGTTCTGCTCGACGGCGTGCTGGCCGGGGTCGGGGCGACCGCGGCAGAGGTCGTGGTCTGTCCGCCTTTCGTATATCTCGCCGATGCCGCGGTTCGCCTCGCCGGGACTGCCGTTGCGCTCGGTGCGCAGGATTTGTGCGCGGAGTCGGGGCAGGGTGCCTACACGGGCGAGGTCAGCGCCGGCATGCTGCGCGACGTCGGCTGCAGCCACGTCATCATCGGCCACTCGGAGCGGCGGGCACTCTTCGGTGAGACGGATGCACTGGTCGCGCGCAAGGCCGTCGCAGCGCTCGCGGCGGGCCTCTTGCCCATCATCTGCGTGGGGGAACTGCTCGAGGAGCGCGACGGCGGCCGTACCCACGAAGTGGTCGGACGCCAACTGGATGCGGCAATCGCCGGTGTCCGGAGCTCGTCGTTCGGCCTCGCCGCGCTGCAGCGGTGCGTCATCGCCTACGAGCCGGTCTGGGCGATCGGAACCGGCCGGACGGCCACACCGGAACAGGCCGAAGACGTCCACGCCTTCATCCGTGGTCGAATCGCTGCCAACGATGCTACAATTGCGGGCTCGATGAGGGTCCTCTACGGGGGCAGCGTCAAGGCGGGTAACGCCCGCGAGCTGTTCGACATGCCGGACGTGGACGGTGGCCTCATCGGCGGTGCCTCACTAAAGGCCGAGGACTTCGTCGCGATCGTCGCGGCGACCGGCGGTTGAGGCGCGGACACTCCGTCGGGGAACAGAGACCGAGACATGCTGCTTACGGCGCTGACCATCATCCAGGTGTTCGCCTCGCTGGCGATCGTTGCACTCGTGCTGCTGCAGCGCGGTCGTGGCGCCGATGCCGGCGCCGGCTTCGGTGCCGGGGCTTCCGGCAGCGTGTTCGGTGCGCGCGGTGCGACCACGGGTTTGTCGCGTGCCACGGCCGTGTTGGCCGCAATCTTCATGATCAACAGCCTCGCGCTCGCGTGGCTGGGAACCCGACCGGCCGCCGTCAAGGCGGAAGGTCTCCTCGGCGAAGTGCCCGCGGAAGTGAGCACTGCGCCAGCGGCACCGGCAACGAGTGGCAGCGTCCCCGCTGCGCCTGCGCCGTCGGCGCCGCCCGCTCCGGCTCCTTGAGGGCAGGCGCACTCGCGCCTAGCAAGTTTGTTCGTGTTCGCGGACGTGGTGGAATTGGTAGACACACTAGCTTGAGGGGCTAGCGCCGCAAGGTATGGGAGTTCGAGTCTCCCCGTCCGCACCAAACTCGATCGACATCCTGCTACAATCCGCGCCGCTTGAAGCACGGGGGTTGCGCGGCCATCGGCCGCGTTCGTGCAAGGGCATAGCGAATGTTGACGAACTATCTGCCTGCCTTGATCTTCCTCGGCGTTGCCACCGGGCTCGCCGCAATCCTGCTGCTGCTCGGAAGCGGCTTGGGGCGTTATTTCTCCAAGGCGCCGGATGACGCGCGGAAACTTTCCGCCTACGAATGCGGCTTCGAGGCCTTCGAAGAAACGCGCATGAAGTTCGACGTGCGCTATTACCTCGTCGCCATCCTGTTCATCGTCTTCGATCTGGAAATCGCTTTCCTGTTTCCCTGGGCGGTGGCTCTGGACTCGATCGGTGGCTTCGGGCTCATCTCCATGGGCATCTTCCTCGGAATTCTGATCGTCGGCTTCATCTACGAGTGGAAGAAGGGGGCGCTGGAGTGGGATTGACCGAAGATGGCGTTGCGCACGAGTTTGCGCAGCGCGGGTTCGTCACCACGCAGGTGGACAACCTCGTCAACTGGGCGCGCACCGGTTCACTCTGGCCCATGACCTTCGGGCTGGCGTGCTGCGCCGTCGAAATGATGCACGCCGGTGCATCCCGCTACGATCTCGACCGGTTCGGCGTGGTCTTCCGCCCGAGTCCGCGACAGTCCGACGTCATGATCGTCGCCGGCACGCTGGTCAACAAGATGGCGCCTGCGCTGCGCAAGGTGTACGACCAGATGCCCGAACCGCGTTGGGTCATTTCCATGGGCTCCTGCGCGAACGGTGGTGGCTATTACCACTACTCCTATGCGGTGGTTCGCGGCTGTGACCGCATCGTCCCGGTCGATGTTTACGTCCCGGGTTGTCCGCCGACCGCCGAGGCGCTGCTCTACGGCATCATCCAGTTGCAGAAAAAGATCGCCCGCACCAGCACGGTGGCGCGCCCATGAGCGTCGCGCCGATCGAAACCGTGCTCGGCGACCGCGTGCGGTTGGTGCCGTCGTTGCCGGGCGAGATCGCCATCGAGTGCGATGCGGCTTCGCTGCTCGCGGTGGCTACCACGCTGCGGGATCATCCCGAGCTCGGCTACGACATGCTCGTCGATCTGGCGGGTGTCGACTACCTCGACTATGGCAAGTCCGAGTGGAAGACCGCGAGTGCCACCGGATCCGGTTTTTCGCGCGGCGTGAACCGCGGCGCAGCGGTTGCGGACACCGGCCCGGCACCAGGGCGGCGTTTCGCGGTGGTGTCGCATCTGCTCTCCGTGCGTTTCAACCGCCGGCTACGGCTGCGGGTGTTCTGCGACGACGACGACGAACCCATGGTCGATTCGCTGGTGGGCGTGTGGGCGTCCTCGAACTGGTTCGAGCGCGAGGCGTTCGATCTTTTTGGGATCCTCTTCAAGGGCCACCCGGACCTGCGGCGTCTGCTCACCGATTACGGTTTCATCGGCCATCCGTTCCGCAAGGATTTCCCGCTCATCGGCAACGTCGAAGTGCGCTATGACCCGCAGAAGCAGCGGGTGGTGTACGAACCGGTGAGTATCGAGCCGCGAACGCTGGTGCCCCGCGTGATCCGTCACGACAACCGCTACGACCCGGCGCTGATCGAGCGTCCGGCGGGCGGCAGCGCGAGCTGATCCCATGGCCGAGATCCAGTCCTACACCATGAATTTCGGGCCGCAGCATCCTGCGGCCCACGGCGTGCTGCGCCTCGTGCTCGAACTCGACGGCGAGGTCGTCCAGAAGGCCGACCCGCACATCGGCCTGCTGCACCGGGCCACCGAAAAGCTCGCCGAGTCCAAGCCCTTCAACCAGTCGATCGGCTACATGGACCGGCTCGACTACGTTTCGATGATGTGCAACGAGCACGCCTACGTCATGGCGATCGAGCGGCTGCTCGGCGTCACGCCGCCGCTGCGCGCGCAGTACATCCGCGTCATGTTCGACGAGATCACGCGCATCCTGAACCACCTGATGTGGCTCGGCGCACATGGTCTCGACATTGGCGCCATGACCGTGTTCCTGCTCGCGTTCAAGGAACGCGAAGACCTCATGGACTGCTACGAGGCGGTGTCGGGCACGCGCATGCACGCGACCTACTACCGGCCGGGCGGCGTACACCGCGACCTGCCGCGCGAGATGCCGCGCTATCGGGCTTCGCGCTGGCGCTCGCAGCAGGATGCCGACCGGCTCAACGAGGCGCGCGCGGCGGGGCTCCTCGAGTTCATCGCCGACTTCACGCGCCGCTTCCCGAAGGCCGTCGACGAGTACGAGACGCTGCTCACCGACAACCGCATCTGGAAGCAGCGCACGGTGAATATCGGCGTGGTCAGCCCCGAGCGGGCGCTGCAGCTCGGGTTCTCCGGGCCGATGCTGCGTGGTTCGGGCATCGCCTGGGACCTGCGCAAGAAGCAGCCTTACGAGGTCTACTCCGAGCTCGACTTCGACATCCCGGTAGGCGTGAACGGCGACTGCTACGACCGCTATCTTGTCCGCATCGAGGAACTGCGACAGTCGAACCGCATCGTTGCGCAGTGCGTCGAGTGGCTGCGCAACAATTCCGGGCCGGTGATGGTCGCCGATGCCAAGGTGCGGCCGCCGCGCCGCGAAAACATGAAAGGCGACATGGAGTCGCTGATCCACCACTTCAAACTCATGACCGAAGGCTATTGCGTGCCCGAAGGCGAGACCTACGCTGCCGTCGAGGCGCCCAAGGGCGAGTTCGGCATCTACCTCGTGTCGGACGGCGCCAACAAGCCCTACCGCCTCAAGTGTCGTGCGCCGGGTTTTCCGCATCTGGCCTCGCTCGAGGAGATGGTCACCGGACACATGCTTGCAGATGTCGTGGCGGTGATCGGCACGCAGGACATCGTCTTCGGGGAGATCGACCGATGAGCGAAGCCGTGCAGCCGCAGCGCGGGGTGCGTACCAGCGACGGCCAGATTTTCGTGCCGGGCGAGGGCGCCAAAGTGGCGCTGCTCAGCGAGCACACCCGGCACGAGATCGACGGCTGGATCGCGCGTTTTCCTGCGGGGCGTCAGCGGTCGGCGACCCTGTCTGCCTTGCGCTTTGCGCAGGAACAGAACGACGGGTTCCTGAGCACCGAGATCATGGATGCGGTCGCCGAGTACCTGCGGTTGCCGGCGATCCAGGTATACGAGGTGGCGACGTTCTACTCGATGTTCGAGACCCACGAGTGCGGGCGTCACCATGTCAGCGTCTGCACCAACATCAGCTGCTGGCTGAATGGCGCCGAGGACATCCTCGCGCATTGCGAGCGCAGGCTCGGCATCAAGGTGGGCGAGAGCACCGCCGACAAGCGCATCTTCCTGAAGCAGGAAGAAGAATGCCTCGCCGCCTGCACCGGCGCGCCCATGATGATGGTCGATCACGTATTCCACGAGTACCTGACCCCCGAGAAGGTCGACAAGATTCTCGACGAGCTGAAGTGAGCACCGCGGCATGAGCAATGCACTCGATACCTGGCGTGACCGCATGAACCTCGTGGTGTTCGAGCCGCTCGCGCTCGAGCGCCCGTGGACGCTCGACAACTACCTCAAGATTGGCGGCTATTCGTCCTGGAAGAAGATTCTCGCCGGGGAGATGACCCGCGAGCAGGTCATCGAGGCGGTCAAGGCGAGCGGCCTGCGCGGTCGCGGCGGCGCCGGCTTCCCGACCGGCACGAAGTGGAGCTTCATGCCGCGCAACGCACCGATCCAGAAGTACGCGGTCTGCAACTCGGACGAGAGCGAGCCCGGTACCTGTCATGACCGCGACATCCTGCGCTTCAATCCGCATGCGCTCGTGGAGGGCATGGCGATCGGCGGCTACGCCATGGGCGCGACGGTGGGTTACAACTACATCCGCGGCGAGTTCCTCGGCGAACCGGTGCCGCGCTTCGAGGCTGCGGTCAAAGAGGCCTACGAGGCCGGTTTGCTGGGCAAGAACGTGCAGGGCTCGGGTATCGACTTCGATCTCTACACCTTCGTCGGCGCTGGTGCGTACATCTGCGGCGAGGAGACCGCGCTGCTCGAGTCGCTCGAGGGCAAGCAGGGCAAGCCGCGCTTCAAGCCGCCGTTCCCCGCCGCCTTTGGTCTCTACGGCCAGCCCACCACCATCAACAACACCCAGAGCTATGCCTCGGTGCCGACCATCCTGCGCAAGGGACCCGAGTGGTTCTCTAAACTCGGCACGACCAATGCCGGCGGCACGGTGATCTTCTCGGTGTCCGGGCATGTCGCGAAGCCCGGCAACTACGAGCTGCCGCTCGGCGTTCCGTTCAAGGATCTGCTCGAGATCGCCGGCGGCGTGCGCGGCGGGCGCAAGCTCAAGGCGGTGATCCCCGGCGGCTCTTCGGTCAAGGTCGTACCCGGGGACGTCATGATGGGCGTCAACATGGACTACGACTCGCTGCGCGCGGTGGGATCCTCGGTCGGTTCCGCGGCCGTCGTCGTCATGGACGAGACCACCTGCATGGTGCGCATGCTCGAGCGGATCTCGCGCTTCTACAAGTCCGAATCCTGCGGCCAGTGCACGCCCTGCCGCGAGGGCACGGGCTGGCTCAACCGTGTGCTGAAGCGGATCGTCGCCGGCCAGGGCCGCATGGAAGACCTGCAACTGCTCGTCGATGTCGCCAACCGCATCGAGGGCCACACGATCTGTGCGCTCGGCGATGCGGCGGCGTGGCCCGTGCAAAGCTTCCTGCAACGGTTCCGTCACGAGTTCGAATACATGATCCAGCACGGCGGGCGCAGTCTCGTCGACGGCCAGAAGGAGGCGGCGTGAGCCGCGCGCGCTAGAGATGGCAGCGAATCCCCAGGACGACCTGGTCAACGTCGAGATCGACGGCAAGCCCGCCAAGGCGCGCAAGGGCGCCATGATCATCCACGTGACCGACCAGCAGGGCGCCTACGTGCCGCGCTTCTGCTACCACGACAAACTGCCGGTGGCGGCCAACTGCCGCATGTGCCTCGTCGAAGTCGAGAAGGCGCCGAAACCGCTGCCCGCCTGCGCGACGCCCGTCGCAGAGGGCATGAAGATCTTCACCCGCTCCAAGGCGGCCATCGGTGCGCAGAAAGCGACCATGGAATTCCTGCTGATCAACCACCCGCTCGACTGCCCGATCTGCGACCAGGGCGGCGAGTGCGAACTGCAGGATCTCGCGCTCGGCTTCGGTCGGGACATCGCACGGTTCAACGAACGCAAGCGCGTGGTCAAGGACAAGAACCTCGGTCCGCTGGTCTCGACCGACATGACGCGCTGCATCCACTGCACGCGCTGCGTGCGCTTCGGCCAGGACATCGCGGGCATCCCCGAACTCGGTACGACCGGTCGCGGCGAGAACATGGAGATCGGTACCTGGATCGAACGCAGTGTCGATCACGAGTTGTCGGGCAACATCATCGACCTGTGCCCGGTGGGTGCGCTCAATTCCAAGCCCTTCCGCTATCAGGGGCGCTCCTGGGAGATGACCCAGGTGCCGTTCGTCTCGCCCCATGACGGCTTCGGCTCGAATCTCTTCGGCCACGTGCTGCGCGGCAAGCTCAAGCGTGTGGTGCCGCGGGTCAACGAAGACATCAACGAAACCTGGATCGCCGACCGCGACCGCTTCAGTTACGAAGGCATCCATGCCGACGACCGGTTGCTGGCTCCCATGGTGCGCATCGATGGCGAATGGCGCGCGGCGAGCTGGGAAGACGCGCTCGCAGCGGCGGCGCGCGGCCTGAAGGCCGCGGGCGCGTCGCTCGGTACGCTGGTTCACCCCTCCTGCACGCTCGAAGAAATGCATCTTGCGGCGCGGCTCACGCGCACGCTCGGTTCGTCGAACATCGACCATCGGTTGCGCACGCGTGATTTCCGCGACGTCGGCGCCGACCCCCGACAGCCGACGCTCGGCATCCCCCTGGCCGCAGTCGATACGCTCTCGGGCGTGCTGGTGGTCGGTTCGAACCTGCGCGCCGAATTGCCGCTGCTGGCACATCGCCTGCGCAAGGCCGTGGTGCGCGCCAGGGCCAAGGCCGCTTTCATCGACTCGGTCGCGCGCGAGTACCGTTTCCCGGTGGCCGCGCAAATCGTCCGTCCCGCAGCGGAGTGGGTGCACGACCTCGCGGGCATCCTGGCGGCGGTGCGCGATCTCACGGGCCAGCAGCCCGGCGAGTCCTGCGCGGGCTTGCTGCGCGGCGTGACTCCGGATGCGTCGCAACAGGCTGCGGCGGCGGCGCTTTGCCAAGGTGGCGCACGCGCGGTGTGGCTCGGTGCGATGGCGCTGCGCCATCCGGCGGCCGTCGATCTGCGGGCGCTCGCGGGCGAGATCGCGAAGCTCGCCAGCGCCTCGCTCGGGTTCCTCGCGGAAGGCGCAAACGCGGCGGGCGCGTGGCTGGCCGGCGCCGTGCCACACCGTGGCGCGGGCGGTGTCGCTCTCGCTGACGACTCGTCCGCGGCGGGTCTCGACCTGCGCGGCATGTTCGAGACCCCGCAGCGCGCCTATCTCATGGTGGGCGCCATCGAGCCTGCGGCGGATATCGCCGATGCGGCGCTCGCGGGGCGTGCACTCGGCTCCGCGGCCTGTGTGGTCGCGATCACGCCTTTCGTCACCGATGAACTGCGGCGCTTTGCCCACGTTCTGCTGCCGATGGGAAGTTTTGCCGAGACCTCGGGTACCTACGTGAATCTCGAGGGACGTTGGCAGAGCCACACCGGCCTCGCCAAGCCCTCCGGAGAGTCGCGCCCGGGATGGAAGATCCTGCGCGTGCTGGGCAATGCGCTCGAACTCGACGGCTTCGCCTACCAGAGCTCGGAGGCCGTCCGCGACGAACTGTCGCGGATCGTCGCCGAAACGGCTGGCGCGGCCGTGCCTGCCGGGCTCGTTACCCGCCACTTGCCGGCCATCGCTGCCGTTGCCGGGTCGGCAGACCTCGATCTCGGTCTGCTCGATGTGCCGATGTACGCCATCGACGCGGTGCTGCGGCGCAGCGCCGCGCTGCAGCAGACGACGACTGCCAAGGCGGCCGGTGCTGCTGCGGGAGGCGGGGTCTGATGGCGTCGCTGCTGCAGTTCTGGAGCGGTTTGCCCGAGTACGTGCGGGCGACGGCGTGGATTCTGGTCGTCACGGTGGCCGTGATCCTGTCGGTCGCGTTCACCACGCTCTGGGAACGCAAGGTCATCGGCTGGATCCAGTTGCGCAAGGGGCCTAACCGCGTCGGCAGCATCTTCGGCTTTGCTCCCGGCATCTTTCAGCCGTTCGCCGACGTCATCAAACTGCTGCTCAAAGAGGTCGTCATTCCGTCGGCCTCCAACAAGTGGCTGTTCCGCATCGCGCCGGCCATCACGCTGGTGCCTGCATTTGCGGCCTGGGCGGTGATCCCGCTCGATCCGGCGCTCGTCATCGCCGACATCGACGCCGGTCTGCTCTACCTGCTGTCGCTGACCTCGGTCGGCGTTTACGGCGTGATCCTCGCCGGTTGGGCGGCGAACTCCAAATACGCCTTCCTCGGCGCGATGCGCTCGGCGGCGCAGGTCGTCGCCTATGAAATCGCCATGGGGTTCGCGCTCGTCGGCGTGGTGATGGCCGCCGGAACACTGAACCTCGGGGATATCGTGCGCGCCCAGGAAGGCGGCATCGGCAACTGGTTCGTACTCTGGTTGTTCCCGCTCTTCGTGGTGTACGTCATCGCCGGCGTCGCCGAGACCAACCGCGCGCCGTTCGACGTCGCCGAGGGCGAATCCGAAATCGTCGCCGGTTTCCACGTCGAATATTCCGGCATCGCGTTCGCGCTGTTCTTCCTTGCCGAATACGCGAACATGATCCTGATCTCGGCGCTCACGGCGGTGTTCTTCCTCGGCGGCTGGCTGAGCCCCTTCGAGGGTTTGTTTGCGGCGGACAATCCGCTCGCGGCGCCGGGCTTCCACTGGTTGTTCCTCAAGTTCTTCTTCTTCCTGACCTGCTTCATGTGGTACCGGGCCACGTTCCCGCGCTACCGCTACGACCAGATCATGCGCCTCGGCTGGAAGGTGCTGATCCCCGTGACGCTCGTCTGGATCGCCGTCGAGGGGCTGATGTCCTGGCTCGACGTCGGTCCCTGGAAGGGCTGAGCCCACGCCGCCCAAGGACACGCCATGTCACTCAACAGCATCGCCAAGACCTTCCTGCTCACCGAGTTGCTCGCCGGCATGTCGCTGACCGCGCGCACGCTCTTTCGCAAGAAGGTCACGGTCAATTACCCCGAAGAAAAGACCCCGCAGTCGCCGCGCTTCCGCGGTCTGCATGCGCTGCGCCGCTACCCGAACGGCGAGGAGCGCTGCATCGCCTGCAAGCTGTGCGAGGCGGTATGCCCGGCGCTCGCCATCACCATCGAGTCGGACGTGGCGGCCGACGGCACCCGGCGCACGACCCGCTACGACATCGACCTTTTCAAGTGCATCTACTGCGGCTTCTGCGAAGAGGCCTGTCCGGTCGACGCCATCGTCGAGACCCGCATCCACGAGTACCACATGGAGAATCGCGGCGAGAACATCATGACCAAGGACAAGCTGCTCGCCGTCGGCGAGCGCTACGCAGCGCTGATCGACGCCGACAAGGCCGCCGACGCGCCGTACCGCTGATCGCAGCCCCGAAAGAGGAACCCAGCCGGTGTTCGTGCAAGTGCTGTTCTACGTGTTCTCGACCATCCTCGTCGCCGCGGCGCTCGGGGTGATCGTGGCGCGCAACCCCGTCTATTCGGCGCTGTCGCTGGTGCTCGCGTTCTTCACGAGCGCGGCGCTGTGGCTGCTGATCGAAGCCGAATTCCTCGCCATCGTGCTCGTGCTCGTCTACGTGGGCGCCGTGATGGTTCTGTTCCTCTTCGTCGTCATGATGCTCGACATCAACGTCGAGGAGCTCAAGCGCGGCTTCACCCGTTATGCCTGGCTCGGGTGGTTGGTCTCCCTGCTCGTCATCGGACAGATGGTGGCGGTCTTCGGTGCCCGCAGTTTCGGTATCGACACCGGCATCGCGGTGGCGCGTCAACCCGCCGACCACAGCAACACGCGTGAACTGGGCGAGGTGCTCTACACGCAGTACGTCTACCCGTTCGAACTGGCCGCCGTGCTGCTCCTCGTGGCGATCGTGGCCGCCATCGCGCTCACCATGCGTCGGCGGCCGGGCCTGAAGCCGCAGGATGTCGCCAAGCAGGTGGCCGTCCGCCGTGAAGACCGGGTACGCATCGTCAAGGGCGTGGGTCCGGGGGAGGGCTCCCCATGATCACGCTGCAGCACATGCTCACCCTGTCGGGGCTGTTGTTCGCGCTCTCCATCGCGGGCATCTTCCTCAACCGCAAGAACGTCATCCTGTTGCTGATGTGCATCGAACTGATGCTGCTCGCGGTCAACTTCAGTTTCGTGTCCTTCTCGCGCTTCCTCGGCGATCTCGACGGGCAGGTGTTCGTGTTCTTCGTGCTGACCGTGGCCGCCGCGGAGTCGGCGATCGGCCTCGCCATCCTCGTGGTGCTCTTCCGCGAGCGTCGCAGCATCAACGTCGAAGACCTCGATACGCTCAAGGGCTGACATGAACCCGAATCTGCTGCTCGCCATCCCTCTGCTGCCGCTGGCCGCCGCGATCATCGCCGGGCTCCTCGGCAAGCTGATCGGCCGGACGGCCGCGCACGTCCTCACCATTGCCGCGGTCGGCGTCGCGTTCCTGCTCTCGGCGCAGGTCGGCTGGCAGCTGCTGTCGGGTGAGGTCGGCGTGTACAACGATACGGTCTATACCTGGCTGGTCAGCGACGGCATACGCATGGAGGTCGGCTTCCTGGTCGACCACCTGAGCGTACTGATGATGTGCGTGGTGACGTTCGTGTCCTTCTGCGTGCACGTCTACACCATCGGCTACATGCACGACGATCCGGGCTACCAGCGTTTCTTTGCGTATATCTCTCTGTTCACCTTCGCGATGCTGATGCTCGTGATGTCGAACAACTTCATGCAGCTCTTCTTCGGCTGGGAGGCGGTGGGTGTCGTCTCCTACCTGCTGATCGGTTTCTGGTACACCAAGCCGAGCGCCATCTTCGCGAATCTCAAGGCATTCCTGGTCAACCGCGTCGGCGACTTCGGCTTCGTGCTCGGCATTGCGGGCATCGTCTATTACACCGGCTCGCTCGACTACCGCGATGCCTTCGCCGCGGCGCCCCAGCTCGCGCAGACGGGTTTCGCCTTGACCGGTTCCTTCGAGGTGTCGGCGATCACGCTCATCTGCGTGTGCCTCTTCATCGGCGCCATGGGCAAGTCCGCGCAGGTGCCGCTGCACGTCTGGCTGCCCGACTCCATGGAAGGCCCGACGCCGATTTCGGCGCTGATCCACGCTGCCACCATGGTCACCGCCGGCATCTTCATGGTGGCGCGGTTCTCGCCGCTGTTCGAGCAGTCGGAAGCGGCGCTGTCGTTCGTGCTGGTGGTGGGAGCGACGACCGCGCTGTTCATGGGTTTCCTCGGTATCGTCAACAACGACATCAAGCGCGTGGTGGCCTACTCCACGCTCTCGCAGCTCGGCTACATGACCGTGGCGCTCGGAGCCTCGGCCTACGGCGCGGCGATCTTCCACCTCATGACGCACGCGTTCTTCAAGGCGCTGCTCTTTCTTGCTGCGGGTTCGGTGATCATCGGCATGCATCACGAGCAGGACATGCGCAAGATGGGCGGTCTCGCGAAGCTCATGCCGATCACCGCTGCGACCTGCTGGATCGGCGCGCTGGCACTGATCGGCACGCCGTTCCTGTCGGGTTTCTACTCCAAGGACTTCATCATCGAGGCCGTGCACGAGTCGCATCGCTGGGGCGCGACCTATGCCTACTGGTGCGTGCTCATCGGCGTGTTCGTGACGGCGTTCTACACCTTCCGCATGGTGTTCATGACCTTCCACGGGACACCGCGCTGGGTACAGGCCGATGCGCACGGCGATGATCATGGTCACGGCGACGGTCACGGCGATGACCATGGGCATGGGCACGGTGGTGGCACGCCGCACGAGAGCCCCTGGGTGGTGACGCTGCCGCTGATCCTGCTCGCCATCCCGTCGCTCGCCATCGGCTACCTGACGGTGCAGCCCGTGCTCTTCGGCGGCTATTTCGGCGAGGCCATCCAGGTCCTCGAGAAGAACGACGTGCTGGCCGAACTCGCCGGGCATTTCCACGATCCGGCCTCGTTCGCCCTGGCTGCTGTCGGGCATGCGCCGCTCTGGCTCGCGCTCGGCGGAGTCGTCGCGGCGTGGTACCTCGTACTCAAGAGCCCGCAAACCGCGGCGCGCATCGGCACGGCGCTCGCGCCGATCGGTCGTGTACTCGACAACAAGTACTACTTCGACTGGTTCAACGAAAAAGTCCTCGCCGCCGGCAGCCGTGCACTCGGACGCGTGTTCTGGAAGGCGGGTGACCAGACGCTCATCGACGGCGCGCTGGTCAACGGCTCGGCCCACCTCGTCGGCGCGCTCGCGAGCGTGGTTCGTCGGGTGCAGACCGGATATCTCTACTCCTACGCGTTCTGGATGATGATCGGGCTCGCCGCGCTGCTCGCGTGGTTCCTGCTGTTCGCCTGAACATCGACGAACCCGCACGACGAGAACAATGATGCAAGCAGGTTTGCTCTCCACTCTGGTCTGGTTGCCGATCCTCGGCGGGGTCGCCGTGCTCGCGCTCGGCAATTCGCGCATCGGGCTTGCGCGCTGGGTGGCGCTCGCGACGGCCGTGGCGACGTTCCTTCTCTCGGTGCCGTTGTACACCGGCTTCGACACGACGACCGCGGCGTTCCAGTTCGTCGAGCAGATGCCGTGGATCCCGGCCTTCAATGCCACCTATCACCTCGGCATCGACGGCATCGCGCTGCCGCTCGTGCTGTTGACCACCTTTGTCACCATTCCGGTGGTGATCGCGGCCTGGACCGTCATCGAGGAACGACCCGCACAATACTTCGCGGCGTTCCTGATCATGGAAGGGCTGATGGTCGGCGTCTTCTCGGCGCTCGATGCGCTGCTTTTCTACTTCTTCTGGGAAGCGATGCTCATTCCGATGTTCCTCATCATCGGCATCTGGGGCGGTCCGCGGCGCGTCTACGCGACGCTGAAGTTCTTCCTGTACACCTTCCTCGGATCGGTGTTCATGCTCGTTGCCCTGATCTACATGTACCTGCAGTCGGGCACCTACGACATTGCCGCGCTGCAGGACCTGCCGCTCGGCTACGACGAGCAGTTCTGGATCTTCCTCGCCTTCGTCGCGGCGTTCGCGGTCAAGATCCCGATGTTCCCCGTGCACACCTGGCTCCCCGACGCCCACGTCGAGGCGCCGACCGGCGGTTCGGTGGTGCTGGCCGCCATCATGCTGAAGATGGGCGGCTACGGCTTCCTGCGCTTCGCGTTGCCGATCGCGCCGGATGCCGCCCGCGAACTTGACTTGCTGATGATCGTGCTGTCGCTGATCGCCGTGGTCTACATCGGTTTCGTGGCGCTGGTGCAGACGGACATGAAAAAGCTGATCGCCTACTCGTCGATTGCGCACATGGGGTTCGTCACGCTCGGCTGCTTCCTGGCCTTCGATATCGCTGCCAACACCAACTCCCTCGCCGGCGTCGGCATGGGCATCGACGGCGCGATGGTGCAGATGATCTCCCACGGCCTCATCTCGGCGGCGATGTTCCTCTGCGTCGGCGTGATGTACGACCGCATGCACAGCCGCGAGATCAGCGCCTATGGCGGCGTCATCAACCGGATGCCGATGTTCGGTGCGTTCATGGTGCTCTTCGCCATGTCGAACGCCGGGCTCCCCGGCACGTCCGGCTTCGTCGGCGAGTTCCTGGTCATTCTCGCGAGCTTCAAGGCCAGTTTCTGGTATGCCTTCCTTGCGGCCACCACGCTGATCCTCGGCGCCGCCTATACGCTGTGGCTGGTCAAGCGCGTGATCTTCGGCCCGGTCGGCAACGACCACGTTGCCGCCCTCGAGGACCTCAACGGTCGCGAGTTCTTCGTGCTCGCGCTGCTCGCGGTGGGTGTGTTGCTGCTGGGGGTCTGGCCGGCGCCCCTGCTCGAGGTCATGCAGCCCTCGGTACAACATCTCGTCGAGCAGATCGTCACGAGCAAATTGCCCTGATGGCACCCCAACCCTGACATGACACCCACCTTCACACTTGCTTCGATCGCACCGGCCCTGCCGGAGATCTACCTCACGGCGGCGATCTGCCTCGTGCTGCTGGTGGACGTCTTCGCCGGTGCCGCCGCGCGCCGCGTGACGCCGACCCTGACCTTGCTCGTCATCGGTGTCGGGGCGGCGCTGACGCTGCGCTATGCCCAGGTCGAGATGCCGACCGAGCTGTTTTCCGGCATGTACATCGCGGATCCGCTGGCGACGGTGCTCAAGCTGCTCACCATGCTGTTCGTGGCCCTGGCGCTGCTGTACTCGCGACACTTCCTGGACGAACGCGGTCTGCTGAAAGGGGAGTACTACGTGCTCGTCCTGACGGCGATGCTCGGCATCTTCGTCATCATCTCGGCGGGCAGCCTGCTCACGCTGTACATCGGCATCGAGTTGTTGTCGCTGTCCCTCTATGCCCTCGTGGCCTTCGATCGCGACTCCGGTGTGGCCGCCGAATCGGCGATGAAGTACTTCGTGCTCGGTGCCATCGCCTCGGGGTGTCTGCTCTACGGCATGTCCATGGTCTACGGCCTGACCGGGACGCTGCTGCTCGGCGAGCTTGCCGCGGCGTTGCAGGGTGCGCCGAGCCTCGGGCTCATCATGGGCGTGGTGTTCATCGTGGTCGGCGTGGCCTTCAAGTTCGGCGCGGTGCCCTTCCACATGTGGGTGCCCGACGTGTACCACGGCGCGCCGTCATCCGTGACGCTCTTCATCGCCACCGCACCCAAGATCGCGTCGTTCGCGCTCGCGTTCCGGCTGCTCTCGGGCGCGCTCGGCAACGTCGCCGACACCTGGATACAGATGCTGGTCATCGTCGCCGTGCTCTCGGCGCTGCTCGGCAACGTGGTGGCCATTGCGCAGACCAACCTCAAGCGCATGCTCGCCTATTCGGCGGTCGGCAACGTCGGCTTCATCCTGTTCGGTTTCATCGCCGGCACTGAGCAGGGGCAGGAAGCCGCGCTCTACTACACCATCGCCTACGTGCTCACCGCGCTCGGCGCCTTCGGCGTCATCCTGCTGGCCAGTCGCCGCGGTTTCGAGGCGGACGAACTCGAGCACTATCGCGGGCTGCACGCGCGCGATCCGCTGCTCGCGCTGATCCTGATGATCGTGATGCTGTCGCTCGCGGGCATTCCGTTGACCGTGGGCTTCGTCGCGAAACTGCAGATCTTCCAGGCGCTGTGGGCGTCGGATCACCTCGCGCTCGTGGTGTTCGCGGCGGCCGTCTCGGTGATCGGTCTCTTCTATTACCTGCGGGTCATCAAGATCGTGTACTTCGATTCACCCGGCGACCTGCCTGTCCCCGACAGGCATGGCGGCGTCCGCCTCGCGCTCGGCCTCAACGCCGCAGCGGTCATCGTTCTCGGCGTGTTGCCGCAGTCGCTGGTCGAACTCTGCGCACGGGTACTCGGCTGAGGGGCATTGCCGACGCGCGATAACGCGATACGCGCGATAAAAGGTTGAGTGGCGCCGCGTGACCCTGTATGCTTCGCGGCCCAATCTGGTGCGGGGTGGAGCAGTCTGGCAGCTCGTCGGGCTCATAACCCGAAGGTCGCAGGTTCAAATCCTGCCCCCGCTACCAAATCCCCGCCGACGAGCCTTTCGCGGGGAACAGTCACGAGTCACTCGCATCGCGACCCGGTTCACAAGGCCCGTGCCATGGATCTCGCGATGACTCAAAACCCGCAGCAGGACGTTTCTTTCGCCGATCTCGGTCTGCCCGCCGCATTGGTGTCGGTGTTGGCAGAAGTCGGATACGAAACACCTTCGCCCATTCAGCAGGCGACCATTCCCGTTCTGCTCGAGGGGCACGACCTGATCGGTCAGGCCCAGACCGGAACGGGCAAGACTGCCGCCTTTGCCTTGCCGCTGCTCGCGCGAATCGACCTGGCGCGCCGCGAACCGCAAGCACTCGTGCTGGTGCCGACGCGCGAGCTTGCGATCCAGGTCGCCGAAGCCTGCCAGAAATACGCGAGTCACCTTCCGGGTCTGCATGTCCTGCCCATCTACGGCGGGCAGAGTTACACGCCCCAACTGAATGCACTGCGACGCGGCGTGCACGTGATCGTGGGCACCCCGGGGCGGGTCATGGACCATCTCGAACGCGGCACGCTCGATCTGCGAACCGTGGACTTCGTCGTGCTCGATGAAGCCGACGAAATGCTGCAGATGGGTTTCGTCGACGCGATCGACCACATCCTGGGACGGGTCCCGGCCGGCCGGCGGGTCGCCCTGTTTTCCGCGACGCTGCCTGCGCAGATCAGGCGGATCGCCCAGAAGCACCTGCGCAACCCGCGGGAGATCACGGTTCGCTCGAAGACCGCCACGGCAGCGAAGATCCGCCAGCGGTACTGGCTGGTATCCGGCATTCACAAGCTCGACGCGCTCACGCGGCTGCTCGAGGTCGAGCCGTTCGATGCCATGCTGGTTTTCGCACGGACCAAGCAGTCGACGGTCGAACTGGTCGAAAAACTCGAGGCGCGCGGCTTCTCGGCCGCGGCGCTCAACGGCGACATTCTTCAGGCGCAGCGCGAGCGGACGATCGCGGCGCTCAAGAGCGGCAAGCTGGATATCGTGGTGGCGACGGATGTCGCCGCGCGCGGACTCGATGTCGAGCGCATCACCCACGTGGTCAATTTCGATGTGCCGTACGACAGCGAATCCTACGTGCACCGCATCGGTCGCACCGGGCGGGCCGGTCGCTCGGGCGAGGCGATCTTGTTCATTGCGGCGCGCGAGCGAAACATGCTGCGCATCATCGAGCGCGCAACGCGTCAGCCGATCGAGCCGATGGTTCTGCCGACGGTGCAAGAGGTCAACGTTCGCCGCGCCGACAAGTTCAAGAAAGAAATCGCCGCGATCATCGCTACGCAGGACCTCGCGGCCTATCGCAACGTCATCGAGGAATTCGTGCGCGAAAGCGGTGCCGATGTCGTCGATGTGGCTGCGGCCCTGGCCTCGGTCGCGAAGTCTGGACGTGCCTTGTTCGTCGGGCGGCAGGGGTCGGCGGAGCCGAAGGGATCAGAGGGATCAGAGGGGTCGGCGGGGACGCAGGCGGTCTACCGTCTGGAGGTCGGCCGTCGCCATGGGGTACAGCCCGGCAACATCGTCGGCGCGCTGGCTCACGAGGGCAATCTTCGCGGCAGCGAAATCAACGGCATCGATATCCGCGAGGACCATACCCTCGTACGCCTGCCTGCCGGTATCCCCGACCAGGTCCTGACGCACCTGCGGGGGGTCAAGGTCTGCGGCCGGCCGCTCGGCATCGGGCCGGTCGCGTCCAGAAAGTAGTTTTCCTGCCGATAACCCACCGGCTGGCAGGTAAAATACCCGTGCGGCTGGGTCAATGGTCAAATTCCCCGCTTTTGGCTTGATTCTCAATAGATTACGATCATTTCCTACTGCGGGTGCTGTTCCGCGGCACGGGGTTTCGGTGGGTCCTCGAACGTTATTTGCCGATCGATGCATCGCACGCGTGTTCCCCACG
>JBIKVA010000280.1:0-3395 GCA_044357085.1 Steroidobacteraceae bacterium | reverse complement strand
CGACCACTATGTCCGCGAGATCGGCTATCGCACCGATCCGATGAACGTGCTTGCGCAACGCGCCTTCGGGCCCGAAGAATTCAACCGTCGGCTCGAGTTGCGCATGGGACTCGAGCAGATGGCGGCGGCACGCGGCCGGGTTGCGCCGGACTGATGCCACTCGCGACCCGCCCTGCACGCAGCGACGAGGCGGCACGGCTCGCGGCACTCGTCAATTCGGCCTATCGCGGCGACAGCAGCCGGGTCGGCTGGACCACCGAGGCCGAACTGCTCGGGGGTCAACGAACCGACCCGGAGGCCCTTGCCGACTTCATCCGGGGGGGCGAAACCCGGGGCGATCGCGTGATGCTGGTGCACGAAGCGGCAGGACGCCCGCTGGCCTGCGTACAACTCGAACGCCGGGCCGACCATGCCTATCTCGGCATGCTCACCATAGAGCCCACGCTGCAGGCCTCGGGTCTCGGCCGCGGTCTGCTCGCTGCGGCGGAGGAATTCGTCCATGATCGCTGGCAAGTCAGTCGCATGGTCATGACCGTCATTGAACAACGACCCGAACTCATCGCCTGGTACGAACGTCGCGGCTACAGGCGCACCGGCGAGACCGCACCCTTCCCCTATGGCGATCCCCGCTTCGGCGAACCGAAACGGCCGGACCTGCGCTTCGTCGTGCTCGCCAGGGACTGGACCACGACATGAGACCGTTGACCGGCCACGCCGGCGAACAGCCATCGCCCGCGCGCTCGTCTGCCTCGCCGTGATGGCGACGGCGACACTCCAGGCCATGGCGGCACCGCTCGTGATCGCACACCGGGGCGCCTCGGGACATCGGCCCGAGCACACGCTGGAGTCATATCGCCTCGCCATAGAAATGGGGGCCGACTTCATCGAGCCTGATCTCGTGGCCACGCGGGATGGGCACCTCGTGGCGCGCCACGAGCCGGAAATAGGTGCGACCACGGACGTCGCGGCACACCCCGAGTTCGCCGACCGCAAGCGCACCACGCGCATCGACGGCGCGGAAGTGACCGGCTGGTTCACCACCGACTTCACCCTCGCCGAATTGCGGCGGCTGCGGGCCGTGCAGCCGCGCGCCGACCGCTCGAAGGAGTTCGACGGCCTGTACCCGATCCCGACACTCGAGGAGATCATCGAACTCGCGCGTCGCGAATCCCTCGCGCGGGGCCGTACGATCGGCATCTACCCCGAGACCAAGCATCCGACCTGGCACTGCGAACTCGGTCTGCCGCTCGAGCCACGGCTGCTCGCCACCCTGCAGTCGGTGGGCTGGACCGGACGCGACTCGCCGGTGTTCATCCAGTCTTTCGAGGCCGGGAATCTGCGCTGGTTGCGCGCGCGCACCTCGCTGCGTCTCGTGCAGCTGCTCGACGGCGGTGACTTGCGCGACGACGGCAGCGTTGCGCCGCCGCCGGCCTGGACCTCGGCGGGAACCTGCAACCTCTATCCGCAGGCGGATATCCCCCGGGACTACACGCGGGCATCGACGTTCGCGGAGATCGCCGGATACGCGGACGCCGTCGGCCCCTGGAAGCGCCATCTGATCGGTTCGCGTCGCACCGACCGGACCGACACTACCGAACGCAGCCGTCTGTCCACGCCGCCTACCCGATTCGTCGAACTCGCGCATGCAGCGGGCTTGCAGGTACACCCGTGGACGTTCCGCAACGAACCGATCCACCTTGCCGCCGACTATGC
This sequence comes from Steroidobacteraceae bacterium, assembly GCA_044357085.1. Classification (GTDB taxonomy): domain Bacteria; phylum Pseudomonadota; class Gammaproteobacteria; order Steroidobacterales; family Steroidobacteraceae; genus UBA964. Next base: position 1,682 of record JBIKVA010000280.1, on the reverse strand, counting down.
AGGTGATCCGGCCGCCGAGTACCGCGCCTTCGCCGCACTCGGGGTCGACGCCGTGTTCAGCGACTTTCCCGATACCGCCGTCGCGGCGCTGCGACCCAAATAAAAAGGCCCGGCGTCCCCGCTCAGTCCGGTCCGCGAAGCTGGTCGATGATCGCGGGGTTCTCGAGCGTGCTCACGTCCTGCGTGATCGGCTCGCCGCGGGCGATGGCGCGCAGCAGCCGGCGCATGATCTTCCCGGAGCGGGTCTTCGGCAGGTTGTCGGCGAAGCGGATGTCATCGGGTTTGGCGATGGCGCCGAGCTGCTCGCCCACCCAGTCGCGCAATTGCTTCTCGAATTCTTTGGTGTCGCCCGTGGGGCGCGCGCCCCGGCATACCACGTAGGCGAACACCGACTCGCCCTTGATCTCGTGCTGCCTGCCGACCACGGCCGCTTCGGCGACGCGCGGATGCGCCACCAGCGCGGATTCGATTTCCATGGTGCCCAGGCGGTGGCCGGCGACGTTGAGGACATCGTCGATGCGCCCCATGATCCAGAAACAGCCGTCGGCATCACGGTGGGCGCTGTCACCGGCGACGTAGTAGCGGTTCTGGAATTTTTCCCAGTAGGTCTTGAGGTAGCGCTCGTTGTCGCCCCAGATGGTACGCAACATCGACGGCCAGGGCCGGCGGATGACGAGGTAGCCGCCGGCATCGGCGGTGGTCACGCTGTGGCCGTCGTCATCGACGATGTCGGCGAAGATCCCCGGCAAGGGGCGCGTGCACGAACCGGGCTTGGTAGCCGTCACGCCGGGCAGCGGCGAGATCATGATCGCGCCGGTCTCGGTCTGCCACCACGTATCGACGATGGGACAATTCCCGCGACCGATCACCCGGTGGTACCACACCCACGCCTCGGGATTGATCGGCTCGCCGACGCTGCCGAGCAGTCTGATCTTCGACAGGTCCGACTTCGCCGGAATCTCATCGCCCAGTTTCATCAGCGCACGGATCGCGGTCGGCGCGGTGTAGAACACGGTCACGCCATGCTGCTCGCAGATGCGCCAGAACCGCCCGCCATCGGGAAAGGTCGGTGCACCCTCGTACATCACGATGGTGGCCGCAGCGGCGAGCGGTCCGTAGGCGACGTAACTGTGCCCGGTGATCCAGCCGACGTCGGCCGTGCACCAGAAGACATCGTCGTGCCGGAGATCGAACACCCAGCGACTGGTGAGCTTGGCGCCGAGCAGATAACCCGCGCTCGCATGCTGGATACCCTTGGGGCGTCCGGTGGATCCCGAGGTGTAGAGCAGGAACAGCGGATGCTCGGCATCGACCCATTCGGGCTCGCAGTCGCTGGACATGTCCGCCACCGCGTCGTGCCACCAGACATCGCGCCCTGGCTGCATCGGCACGGCTTCGCCCGTGCGCCGCAGCACGAACACCGTGTCGATGCCGGCGCAACCCTCGGCCAGCGCCTTGTCGGTCGCCGCCTTGAGCTCGACGATATGGCCGCCGCGACGCCCGCCGTCGGCCGTGATGACGCAGCGGGCCCCCGCATCCTCGATACGGTCCTTGAGCGAGAGCGCCGAGAAGCCACCAAACACCACGGAGTGGATGGCGCCGATGCGCGCGCAGGCCTGCATCGCCACCACGGCCTCGGGCACGAGCGGCATGTAGATCACCACGCGATCGCCGCGACGGAT
>JBIKVA010000048.1:0-12989 GCA_044357085.1 Steroidobacteraceae bacterium | reverse complement strand
GACTCCGCACGTTGCGCATCCCGGGTGCTTCGCCACCGCGGCGCTGCTGGCGAGCGTACCGCTGCTGTCGCTGGGGCTGGTGACGCCGACGCTGTTCGTCAGCGGCGTGACCGGCAGCACCGGCTCCGGCCGCAAACCGGTCGATGGCACCCACCATCCGACCCGGCACAGCGATCTCTACTCCTACAACGCGCTCGTGCACCGGCATATCCCGGAGATCACGGCCTGTGCCGCCGCGGCCAGCGGCGTCACCGCCGACTTCGCTTTCGTGCCGCACTCGGGACCGTTCGCGCGCGGTATCCACGTCACGGTGCAAGCCACACTGGCGCCGGAACATGCCGGCGCCAACGGCAGGACTGCTCTGGACGGCAAGGCGCTGCTCGCGGCGCTGCGCGGTTTCTACGCCGCCTCGCCTTTCGTGCGCGTGCTCGATGCCGCCCCGCGCGTCAAGGACGTCGTCGCCAGCAACTACGCCCATCTGCACGGCACCACGAACGGCAGGACCGTCGCCGTGATGTGCGTCATCGACAATCTCGACAAGGGTGCCGCGGGCGGCGCGGTGCAATGGATGAACCGCCTGCTCGGCCTCCCCGAAACCGCGGGTCTCACCGCACCGGCCGCCGGCTGGACCTGACACCGACCGAGGATTCCCATGAGCCCCGCCGATCGTCTCGCTCCCGTGTTCGCGCAGTACCCCATCGAGGTCGTCGATGCGGAGGGCGTCTGGCTGCACACGCGCGATGGCCGCCGCGTGCTCGATCTCTACGGCGGCCACGCGGTCGCCGCGCTCGGCTACAAGCACCCGGGCTGGACGCGCGCCCTCACCCGCCAGGCGGAAGCCTGCAACTTCCAAAGCAATGCCGTGCCGATGGACGTGCGCGTGCGCGCCGCAACGCGGCTCGTGCAATTCGCCGGTCCAGCCTTCGACAGCGTGTTCTTCGTGAACTCCGGCGCCGAAGCCAATGAAAACGCCCTGCGCATGGCTTTCAAGATGACACGCCGCAGCAGTGTCGTGGCCGTCGAAGGCGCGTTCCACGGCAGGACCGCGGCTGCCGGGGCCGTGACCTGGGGTGCCGACAAGAAATGGTACGAATTCCCGCGCACGCCCTTCGATGTGGGCTGGATCGCGCGGCGCGACCTCGCAGCCATCGACGCGCGGGTGACCGCGGACACCGCGGCCGTCATCGTCGAGCCCGTTCAGGGTGTCGGCGGCGCCTTCGACATGGGTCACGAGTTCCTCGCCGCGCTGCGCACGCGCTGTGATCAGGTCGGTGCGCTGCTGATCTTCGATGAAGTGCAGATCGGCGTCGGCCGCAGCGGACATCCCTTCGCGGCCAATCTCTACGGCGTGATGCCGGACATGATCACCACGGCGAAGGCACTCGGCAACGGCTTTCCCTGCGGTGCACTGCTGATGGCGCCGGCGGTCACCGCCGCGATCAAGCTGGAAGGCCTCGGCACCACCTTCGGCGGCGGCCCCATGGCCTGCGCGGTAATCGAGGCGGTCATCGATGCCATCGAAACCGAAGGCCTGCTCGCCAACGTGCAGCGCGTTTCGAAATACCTGCGTGACACCTGCAGCGTGGGTCCGGTGACCGGTCATCAGGGTGCGGGTTTCCTGCACGGTCTCCTCACCTCGCGACCTGCGAAGGACGTCCAGAAGGCGCTGCTCGAGCGCAACATCCTCGCCGGCACCAGCGCCGACCCGAACGTCGTGCGCCTGCTGCCGCCGTACACGCTCCAGGAAGCGCACGTCGACCTGCTGCGCGAAGCACTGCAAGACCTATGAAACAAGACCCATGAAACGCTTCCTCGATCTCGCCGACTTCAGCCGCGAGGAAATCCTCGACCTGCTCGCGCTCGCGCGCCGCCTCGAAGAACGCCCCGAGCCGCAGGCGCTCGCGGGCAAGATCCTCGGCCTCGTGTTCTTCAATCCGTCGCTGCGGACCTTGTCGTCGTTCCAGGTCGGCATGCTGCGCCTTGGCGGCAGTTCATTCGTGATCACGCCGGGGCAAGGCACATGGCAGCTCGAGACGCGCACCGGCGCGGTCATGAACGGCGCCGCAGCCGAACACGTCCGCGAGGGACTGCCGGTACTCGCCTCCTATGCCGACGCGCTCGGCATCCGCGCCTTCGCCGAGGGCAAGGACCTCGGGCACGATCTCGCCGAGACCAGCTTCAAGGCAATGGCCGCGGTGGTGAACAAGCCGCTCATCAACCTCGAATCGGCGATGAACCATCCCTGTCAGGCGCTCGCCGACTGGAAGACGCTCGAAGACCTCGCGGTGCCGCAACGCGCGAAGTTCGTGCTGTCCTGGGCGAACCATCCGCGCGTGACGCCGATGGCCGTCCCCGCCGCGACCGTGCACATGGCCGCGCACCGCGGCATGGAGGTCGTCGTGCTGCGTCCCGAGGGCTACGCGCTGCCGCCGCAGATCATGGCCAGGGCGCGCGCCGCCGCCGCCGCGTCGGGAGGTTCGGTACGCGAAACCACCGACCGCGACGAAGCCATGGCCGGCGCCCACGTGGTGTACGCGAAGGAATGGGGCTCGAGCACGCACTACGGCGACGCGGCCGGTGACGCGGCGCTGCGCGCCGGGCTCGGCGACTGGTGCTTGCGCGAAGATTGGTTCGCGCGCGCTGCCGCAGACTGCAAATTCATGCACTGCCTGCCCGTGCGACGCAACGTCGCCGTCGCCGACGAAGTGCTCGACGGCCCGCGCAGCGTGGTGCAGCGCGAGGCCCACAACCGGCTGCCCGCGCAGATGGCGGTGCTGCACCGCATGCTTTCGACTGGAGGAACCGAACGATGATCATGCACCGAGCCGACCCTGCCGCGGTGATTCGCGCCCTGCGCAGTGCTGCGCCCTACATCCGCCTCTACAAGGGCAAGACCTTCGTGGTGAAGGCGGGCGGCGGCGTGTTCGGCGACCCGGCGGCGACGCGCGCGCTGATCGAACAGATCGCAGTTCTGCATTCGCTCGGCATCCGCGTGGTGTTCGTCCACGGCGGCGGGCCGCAACTCACCGAAGTCACCGAGAAGCTCGGCGTGCCGACGCAAATGATCGAGGGCCGCAGGGTCACCGACGAGCGCTCGATCGACGCGACGGCGATGGTGCTCTCGGGTCTCATCAACACCCGCATCCTCGCCACCTGCCGCGAACTCGACATCCAGGCCATCGGTCTGAGCGGTGTCGACGCCGGGCTGGTGCAGGCCCACAAGCGCGCGCCGGTGAAGCTGCAGACGGGCGATACAACGATCGACTACGGGTTCGTCGGCGACATCGACTACATCGACACCGACGTCATCCGCAAACTGCTCGACAACGGCCTCATGCCGGTCATCTCGCCGCTCTCGAGCGACAGTTCCGGCACGCTGCTCAACATCAACGCCGACACCGTTGCCGCCGCGATCGGCGCCGCGCTCGGCGCCGAGAAGCTGATCCTCTGCACGGGCGCGCCCGGCATCCTCGAGCGCGTGGAAGACCCGACCTCGGTCATTTCGTTCACCGATCTGGCGGGACTCAAGCGGCTGCGCGACGAGAAGCGCATCGTCGACGGCATGCTGCCGAAGGCGAAGGCCATCGAAAGCGCGATCCAGGGCGGCGTGAAACGCGTCCACGTGATCTCCTACAAGGCACCCGATGCCATACTTGCCGAAGTGTTCACCAACGAGGGCACGGGCACGCTGGTGGTGGCAGACATCAACAAACTCGCTCCGGCGGAACTCGCGGCCGGTACCGCGGCCGGCACCGCGGCCGGTGCCGCCGCTGGCGCATGACCCGACTCTGGGACAAAGGCGCTGCGCTGGACGCGCGCGTCCTCGCCTACACGGCAGGCGAAGACCATGCGCTCGACGAGCGCCTCGTCGCCTATGACGCCCGCGCCTCGATCGCCCACGCACAGATGCTGCACGATCAGGGGCTGCTGTCGGCCGCGGACTGCGAAGCCATCGAGAGCGGTCTCGAGGCGCTCGCCGCGGCGCACGCGCAGGGCGAGTGGAAGATCGAACTCGTCGACGAAGACGGCCAGACTGCACTCGAAAAGAGACTCACTGCCCGCATCGGCGCGGCGGGCGGCCGCGTCCATCTCGGCCGCTCGCGCAACGATCAGGTGCTGACGGCGCTGCGGCTCTATCTGCGCGATGCCACCGACGAACTCGCGCGCGCTGCCGAGGCCGTTGCAGCAGCGCTCGATCGTCTTGCCGACCGGCAGGGCGATCTCGAATTGCCGGGCTACACGCACATGCAGCAGGCCATGCCCAGCTCGGTTGCGCTATGGGCCGGCGGCTTTGCCGCCGAACTGCGCGACGATGCCGCGGGACTGCGGGCCGTGCACCGACGGCTCGCCAAGAGCCCGCTCGGCTCGGCGGCGGGGTACGGCACGCCCGGCCTGCCGCTCGACCGCGAATCGACGCGCGCCGCGCTCGACTTCGACGTCGTGCACGAACCCGTCACCGCCGTGCAACTCTCGCGCGGCAAGGCCGAGGCGCAGTTGCTGTTCGAAATCACCCTGCTGATGCAGGACCTCGGACGCTTCGCGACCGACGTCTGTCTGTTCTACACGCAGGAATTCGCCTTCCTCGAACTGCCGGACGAGTTCACCACCGGCTCGTCGATCATGCCGCAAAAGCGCAACCCGGACGTGTTCGAGCTGCTGCGCGGACGCACGGCCACCGCACAGGGCTGCCTGCTCGAGGCACTGGGCATCTTCGCAAAACTGCCCTCCGGCTATCAGCGCGATCTGCAACTGCTGAAGGCGCCGCTGTTCCGCGGTATCGACCTCGCGCTCGCAAGCGCTGCCATCCTCGTGCCGGCGATCGACGCCATGGGCTTTCGCCCGGCGAACATCGAACTCGATCCAGCAATCCATGCCGCGGAGCGGGCGAACGCGCTGGTGGTACGCGAAGGCATTCCCTTCCGCGAAGCCTACCGCCGCATCGGCGCCGAACTGGCGACGGAGCGTGGCGCAACTTCAGCCGAGACTGCGGAGCAATGAATTTCCAAAAGATTCCCTGGCGTGCCGACGCCTCGATCGAGGCGATGAACGATCGGTCGCAGAACACCATGGTGTCGGCACTCGGCATCGTCTTCACCCGGATCGGCGACGATTTCGTGCAAGCCACCATGCCGGTCGGGCCGCTCACCTGCCAACCGATGCGTCTCCTGCACGGCGGCGCGTCGGTGGTGCTGGCCGAGACCCTGGCGAGCGTCGCCGCAAACAGCTGTCTCGACGACCATCACGCCGCCGTGGGTCAGGAGATCAACGCCAACCATCTGCGCCCTGCCCTCGAGGGCGAACTCGTCACCGGTACCACGCGCCTGCTGCACGCCGGCGCGCGCAGCCAGGTCTGGTCGATCGACATCACCAATGCCCGCGGCCAGGCGGTGTGCGTGTCACGCATCACGCTGGCCATCATCAACCGTCGCTGAAGCCGGAACCGTCGCCGAAGCCGGCCCGGACGCGCCGCAGATCACGGAACACGGAGCACTCGACGCTGTCGAACCCGCACGATGAACAACTTCCAACGCATCCCTGACCCTTCGCTCGTCACCTGGACCCACGTCATCTATGCGCTGCATGCGCTGTCGGTCCTGATCGGCGTCACCAGCGCCGCGACCATCGTCGGCAGTTTCGTGTTCGGCGTACCCTCGATCGTCGCCGTGATCATGAACTACGCGCGGCGTCGCGACGCAGCGGGCACCTGGCTGGAGTCGCACTTCTCCTGGCAGATCCGCACGTTCTGGATAGCCCTGCTCGCCAGCGTACTGGTGCTGGTGCTTTCGGCACCGCTGATGCTCGTGATCGTCGGCTTCGCCACCGCGATCGCCGGCTTCTTCATCATCGGCGTCTGGGTCATCTATCGCGTGTTGCGCGGCTGGCTTGCGCTGCGCGACGTCCGTACGCTGCCGGTGTAAGCCGTTCGCACCCGCTTCCCCATCCGCGAACCCTGCAGGGACGACCCATGAGAAACCGCATCACCGACACCCGGACGCCGCGTGTCGGCCGCCCATCCCGGCACATCGCGGTGTCGAGCGGGCTGCTGATCGCGTCGATCTCGCTCGCCGGCTGCGGTCAGACCGGCCCTTTGTATCTGCCGGAAGACGCCGGCAAGGTGATCATCCGCGAAGCGGGAGACACCCGCGGTGCGCCCTCGGCGCAGCCGATGCAGCCGACGCAGCCGACGCAGCCACCCGCGACACAGCCGCCGCGCTGACCCCCTCGGTTTTCCCGAGCATCGCGGCGAGGCGGCCGCCCCTAGCATGGGCAGCCGTGAAGGTCCCCGTCGCAAGCACCTCGCAGTCACGATCCCGTGCAGTGATCGTGTCCGCGCTCATGGCGTCGATGCTTTTGCGGACGGCACTGGCCGGGCACGACCCTGTCATGCACAACGCAGCAACCGAGTCGTCGCGCATCGATACGCTGATCGCAAGCGCACTCTGCACGGTGGGCGGAGAACGGCGTGGCGGCGTACCACCCGATGACGGCAGCCCACCGTCGAACGAAGGCGCGGCAGCAGCGCCCTGTGCACATGTTGCCTCGGGCAGCGGCGGCACCATGGTCGGGACGGCATGGCGCGTCGCCGGCGTGGGTATCGACCCGGCCATCAGTCAAGGCCGCCGCTACAACGCAGCGGTTGCACCGGAGTGGTCATCGGCCCATCAGCCCCGCGGTCCGCCGCGGCGAGAGGCTGCACGCAGCCTCTGCATGGAACTTCGTCGGGCGTATAATCGAAGCTGTAACGTGATCCCTGCAACAAAAGGAATTGCCCATGAAGTCTGACAAGCTGACCCGCCGTCAGGTACTCGGTGCCTCCGTACTGGGCCTGCCCGCCATCCCGGTCGTCGTCGAAACCGCCTTCGCGCAAGCCAAGCCCGCCGCCGGCGCGCTGCCCGTGCTGAGCCCCACCGAGCCCGCTGCCAAGGCGCTGGGCTACGTCGAGGACACGAAGAAGGTCGACCAGAAGGCCAACCCGAACCACAAGCCCGAGCAGCTCTGCGGCAACTGCCTGCAGTGGGCCGACAAGGACCGCAAGGCCCCGCTGGCCAAGTGCAACCTGTTCCCGGGCAAGCTGGTCAAGAACCCGGGCTGGTGCAAAGTCTGGGTGAAGGCGCCCGGCGTCGCCTGACCGCTCGCGGGTGTACCGGGCAGTCGCCGTTGCGCTGCCCGGTCGCCCACCTTGCCGCTGAAGACCCGATCGCTGCGGCATGACTTCGCTGCCCGCCAATCCGGATCTCGTCCTCATCGACGGATCCTCCTACCTCTACCGCGCGTTCCACGCCCTGCCGCCGCTCACCAACTCCCGGGGTGAGCCGACCGGCGCCGTGCTCGGCGTCGTCAACATGCTGCTCAAGTTCCTGCGGGAGAGCGCATCCGCGCAGGTCGTCGTCGTATTCGACGCGCCGGGCAAGACGTTTCGCGACGAACTCTTCGCCGAGTACAAGGCCCACCGCCCGCCCATGCCGGATGACCTGCGCGCGCAGGTCGAACCACTCCTCGAAACGGTTCTGGCGCTGGGTCTGCCGTTGCTGCGCATCAGCGGCGTCGAGGCGGACGATGTCATCGGCACGCTCGCACGGCGCGCGGCCGATGCCGGTCGCAGCGTGCTCATCTCCACCGGCGACAAGGACATGTGCCAGCTCGTCGGGCCGCACATCACGCTGGTCAACACCATGAGCGGCAGCGTCTACGACCGTGACGGCGTCAAGGCGAAATTCGACGTCTGGCCGGAGCAGATGATCGACTACCTCGCGCTCGTCGGTGACAGCTCCGACAACATTCCCGGCATCGACAAGGTCGGCCCGAAGACCGCCGCCAAATGGCTCGCGCAGTATTCGACCCTCGACAACCTCGTCGCAAACGCCGCGGAGGTACCGGGAAAAGTCGGCGAGAACCTGCGCGCCGGTCTCGCCACGCTCGAACTGTCCCGACGCCTCGCCACGATCCGCTGCGATCTGGAACTGCCGCAGACCGCGCAGGACCTGGAACGCAAGCCGCAGGACGAGGCGGCACTGCGGACGATCTGGTCGCGACTGGAACTGCGCTCGCTGCTGCGCAGCCTGGGCGACACGGGGGCCTCGGCAGAAGGATCACCCGCATCCACGACGAGTCCCGATGCGAGCCCCGGTGGTGGTCGTCACGGCGAGACGATGTCCGCCGCGGCAGAGCGCGGCGGCGACGGCCCCGCAGACACGCTCGTCGTTCGGCCCGAGATCGCCGCTGCGCCGCGCGAGTACGAAGTCATCCTCGATACGCAGGCCTTCGAACGCTGGTGCCAGGCGCTCGAGCAGGCATCCCTGTTCGCGCTCGACACCGAAACCACCAGTCTCGACTACATGGCGGCGCGCCTCGTCGGCCTGTCGTTCTGCATCGAGCCCGGCAAGGCTGCCTACCTGCCGCTCGCCCATGACTACGTCGGGTCGCCCGCGCAGCTCGACTCCGCCATGGTGATCGAACGGCTGCGGCCGCTGCTCGAGAGCGAGCAGCATCACAAGCTCGGCCATCACCTCAAGTACGACGCCCACGTGCTTGCCAACCACGGTATCGCGCTGCGCGGCATGCGCTACGACACGATGCTCGAGTCGTACGTCTGGAACAGCGTGGCGACGCGCCACGACATGGACTCGGCGGCGCAGCGCTACCTCGGCATCAGCACCATCACCTACGAAGATGTAGCCGGCAAGGGCGCCAAGCAGATCCCCTTCGCGCAGGTAGCCATCGAGCGCGCCGGCGAATACGCCGCCGAGGATGCCGACATCACGCTGCGGCTGCATCGCACGCTGTGGCCGGCGATCGAACACGAACCGCAGCTGAAGCGCCTCTACGAAGAATTCGAACAACCGCTCGCGCCCGTTCTGCAGCGCATGGAACGCCGCGGCGTACTCATCGACCGCAGCATGCTGCGGCTGCAGAGCAGCGAACTCGCGCGGCGTGCCGAGGAACTGAAAGCGGCAGCGCACGCCGAGGCCGGCACCGAGTTCAACCTGGATTCACCGAAGCAGCTGCAGCAGATCCTGTTCGAGAAGATGCAGATCCCGGCGCTGCGCAAGACGCCGACCGGCCAGCCCTCGACCGCGGAGGACGTGCTCGAAGAGCTCGCCGACGCTTACAAGCTGCCGCGACTGATCCTCGACTACCGCAGCATCGCCAAACTGCGCAGCACCTACACCGAAAAGCTGCCGCTGCAGGTCAATGCCGACACCGGGCGGGTGCACACCTCCTACCACCAGGCCGTGGCGCAGACGGGTCGGCTGTCATCGACCGACCCGAACCTGCAGAACATCCCGATCCGTACGCCGGAAGGCCGAAGGATCCGCCAGGCGTTCATCGCGCCGCCGGGCCATGTGCTGCTCGCCGCCGACTATTCGCAGATCGAGTTGCGGATCATGGCGCACCTGTCGGGCGACGCCGGTCTGCTCGGTGCCTTTGCGGCCGACCGGGACGTGCACCAGGCTACGGCCGCCGAAGTCTTCGGCGTACCGCCGGATCAAGTCACCGCGGACCAACGCCGCTCGGCCAAGGCGATCAACTTCGGCCTGATCTACGGCATGTCCGCCTTCGGACTCGCACGGCAACTCGGTATCGAGCGCGGGGCCGCCCAGAAATACGTCGACCTCTATTTCGAACGCTACCCGGGCGTGAAGGCCTACATGGACCGCACCCGCGAACAGGCGCGCAAAACGGGTTACGTCGAGACCGTCTTCGGTCGGCGCCTGTATCTGCCCGATATCCGCTCGCGCAACCGCGCGCTGCAACAGTATGCGGAGCGCAGCGCGATCAACGCCCCGATGCAGGGTACGGCGGCGGACCTGATCAAGCTGGCGATGATCGCCGTCGATGCCTGGTGTGACCACGAGGGCGGCACCGCTGCGCGGCTCATCATGCAGGTGCATGACGAACTGGTCCTCGAGGTCCGCGAGGACGCCGTCGCCCGGGTGACCGAGTCGGTCCGCGCGAAGATGGTCGAAGCCGCCCGCGGGGAACTCAGCGTGCCGCTGAAGGTCGAGATCGGAAGCGGCCGCAACTGGGACGAGGCGCACTGATCCCGGACGGGCCGCAGGGCGTTGCTTTATCGCAACATGTGGCTTCGCAACTAACTGATTTTTTTCGGTTTTTATTCTGAAACTTTTTCGGGTTTGGCGGGTCTGACTTACCGAACGCGATGCGTTCCCCGCTTCCCTCCCTCCCTGAGCGGGCCCCCGGCCTAGAGACCTGTGCCGGGTTCGTCTACCCCCGGTAGCCTCACGGTTACCGGGGGTTTTTTTTATTCAGCGGTCGGTCGTTCGCCGGCCCAGAGCGCGGCCAGCCGGTCCCTGGCCTCTTCCACGCCGAGCCCGGAATGCGCAGAGAACAACTGCACCGAAGCCACGTCAGCCAGTTGGGCGCGAGCCTCTCTTAACGCCGCGCCGCGCTCCGCCTGGTTCAGCTTGTCCGCCTTGGCCAACAGCACGTGGACGCGGCGTTGCTCCGGTTCTGCCCACTCGATGAGCCCGAGGTCCTCGGACCGCACGCCCCGGCGGCTGTCCACCACGAGCATCAGCCCGGCCAGGCTAGCCCGCGCGCGCAGTGCATCGAGCAGCGGCACCCATTTGCGCCGCTCCTCGGGCCGGACGGCGGCATAGCCGTAGCCCGGCAAATCGACGATCCGGCAGCCCGGTTGGAGCTCGAAATAGTTCAGCAACCGGGTCTGACCCGGGGTCTTGCTGGTGCGCGCGAGCGCCTTGCGCCCCGAGATGGCATTGATCGCACTGGACTTGCCCGCATTGGAACGGCCGGCAAAGGCCACCTCGGCGCCCTCATCGGCCGGGAACTGCGCAGGCGCCGCGACGCTCAACAGAAAATTGGCTATGGGAAAACGCGACACGCCGCACCGCCCGTGAGGGCATTAAGCCATGGGGCCGTTAGTGTAAACTTCGGCGCCTCGATTCGACGTCCGGAGCCTCGAGAAAATGTCCAGCGCCCAGTCCAGCGCCCAGCTCGTCACCCAGCGCAGCGCAATGCCCTTCGCCATCCTGTTGGTGGTCCTTCTCGCCGCTGCGCTGCTGTCCCCCATGGCAGCTGCCAAAGGCAACGCCGAAGCCGGCGCCACCAAGGCCGCCGTCTGCACCGCCTGTCACGGCGTCAATGGCAACAGCGTCAACCCCGAGTGGCCCAACCTCGCCGGCCAGAACGCGCGCTACATCGAAGAGCAGTTGCGGCTGTTCCGCGCCGGCCACCGCAACAATGCCATCATGTATCCGCTGGCGATGGCGCTCACTGACGAAGATATCGCCGACCTCGCGGCCTACTTCGCGACGCAGACACCCACCGGTCTCGAAGCCGACGCCGCCACCTACAAAGCGGGCGAGTCGCTTTACCGCGGTGGCGATCGCACGCGCGGCGTACCGTCCTGCACCGGTTGCCACGGTCCCGTCGGGCTCGGCAACCCGGGCTCCGGATACCCGGCCCTGCGCGCCCAGCACTCGACCTACACGCTCAAGCAGTTGCTCGACTACTCCAGCGAGCAGCGCTATCTCGATCTGGCCACCGGCACGCCGACCAAGGCCCGCAACGGCCACATGATGTCCAGCATTGCCAAGCGCCTCACCGAAGACGACAAGAAGGCGCTCGCGAGCTACATCCAGGGGCTGCGCTGATGATCTCGCGGGCTGGTTTCCTTGCGGCAATGGGCGCTGCACTGCTTGCCGCGAGCGCCTCTCCGCTGCTCGAGGCACAGCCGGCCGCAACGGCCGACGGAAGCTGGCAGGAAGGTCGTCACTATCGGCGCTTGTCGCCACCGGTGCCGACCAACGTGGCGCCGGGCAAGGTCGAGGTGGTCGAACTCTTCTGGTACGGCTGCAGCCACTGCTATTCGCTCGACCCGTTCCTCGAAAGCTGGAAGAAGAACGGCAAGCCGGCGAACGTGGAGTTCGTCCGTGTCCCGGTGACATGGAACGCGGGTGCCAAGTTGCACGCGCGCCTCTATTACACGCTGCAGGCACTGAAGCAGGACGAGCGGCTGCACACCAAAGTATTCGACACCATCTTCCGCGGTGGCAACGGCCTGCTCGGGCGCGACGAGGAGTCGACCCTGCCGGTCATGGTCGCCTGGGCCAAGCAGAACGGTATCCAGGAAAAGGCTTTCACCGACGCATGGAATTCCATGTGGGTGAACACCAAGTTGCGCCAGGCCGACGATCTCGTGCGCCGCTACCGCGCCGAAGGCACGCCTTTCATGGCGGTGAACGGCAAGTACTCGACGGATGTCGGCATGGCAGGCGGCGTGCCGCAGATGCTGAGCCTGATCAACCACCTCGCAAAGTCGGAAAAAGCCCGCTGAGGGCGCCGCGCGCGACTGAGGGCGGGCGCGCGTGATCCACTGCTTCAGGCTCGATGCCACCGGGCTGCACGGCGAGGCCGTGCCCGGCGGGGGCGACGTGCCCGACGATGCCATCTGGATCGACCTGCGCGAACCGACGGCGGACGAAGAATCGCGCATCGAGCAATTCCTGCGCATCGACGTCCCGACCCGCGAGGAAATGCGCGAGATCGAAACCTCCAACCGTTTCTACCAGGAAGGCGACGCGCTTTACATGACGGCGACGGTCGTCACCAAGCTGGACACGGCCCGGCCCGAGAACAGCCAGATCACCTTCATCCTGACGCCGGACCGGCTGATCACCAACCGCTACGTCGATCCGCTGCCTTTCCGCCGCTTCATCGCCTATGCGGACCGTCATCCGGCGCAGTGCGCCACGGCCGCCGCAGTGCTCGCCGGCCTGCTCGAGGCCATGGTCAACCGCATCGCCGACGTGCTCGAGCGTACCGGCGACGAGATGGACGGACTTTCGGTCGACGTGTTCAGCCCGGCCGCCAACAACGGGCGCCGCCGTGACCGCGACTATCGCGCGATCCTCGAGCGGGTCGGACGCAACGGCGACCTGAACTCCAAGGCCCGCGAGACCCTCGGCAGTCTCGCCCGGCTGGTGGGCTTTCTGCAGCAGGCAAAC
>JBIKVA010000279.1:0-3400 GCA_044357085.1 Steroidobacteraceae bacterium | reverse complement strand
CCCATGCGGTACGGCGCTATCAGGCATTGCGGCACTTCGACGAGAGCCCGCAACTGCCGGCGGGATATTCGGCACTCGTGGTGCTCGCGGCGGTCCCGCCACTGTGGCGTCGGGTGATGGACCCGCGTGTCGCCGCCTACCGCGGCCTCGCGACCGACGTCAGCGCAGGGCCGCAACCAGGCCGTTGACCGACAGGCCGACCACCAGCACCCCGACCGCAATCATCGCCGCTCGCGGCGGTACGTGCTTCGCAACCCAGGCGCCCAGCGGCGCGGCGATGACGCCGCCGCCCAGCAGCGCGATCACGAGGTCGAAGCGCCGCCAGTCAAAAGTGAAGAGGAACGTGATCGATATCGTGAGCGTGACGAAGAATTCCGCGGCATTGGCCGTGCCGATGGCATAACGCGGCGGCACGCCGCGCGCGATCAGCGTCGGCGTCGTCACCGTGCCCCAGCCGCCGCCGCCCACCGCATCGAGGAACCCGGCGATACCGCCGAGCGCATGACTAGGGGCGCGGGCGAGCCCGGGCTCGCTGCGTATCCAGGCCCGGCGCAGCAGCAAGATGCCGGTCAGCAGCAGGTAGATCCACACGAAGGGTTTCAGCAGATTGCCATCGACGGCGCCCAGCAGCCACGCACCGAGCGCGCCGCCCACCATCCCGGGCAACACCAGCTTCAAAAAAATCTTCCGATCGAGGTTCTTGAACCAGGCGTGCGACGCACCGGATGCGCCGGTGGTGAAGACCTCGGCGGCGTGGACCGTGGCGCTGACGAACGCCGGCGGATGTCCCATCGTGGAGAGAAACGCGCTCGCCGATACGCCATAGGCCATGCCGAGGGCACCGTCGATCAGTTGCGCAGCGAAGCCGACGAACACCAGCGGCCAGAACTCGGGGGACAGTCCTTCCATGGGCCTATCGTAACCCGGACAATGCACGGTCATCGGCCGCGTGACAGTCTCCGCGCCGACCTCATCCGGAGCCCCAGCGATGAACATCGACTACGAGAAACTCGGTGTGTTCTATCTCGGTCGCGAGCACGCCAGCGAGCACGGCATCGAGCCCGCGGCTGCGACACCGGTGCTCTACGATGCGAAGGACCTGACCACCCATGCGATATGCGTCGGCATGACGGGCAGCGGCAAGACCGGCCTCTGTCTGTCGCTGCTCGAAGAAGCTGCGATCGACGGTATCCCCGCGATCTGCATCGATCCGAAGGGGGATCTCGGCAACCTGCTGCTGGCCTTCCCGCAATTGCGGACCGAGGACTTCGCGCCCTGGGTCGATCCGGCGGAGGCCGCACGACAGGGTGTGTCGGTGGATGCGCTCGCGGCATCGACGGCCGAGCGCTGGCGGCGCGGCCTGGAAGACTGGCAGCAGACTCCCGAGCGCATCGCCCGCTTCCGCGACGCCGTCGACGTCGCAATCTACACGCCGGGCGCCGAGTCGGGCCTGCCGCTGTCGATCCTGCGATCGTTCGACGCCCCGCCTGCGGAGTTCCTCGATGACGCCGTTGCACTGCGCGAGCGGATCGGAACGGTCACCGCCGGCTTGCTCGCGCTGCTCGGTCGCGAAGCCGATCCGCTGCAGAGTCGCGATCACATCCTGCTTGCCAATATCCTCGAGCGCGCCTGGCGCGCCGGCGAGAGCCCGACGCTCGAGACGCTGATCCACGCCGTGCAGAAACCCGTCTTCGACAAGGTCGGCGCCTTCGATCTGGAGAGCTTCTATCCGGCACGCGAGCGCATGAATCTCGCGATGGCGATCAACAGCCTGCTTGCGTCGCCGGGCTTCGCCACCTGGATGCAAGGCGAGCCGCTGGATGCCGGACGCCTGCTCTACACGGCCGCCGGCAAGCCGCGTCTGTCCATCATCTCGATCGCTCATCTGGCCGACGCCGAGCGCATGTTCGTGGTGACTCTCGTGCTCAACGAACTGGTGAGCTGGATGCGTCGCCAGCCGGGCACTTCCAGCCTGCGCGCCCTGCTCTACATGGACGAGATCTTCGGCTACTTCCCGCCGAACGCGAATCCGCCGGCCAAACTGCCCATGCTGACGCTGCTCAAGCAGGCGCGCGCCTTCGGCATCGGCTGCGTACTCGCCACCCAGAACCCGGTCGATCTCGACTACAAGGGCCTCGCCAACTGCGGTACCTGGTTGATCGGTCGTCTGCAGACCGAGCGCGACAAGGCGCGCCTCATCGAGGGCCTCGAGGGCGCAGGCGGCATCGATCGCGGCGAGGTCGAGCGGCTGCTGGACTCGCTTGCACAGCGGGTCTTCCTCGTCCGCAACGTCCACGATGACGGGCCCTATCTGTTGCAGACCCGCTGGTCGCTGAGCTTCCTGCGCGGACCCCTCACCATGACGGAGATCGCCCGCGTCATGGCAACGCGCAAGTCGGCACGGCGCGGCGCGCAGACCACCTCGCCGATGCCCGAACCGGCCGCCGCGAAGCGTCCGCCGCTGCCCGCGGAGGTCGAGGAATTCTTCCTCGAACCCGCCAACGACGTGCCGACGATCGAGTACCGGCCGCAGCTGATCGCCGCCGCAAAACTGCACTTCGTGGACGCGAGACGTGACATCGACGTCTGGCAGACCGCGAGCTGGCTCGCTCCTTTCGGTGACGACGGGCGCAGCATCGATTGGACTGCAGCGCGGGTCATGGTCGACGCCCGCGAGCGGTTGCGACGCTCGCCGCTGCCGGGCGCAGGCTTCGGCGATCTGCCCGCTGCCGCGATGCGTGCCGCGAGCTTCAAGGCATGGAGCAAGTCCCTCGCCGCGCACCTGCACGAGACCGAAAGACTGGAAATTCTTTGGTGTCCGGCCCTGAAGAGCGTTGCCGCGCCGGGCGAGACCGAAACCGCCTTCCGCCTGCGCCTGTCGCAGCCCCTGCGCGAGCAGCGGGATCTCGCCCTCGAGACCCTGCGTCGCAAGCAGGCACCGAAGCTGCTCGCCCTGCGCGACCGCATCAGCCGCGCGGCCGAACGCGAGCGTCGCGAGCGCGGCCAGCTGCAGCAACAACGCGCCACCGCAGCCGTCTCGCTGGGTGCCTCGCTGCTCGGTGCCGTGTTCGGCCGCAAGGTGCTGTCGGCGGGCAACATCGGCAGGGCCGCCTCGGCGGCGCGCGCCGCCGACCGCGTCGACCGCGAAGCCGCGGATGTGGCAAGCGCCGTCGACAATCTCCGTGAGCTGCAGGAACGCGGTGCGGCACTGGAAGCCGAGTGCGTGGCCGAACTCGAAGCCCTCGCCGGCCAATACGATCCGGCGGCGATCAGTCTGGAGACGATCGCGGTGGCGCCACGGAAGTCGGACATCGCCGTCGGTCTGCTGGCGATCGCCTGGGTACCCTGGTGCCAAGGGGACGACGGCTTCCCCAAGATGAACGTCTGACCTGCATAATTG
>JBIKVA010000278.1:0-3401 GCA_044357085.1 Steroidobacteraceae bacterium | reverse complement strand
TCGGGCGGCTACTACATCTCCGCCCCGGCCGACGAAATCTGGGCGAGCCCTGCGACCATCACGGGCTCGATCGGCATCTTCGGCCTGTTCCCGACCGCGCCGCGCACCTTCGAGAAACTCGGCATCGGCGTCGACGGTGTCGGCACCACGCCCCTGTCCGGCGAACTGCGGCTCGACCGTCCGGTGGGGCCGGCTGCCTCGGTGTTGATCCAGTCGATCATCGAGCATGGCTACGAGGAATTCCTCGGCAAGGTCGTCGCGGGTCGCAAGAAGACCCGGGATCAGGTCGACGCCATCGCCCAGGGCCGCGTCTGGGCGGGTCGTGACGCGCTGCGTCTCGGCCTTGTGGACAAGCTGGGATCGCTCGATCAGGCGGTTGCTTCGGCCGCGAAGCGTGCCGGCCTCGTCGACGGCAAGTACGAGCGTGACTACCTCGAGCCCGACAAGAGCTTCGCGCAGGAACTGCTGACCAATCTGCAGGTGAAGGCGGCGGTACTCGCGCTGCGCGCCTTCGACGTGGAGTCGCTCGGCGGCTTCGGTCTCGGCGCTGGCATGGCTGCCGGTGTCGATGGTCCGACGCGTGCCGCCCTGGCCGCCGCGCGCCGTGACTTCGGACCGGTCGAGCGCAGCGTGTTGCGCTTCAACCGTTACGCCGCGGCGAACCAGTTGTACGCGCACTGCTTCTGCACCCCTTATTGATCGGCCATTGACCAGATAGCCCGGACGCCTTCAGCAACCGCATGCACGTCTCCGATCAACGCGCCAGCAAGCTCTTCATCGTGCTTGCGGGGTTCTTCCTGACGAACGCGCTGCTCGCGGAGTTCGTCGGCGTGAAGATCTTCTCGCTCGAGCAGACGCTCGGCATTGCGCCAGTGGAGTGGTCGCTGTTTGGCGTGTCGGGCACGCTGAACTTCACGGCGGGCGTGTTGCTGTGGCCGGTGGTGTTCGTGATGACGGACGTCATCAACGAGTACTACGGCATCAAGGGCGTGCGGCTGATCTCCTGGGTGGCGGTAAGCTTCATTTCGTATGCGTTCATCGCTGCCTACATCTCGATCGGTCTCGCCCCGGCGGGGTTCTGGATCGAGGCCAATCAGGCGCTCGGTGTCCCTGACATGCAGCACGCCTACGCGCAGGTGTTCGGGCAGGGCCTGTGGACGATCATCGGTTCCATCGTCGCCTTCCTGATCGGTCAGTTGGTCGACATCACGGTGTTCCAGAAGATCCGCTCCCTGACCGGCGAGAAGCTCATCTGGCTGCGCGCGACCGGCTCGACGGCGGTCTCGCAGTTCATCGACAGTTTCGTCGTGCTGTACATCGCCTTCGTACTCGGGCCGCAGAAGTGGGCGATTCCGCAGTTCCTCGCGGTGGGCATGGTCAACTACACGTACAAGATGCTCGCGGCGATCGCGCTCATTCCGCTGCTTTACGTCGCGCGCCGGCTCATCAAGGCCTACCTCGGCGAAGCCGAGACCGATCGCCTCAAGTCGCTGGCGCACTGATCCCGTTACGACGGGCCCCGCCGGTCAGTTCAGGAGTCCGGCGAGTCGCCGGCGGGCGGGTCCGAGTTGCGGATCCCCGGCAGGCAGCAGTTCCAGCGCTTTTTTCAGATCGTCGCGTCCCGCCGTGGTGGCGTAGCGACGGTTGCGCTCGGCGGCCGCAAACAGGGTCTCGAGGCCGCGGGCGTGATCCGTCCGCAACAGATACCGCGCAGCGCTCACTCGGGCGCTCTGTATGGCGTCCGTCTCATCGGGTGAGCCGGCGAGTTGGGCGAAGTACACCAGCGCGTACACCGCGCGGACGGCGGCTTCGCTCTGCGCGGCCGGTCGCAGGCCGCGTAGCAGGGTCTCGGCATCCTGCGGTCGACCGGTCATGGCGAGCGCGGCGGAGTATTCGACGGTCACTGCCTCGGATTGCGGGTCCGAGGCATGCAGGGGTTCCAGCAGGGTGAGGGCTTCCTGTGGTCTTCCCGCCGTACGGGCGGCGCGCGCTGCTGCCAAAGGCTCGTCGCTCGGCTTGGGCAGGTGGGGTTCGACGAACTGTCGGACCGCACCGAGCGGCTGGGCGCCCACGAACTCATCGACCACCTTGCCGTCGCGGAAGAGCTTCACCGCGGGGATGCTGCGGATGGCATAGGCACCCGCGACCTCGGGTTCCTCGTCCGTATTGAGCTTGACGACCTTCAGGCCCGGCATCTCGGCCGCGAGCTGGTCGAGCACGGGTCCGAGCATGCGGCATGGGCCGCACCACGGTGCCCAGAAGTCGACGAGGACGGGTTGCGAGGCCGACGCCTCGATGACTTCGCGGCGGAACGCCGCAGTGGTGACGGCCTGGGCTTTGCTCATGGGCGAGAGAATGGGATCACGAGTTGGCCATTTCAAGCCGGAGGGAAGGGATAATGCGCGTGTGACCCGTCCCGCGCCCCGGCTGCTCTCGCTCATCCCGCCGATGACGCAGCTCAACACGCCGTATCCCTCGACGGCCTACCTCACCGGCTTCCTGCGGTCGCGCGGCCTTGTGGCCGCGCAGGAAGACCTGGCATTGCAGCTGGTACTGGAGCTGATCTCGCCGCAGGGTCTCGACGCCTTGCGTGATCACATCGTGCAGACGCCGGCGCGTCGTCGCGGGCCGATGGCGCGAGCGTTCATCGCCCACCATCCGCGCTATCGGACCACGGTCGCCGGCGTGATCGCTTTCCTGCAGGGACACGATCCGACCTTGGCGCATCGCATCGTGTCGCGCCAGTTCCTCCCCGAGGGACCGCGCTTTGCCGCGCTCGAGGCCTACGCGGCCGACGAGGCCGGCGGGGATCCGCTCGCCTGGGCCTTCGGCGCACTGGGCAGCCACGACCGTGCGCGGCATTTCGCGACGCTCTACCTCAACGATCTCGCCGACGTCCTGCGCGAGGCGGTCGACCCGCGCTTCGAGTTCGTGCGTTACGCGGAACGTCTGGCGGGCAGCCAGCCCGCGTTCGATCCGCTTGCTGCCGCGCTTGCCGCACCGCGTAACCTGATCGACGGCGCCTTGCATGCACTTGCGCTGGCCGCAATCGAGCGTCACCGGCCGGACATGGTGCTCTTGTCCGTGCCTTTCCCCGGCGCGGTGTATGGCGCGTTCCGGATCGCGCAGTCGATCCGCGAGGCGGCGCCGCAGACGGTGATCGTGCTGGGCGGCGGCTACGTCAATACGGAGTTGCGCGAACTCGCCGACCCGCGGGTGTTCGATTTCTTCGACTATGTGACGCTCGATGACGGCGAGCGGCCGCTGCTCGCGCTGATCGAGGTCTTCCGCGGCGAGCGGCCGCGGGACCGGCTGGTACGTACCTTCGTCCGTGACGCCGCGGACGGTATCGTGCGTTTCGTAGACTGCGGCGAGGCCGATGTGCCGTTTGCCGAGGTCGG
>JBIKVA010000277.1:0-3402 GCA_044357085.1 Steroidobacteraceae bacterium | reverse complement strand
GATGGGCAGGCGGCGCACGGTCTCAGCAGGGTTCCCGCCTATGCCCTGCAGGCCCGCTCGGGCAAGGTCAATGGCCAGGCCATACCGAAACTCACTCAGGTCGCACCGGGTGTCGTGCGTGTCGATGCAGGCCTCGGCTTCGCCTACCCGGCGATCGACACGGCACTCGTGGCACTCGCACCGCTCGCAAAAACGCAGGGCATCGCGCTTGCCGCAGTGCATCACTCGCATCACTTCGGCCAGGTGGGTGCGCATGCCGAGCGCCTCGCGGCGCAAGGACTCATTGCCCTCGTCTTCGGCAACACGCCGAAAGCGATGGCTTTCCACGGCGGGGCGCGGGCGATGCTCGGCACGAATCCGCTCGCCTTCGCAGCGCCATGGCCCGGCGGCGCCGCACCGCTGGTCATCGACCTTGCATTGTCGGTGGCGGCGCGCGGCAAGATCGTCGCCGCGCAGAAAGCCGGCAAGTCCATCCCGCAGGGCTGGGCCGTCGATGCGCAGGGACAACCGACCACGGACCCTGCAGCGGCACTTGCAGGGACGCTCTCGCCGATCGGCGGCGCGAAAGGCGGCGCGCTGGCGCTGATGGTCGAGATCCTCGGTGCCGCGCTCACCGCGGGTGCCTTCGGCTGGGAGGCCACCTCTTTCTTTGATGCCGAGGGCCGCCCGCCCGATATGGGGCATCTCTTCATCGCCATCGACCCGGGCCCCGCATCGGGCAATGCCTTTGCACAGCGGATGGCGGTGCTGCTAGGCGCCATCGAGGCCGAGCCCGACGTGCGTCTTCCCGGTTCGCGTCGACTCGCAGCGCGAGCGAAGGCTCATGCCGACGGCATCAGCATCCCGGCGGCGCTGCATGCCGAGATCCTTGCGCTCTTCACCCACACATCGCCGGAGTCCTGACGCAATGGCCGAGA
This sequence comes from Steroidobacteraceae bacterium, assembly GCA_044357085.1. Lineage (GTDB taxonomy): Bacteria > Pseudomonadota > Gammaproteobacteria > Steroidobacterales > Steroidobacteraceae > UBA964. Next base: position 2,485 of record JBIKVA010000277.1, on the reverse strand, counting down.
TCGTCATCAGCGAATTCATGGACGAGGCGGCAATCCGCGAAGTGCTCGCCGGCCGCGAGGTCCTCTATGACCCGAAGCTCGTCGACCGCCCGGGCGACCTGCTCGAAGCGGTGCGCGATGCACGCGCGCTGATCGTGCGCAACCGAACCCAGGTGCGCGGTCCCCTGCTCGCCGCGGCGCAGCGCCTTGAAGTCGTCGGCAGACTCGGCGTGGGTCTCGACAACATCGATACCGACGCTTGCCAGACTCGGGATATCGCCGTCTTTCCGGCTACCGGCGCCAACGACCTCTCCGTCGCCGAGTACGTGATCACGGCGACGTTGGTTTTGCTGCGTGGCGCCTGGTTCGCCACGCCCGAGGTCATTGCCGGCAAGTGGCCGCGGATGACGACGATCGGACGCGAGGTCTCTGGCAAGACACTGGGCCTGATCGGCCTCGGGAACATCGCCCGGGAAACCGCCTTGCGCGCGGATGCGCTCGGCATGCACGTGGTCGCTTTCGATCCGCTGCTGCCGGCGGGGCATGCAGCCTGGCAACTGGCATCGCCGGTCACCCTCGATGACCTTCTCGCGCGCGCGGACGTGATCAGCCTGCATGTGCCGCTGACGGCAACGACCCGGCGGATGCTGGGCGCTGTGCAGATCGCCGCCATGCGTCGCGGCAGCGTTCTCATCAATGCGGCTCGCGGCGGCGTGGTCGACGAAGATGCGGTCGTCGCGGCGCTGCGCAGCGGACATCTCGGCGGCGCCGCCCTCGACGTCTTCGAAACCGAGCCCGTGGATGCCGCAGCCGGCGCCCGGTTTGCCGGCGTGCCGAACCTGCTGCTGACGCCGCACATTGCCGGCGTCACCGAAGAATCGAACGTGCGTGTCAGCGACGTGACCGCCCGCAACGTCGTCACCCACCTCGAACGTCGGGCCGGGGGAAGGACCTCCGCATGAGCCGCTGGATACTCGCCCTCGATCAGGGGACGACGAGTTCGCGCTCGATCCTTTTCGATCACGACGGCAACGTCGTCGCCACGGCGCAGCGGGAATTCACCCAGCATTTTCCCCAGTCGGGCTGGGTCGAGCATGACGCGAGGGAGATCTGGTCTTCGCAACTCGCAACGCTCGAAGAAGTGCTGCGGGTGTCGGCAGCGAAGCCGGGCGATATCGTCGCTCTCGGCATCACCAACCAGCGCGAAACCACGGTGCTCTGGGATCGCACCACCGGTGAACCGGTTGCACCCGCCATCGTCTGGCAGGACCGTCGCACCGCCGACACCTGTGCATCACTGCGCGCCGCCGGACACGAGGCCGAGGTCACGCGGCGTACCGGCCTGCTGCTCGACCCCTATTTTTCCGGTACCAAGCTGGCCTGGCTGCTCGAGCATGTGCCAGGTGCCCGCGCCCGCGCCGAGCGCGGCGAGCTGTGCTTCGGCACCGTCGACAGCTGGCTTGCCTGGAAACTCACGGGCGGCCGGCATCACATCACCGACGTGACGAACGCCAGCCGCACGCTGCTGCTCAACCTCGCGGGGGACTGGGACGAGGGGATGCTGCAGCTGCTGCGCATCCCGCGCGCCGTGCTGCCGCGGGTACTGCCCTCATCGTTCGACGCCGGCATCGTGGTGTCGATCGGCGGCATGGACCTGCCGCTCACCGGACTCGCCGGCGACCAGCAGGCAGCACTCTTCGGTCAGGCCTGTCTGCAACCGGGCATGGCAAAGAACACCTACGGCACCGGCTGCTTCATGCTGATGCATACCGGCGACCGGCCACTCGCCTCGCATCATCGTTTGCTCACCACGGTGGCCTGCACCACGAGTAGCGCAACCGGACGGAACCCCATGCAGTATGCGCTCGAGGGAAGCGTGTTCGTCGGCGGCGCCGTCGTGCAGTGGCTGCGCGACGGGCTTGGCTTCGTGACCCACGCGAGCGAGATCGAAGCGCTCGCCACCAGCGTGACGGATCACGGTGGCGTATATGTGGTGCCGGCCTTCACCGGTCTCGGCAGTCCGCACTGGGATCCCTTCGCCCGCGGCTCCATCGTCGGCATCACCCGTGGCACCACGCGCGGGCACATCGCCCGCGCAGCGCTCGAAGCGATTGCGTTCCAGAGCGCCGAACTGCTGCAGGCGATGCAGCAGGACGCCGCGGCGCCGCTGCGCGAACTGCGCGTCGACGGCGGCGCCTCGCGCAACGACTTCCTGATGCAGTTCCAGGCCGATCTGCTCGGCGTCCCCGTGGTTCGACCCGCCATCACGGAGACGACGGCGCTCGGCGCCGCCTATCTCGCCGGGCTCGCCACGGGCTTCTGGAAATCGACCGAAGAAATCTCCGCGCGCTGGCGGATCGCGCGCCGCTTCGAACCGTCGACACCACGCGAGATGGCAGCGATCCGCATGCACGAGTGGTCTCGTGCCGTCGAACGCTCACTGGGCTGGGCGAGCAGCTAGTCCGCTCCCGACCCGTCGACCCCGCCCTCACTGCCGGCATCGTCA
>JBIKVA010000276.1:0-3403 GCA_044357085.1 Steroidobacteraceae bacterium | reverse complement strand
TTTGGCCTAGATCGGCGACGATGCGCTGCCTTTCGTCGAGATTCAGCGCAATTCCCTCGTAGTCATGGTAGGCGAGCTCGGGCAGCACGATCAGCGCGTGCTGCGTGATGGGCAGCAGCCCCGCTTCTTGGGCCGACACCGCGACACCGGCATCGGTGTGCACGTGGATGACGAACTGCGCATCCTCGCGCGCGGCGTGGATGGCGGAGTGGATGGTGAAGCCTGCCGGGTTGATCGGCTGCGGATCGTCGTCGATCTTGCGGCCATCGAGATCGATCTTCACCAACGACGATGCAGTGATCTCGCTGAAGAACCGCCCATAGGGGTTGATGAGGAAATGGTGCTCCGGCCCGGGCACGCGGGCCGAGATGTGCGTGAAGATCATGTCGTCCCAGCCGTGCAGGGCGACGAGGCGATACAGGGCGGCAAGGTCGACTCGCGCCTGCCATTCAGCCGGGTTGCTCATGTGTGGTTCTGCTCCGTGGTGCGTAGTGAGGATGGCCCATGCCGTCGCGATATCATTCGAACATGATTCGCCGCCTCACGGCCACGCCCCCGGGTCCGGCCGAGACCTATAGTCCGCCGCCCGATCGGCTCGTTGCGGGGCATCCCGTGCAGCGCCTCTGGTCGCAGTACACCGACGCCAGCGGGAAGTTCTTCGCCGGCGTCTGGGAGAGCGAGCCAGGCTGCTGGAAGGTCCGCTACACCGAAGAGGAATACTGCCGGATCCTCGAGGGACGCAGCCGGCTCGCCGCCAGCGACGGCAGTGTTACCGAGGTCGGCCCGGGCGATGAGTTCATCATCCCGCGGGGCTTCGAGGGCACTTGGGAGGTCATCGAGCGTACCCGCAAGGTCTACGTGATCTACGAGGCTGGCGCATGAGCGCGACGATCCTGCGGCAGTTGCCCGTCGGCGAGCGTGTCGGCATCGCCTTCTCGGGTGGTCTCGACACCAGCGCCGCGGTGCACTGGATGCGCGCCCGCGGCGCCTTGCCCTGTGCCTACACCGCCAATCTCGGCCAGCCCGACGAGACCGATTACGAGTCGATCCCGCAGCGCGCGCTCGCGCTGGGCGCCGTGCATGCGCGGCTCGTCGACTGCCGTCATCAACTGGTCGCCGAAGGACTCGCCGCGATCCAGAGCGGGGCGTTCCATATCTCGACCGCAGGTTCGACCTATTTCAACACCACGCCGCTCGGCCGCGCCGTCACCGGCACGGCGCTGGTGCTCGCCATGCGCGACGACGGCGTCGACATCTGGGGTGACGGCAGCACGCACAAGGGCAACGACATCGAGCGCTTCTATCGCTATGGCCTGCTCGCGAACCCCGCGCTGCGCATCTACAAGCCGTGGCTGGATGCGCGCTTCATCGCCGAGCTCGGCGGTCGCAGCGAGATGTCGGCGTATCTGACGGCGGCCGGCCTCGACTACCGCATGAGCGCGGAGAAAGCCTATTCCACCGATTCGAACCTGCTGGGCGCGACGCACGAAGCCAAGGATCTCGAATCTTTGAGCCGCGGCATCGACATCGTGCAGCCGATCATGGGTGTGGCCTTCTGGCGCGACGACGTCGCGGTGCCGCGCGAGACGGTGAGCGTGCGCTTCGAGGCCGGTCGGCCCGTCGCCATCAACGGCCAGGGTTTCGGTGACGACCTCGCGCTCTTCGAGGAGGCCAACCGCATCGGTGGCCGGCATGGGCTCGGCATGAGCGATCAGATCGAGAACCGCATCATCGAGGCCAAGAGCCGCGGCATCTACGAGGCCCCGGGCATGGCGCTGCTCTTCATCGCCTGGGAGCGGCTGGTGACGGCGATCCACAACGAGGACACGATCGAGCAGTACCGCAACAACGGGCGGCGAATCGGGCGGCTGCTTTATCAGGGCCGCTGGTTCGATCCGCAGTGTCTGATGTTGCGCGAAAGCGCGCAGCGCTGGATCGCGCGCGCCATCACCGGCGAGGTGACGCTGGAACTGCGGCGCGGCAACGACTGGTCGATCGTCGATACCCGCGGTCCGCACCTGAGCTACCACCCCGAGCGGCTGACCATGGAAAAGGGCGAGGGGATGTTCACGCCCGACGACCGCATCGGCCAGTTGACCCTGCGCAACATGGACATTGCCGACACGCGCGAGAAACTGCAGGTATACGGCGAGGCCGGCCTGCTCACCGACGACACCACGCCGCGCCTGACCTAGGCGCTCCGGCTGCCCTCGCGGCTACTGGCGCATCGCCGCCGTCAGCCGACGGCGCAGCTCGAGCACCGGCAGATCGATGAGATCGCGCGGCAGTTCGCGCACGACACGCTTCTGCGCGGTTTTCGAGAGGTGGCCCCGTACGGCTGCAAGGAAACGCGGCGCGGCGACCAGCACGACGCCGAGGCTGTCGCGGTCGCGGGCCGCACCGCCGATGCGCCTCGCGAGCTGGCGTGCGAACTGCTCCACGGCGTGCTGCTTGTGGCTGGCGCGCGGTTGCAGCGCGGTGCGTTGCGCGCCCGCACCCTTGCCGCTGCCAGTGCGCCGCATCACGCTGCCCGGCGCGTCGGCGCCGAGGTCGCGGTCGTGTTTGGCGGTGTAGGTGTTCTCCATGGCGTCGAGCTGTTTCGGGCGACCGCCGACTTCGCTCAGTTCGAACACTTTGGCGAGGCGGGTGTCCGCCACGAATACCGTGTAACCATTCATCGGAGTGACTCCTCGGGCGATTTGGGCGCACACTGCGCGCCTGCCATCAAGTTGATCATGACCGAAAAGTTCTTCATATCCGCACAATCCCTGCTGTCGGATTCCTTTGAACTCGGTGCCCGGGTGCTGGCGAGCGGCTATCGGCCGTCGTTTCTGGTCGCGCTCTGGCGTGGTGGCGCGCCCATCGGCATCGCGGTGCAGGAGTTTCTCGAGCGCCGGGGTGTCAGCACCGATCACATCGCCGTCCGTACCTCTAGCTACACCGGCATCGACCAGCAGGACAAGACGGTGCGCGTGCACGCCATGGACTACCTCGTGTCGCGCATGACGCCCGCGGATCGGCTGCTGATCGTCGATGACGTCTTCGATTCGGGTCGCAGCCTCGAGGCCGTGCTCGACCAATTGCGCCGCCGCTGCGGCGACAAGCATCCGGGCGAGGTGCGCATCGCCACCGTGTATTACAAGCCCTCGCGCAACCGCAGCCGCCTCACGCCCGACTGGTACGTGCACGCCACCGAGCAGTGGCTGGTGTTTCCGCACGAACTCGTCGGCCTGACCGAGGAAGAGATCGCTGCGCACAAGCCGGCCGCGGCATTGCGCCGCGACCGCGAGGCACCTTGACTTACAAGCCTCTTGCCCGGGCCGGGCGATCGCCCGCGCGAAGTCAGCGTCGAGCGAGCCGGGCGAGGGGCGTCGGTTCGCGCAGGCGGCCTTCGCGCTCGAAG
>JBIKVA010000047.1:0-13131 GCA_044357085.1 Steroidobacteraceae bacterium | reverse complement strand
CGTGCCGGTGCGCCCGCCCGCGCGGAGCGGGACGCCTTGCTCGAATCGAATTCCTCGACGGAGAACGGATGAACCTTTCTGCAGGAAAATACTGGGGTATGCGTCGGATGGCCGACGCTCACGGCCGTTTCAAGATGACCGCCGTAGATCAACGGCCGCCGATCAAGAACCCGATCAAGGCGAAGCGCGGCACGGCCGAGGCGCCATGGGAAGACGTGGCGACCTTCAAGGAAATGCTGATCGAGGAACTGCAGGCCGAGTCGTCGGCGATGCTGCTCGATCCCCACTACGCCTATCCGCGCGGCATCACGAAGCTGCAGGCCGCGCGCGGACTGATCGTCACGCTCGAGGATTCGATCTTCCGCGAGACTCCGGGCGGACGGCTCTCGTCGCCCATCGACGACTGGTCGGTGGAGAAGATCAAGCGCCTCGGCGGCGATGCCGTGAAGGTGCTTGCCTGGTACCGGCCCGACGCCGACCCCGCAGTCTGCCGCGCGCAGCAGGACTTCACGCAACGCATCGGCGACGCATGTCGTCGCTACGACATACCGTTCGTGTTCGAACTGCTCGTCTATCCGCTGGCGTCGGATCGCGAGCAGACTCGCGACTACGTCGAGATGAAGAGCAAGCATCCGCAGCGCGTGCTCGACAGCGTGCGCGCCTTCGCCGACCCGAAGTTCGGGGTCGATGTCTTCAAGCTCGAAAGTCCGCTGGCTGCCGCCGAGGTGCCAGGGGTCGGTGCACCGGGATGGCAAGACGCCCAGCAATGGTTCGATGCCATCGGTGCCGCCGCCGGCCGCCCGTGGGTGATGCTCTCGGCGGGTGCCGGGATGGACGAGTTCCGCCGCATCCTGACGCATGCCTACCGCGCGGGTGCCTGCGGTTATCTCGCCGGTCGCGCCATCTGGTCGAAGGCTTTCGAGCAATTCCCCGACTGGGACGGCATCCGCAGCGGCTTGCGCGGCGAGGCCCTCGATTACATGCGATCGCTGAACGCGCTCACCGATGCCGAGGCATTGCCGTGGATCCGGCACGCCTGCTACGGCCCGGGCGGGGCGCGGGTCGAGCCTGCAGATGCCAGCTTCCGACACGTCTACCCGGGATTTGGAGACTGAACCCATGCTGACCTATGGCGTCGCGGCGTTGGCGCGCCCGACTTTCGACGTTCCGTTTGCCGAGCAGATGAAGGATCGGGCATTCGCCGCCCTCGAGGCCGCGGGCATCCGCACGGTCGGGCCGCGCACGCTGCTCTTCGACCGCGATGCGGCAGAGCGCGCGATCGCCACGATCGCCGCGGAAGGCCCGATAGACCTGCTGCTCATCCTGCAAGTCACTTTCACCGACGCCACCATGACGGTGAAACTGGCGCGCGAAGCAAAGACGCCGCTCGCGATCTGGGCATTGCCCGAACCGCGGATCGGCGGCCGCCTGCGACTGAACGCCTATTGCGGTCTCAATCTCGCGGCGCACGCGCTCGGTCGCGCCGGCGTCGCCCACGGTGCCCTTTACGCCGACCCGGCGGCGCCCGAACTCGCCGCCGACCTGCGCGCATTGGCACGCGACTATTCGCTGCCGTCCACGCAGGCTGCGGGCGTCGCCCGCGGCGGCGACGCGGTGCGCATGGCGGCTGCGGAACGCGCCGCCGATTCGGTGCTCGGCGCACTCGCCGAGTCGCGCATCACGGTGGTCGGCAAGCACCCCGATGGCTTCGACACCTGCGAGTTCGATCCGGAGCTGCTGTCGCGGCTTGCCGGCATCAAGGTCGATCACGTGACGCTGGCTGATCTGTTCGCGCGTGCACGCGCCACTGATGCCGGGCGTGTTGCCGAGGTCAGGCACAGCGCCGAGGCGCAGGTTGCCGGTCTCGCCGAGGTCGATGCCGAACAGCTCGACCGCTCTTTCCGGGTGTTCTGCGCCCTCGAAGACGTGCAGCGTGACACCGGTGCCCGCGGCCTCGCGGTGCGCTGCTGGCCCGAGATGTTCACCGAGTACGGCTGCGCGGCCTGCGGCCCGATGGCGATGATGAACCAGAAAAAGGTTCCCTCCGCCTGCGAGGCCGATGTCAACGGTTCGGTCACGCAGCTCATCCTGCAGGAGCTGGCCGGCGAGCCTGCGTGGATGGCCGATCTCGTCGACATCACGCCGGCCGACGACACCGCGGTCCTGTGGCATTGCGGTCTCGCGCCGCTGTCGATGTGCGATCCGCAGTTCCAGCCCGAGGCCACCATCCATACCAATCGGCGGATGCCGTTGCTGCACCAGTTTCCGATCAAGCCCGGCCGCATCACGCTGGCGCGCCTTTCGCGCTCGCGCAATTCCCTGAAGCTGGTGATTGCCGGCGCCGAGGTGCTGCGGGCACCCATGGCTTTCACCGGTTGCTCGGGAACGGTCCGCTTCGATCGGCCGGCAGGCGAGGTCAGCGGGCGCATCCTCGATGAAGCACTGGAACATCACTTCGCGCTCGCCTACGGCGACCACCGCGACGCGCTGCGCGCGCTTGCCGTCCGCTGGAACATCTCCGTGCTCGAGCTCGCCTGATCGGGCGCGGCTCGCCACTCAGGAAGATCGCTCATGACGCAGCCGTCACCTCTCGATCCCCACGCGCCCAACTGGGGGCGGATCAGTCCCGCCCGCGTCGAGGGCCCGCCGATTCTCGACGGCGACGTGCTGCGGGTGCCGACGACGCTCGGCATCCTGCGGATCTCGCTGCACGAAAGCGGTCTGCGCCTGCGCAGCGACGGGGATGTCCGCGATTACGGAATTCTTTGTGCGGAGCCCGTGCCGCTGACCGCCACGGTCGTGCACGAGGGTGACGGCGAGTCGGCCGTATCGCGCCTTCGCGCGCGGACCCGCGCCGGCGCGACGCTGGAGGTGGAGATCGGCCACTGGCCATTCAGCTTCGGTTTCCGTTGCGACGGCCGCTTCGTTCAGGGCTCGCCCACCGATTGCCACTTCGTGCGGCGCTTCCGCTTGCCACCGCTCGCCCGCCACGACGACCGCTGGTTGCTGACGCTCGAGCTCGGGCCTGCAACCCCGGTCTATGGTCTCGGCGAAAAATCCGGCCGACTCGACAAGCGTGGTCAGCTGCTGCGGTCCTACAACCGCGACGCCCTCGGTCTCAATGCCGAATGGAGCTACAAGAACGCACCGTTCGCGTGGAGCCCGGAAGGGTGGGGCGTGTTCGTGCACACCCCCGCGCCGGTGACCCACGGCGTCGGCCATGGGCCCTGGTCGCAACGGGCCTATGTGCTGCTCGCCGACGACGCCGAGCTCGATGTCTTCATCTTCACGGGTCTCGATGGCGCTACGCAGCTCGGTCAATACACCGCGCTGACCGGGCGCGCCCCGGTGCCGCCCGCCTGGAGCCTCGGCGTCATTCTTTCGAAAGCCTATTACAAGGATGCCGAGGAGATCCTCGCCGTTGCGCGTGAAGTGCGGCGGCGGGGCATGCCTTGCGAGGTGATCACCTTCGACGGTCGGGCGTGGCAGGACACCGATACGCGCTTCGCCTTCGAATGGTGCCCGAAGCGCTATCCGGACCCGCGGCCGACGCTCGATGCCTTGCGGGCGATGGGTTTCCGGATCTGCGTCTGGGAGTACCCGCTGATATCGGTGAAGAACCCGTTGTTCAATGAATTTGCCGCGCGGGGCTGGCTGCTGCGCGATGCGCGCACCGGCGAGGCGTATCGCTACGCCTGGGACCCGGAGCCGTTCGGCGCCGTGCTCACGCAGTTGCCCGATTCCGGCCTGCTCGACTTCACCCACCCCGAGGCCTATGCGTGGTGGCGGGATCGCCACCGCGAACTCTTCGAGCTCGGCGTCGACATGATCAAGGCCGATTTCGGCGAGCAGATCGAGGAGCACATGCTGGCGAGCGACGGCTCCCGCGGCGATGCGCTGCACAATATCTACGCTTTGCTCTACAACCGTTGCGTGTACGAGGCAGCCGAGAAATTCTCGCGTGACGGCGCCTTCCTCTTCAGTCGTGCAGGCTGGTCAGGCTCGCAACGCTACCCTTCGCAATGGGGCGGTGATCCGCAGGCCGACTGGGGCGGTCTCGCCGGCAATCTGCGCAGCGGCATCTCCTGGGGTCTGACCGGGGCGCCGTTCTACGCCACCGACGTCGGTGGCTTCTATGGCGACCGCCGCGATCCGGTGCTGTACGTGCGCTGGCTGCAGGCGGCCATTTTCTCCGCCCACCTGCGCCTGCACGGCATCGGTCCGCGCGAACCGTGGAGCTATGGACCCGAAGCCGAGCGACTGGCCATGCAGGCGCTCGCGTTGCGCGGCCGCCTGCGTCCCTATCTGCAGTCGGTCGTCGCAGAGGCGTCTCGGACCGGTCTGCCGGTACAGCGGCCGATGGTGCTCGCCTGTCCGGACGACCGCGCGGGCTGGGCGTTCGAGGACCAATTCTTTGTGGGCGACCGCTTGCTGGTGGCGCCTTGTCTCGCGCCCTCGGGACACGTGACCGTGTATCTCCCTGCCGGCGAGTGGGTGTGGCTCGATACCCGGGAACGGCTGGTCGGCGGACGCGTCCATGAGTTCGTGCTCCCCCTCGACCGGATCGCCGCCTTCACACGTCCGGGCGAACGTCTGCTGGTTACCGAAGCCATCTAGTCCCATGTCTTATATAAGGGTTGTAAGACATAGGAAGGTCTGTTAGCGTCGTTTTGGATTTTCCGGCACATGTGGCGCCGGAACGACAAAAGGGGACACAACGATGTCGATGAGCAAGAAGATCGTCGCGAGAACCGTGGCGGCCGCGTGTGCGGCCCTGATGCCGTTGTCCGTGCTGGCCCAGGACTCCCCCGCTGAGGGTCGACTGGACGAGATCGTCGTCACCGCCCAGAAGCGCGAGCAGCGTCTGCAGGACGTGCCCATTGCCGTGTCCGTGGTGAGCGGCGCCATCGCCGAGTCCGGCGGCGGCTTCAACGTCGAGGCACTGCGCAGCCTCGTGCCCTCGCTCAACATCCGCAAGACCAATACCTCGCTCAACCAATCGCTGTTCCTGCGCGGCGTGGGCACCATCAACTTCGCGATCGCCGCGCAGCCGAGCGTGGCCACCGTGCTCGACGGTGTGGTGCTGTCCTCGGCCGGCGAAGCCTTCGGCGACCTCTACGACATCGAGCGCGTCGAAGTGCTGCGCGGTCCGCAGGGTACGCTGTTCGGCAAGAACGCCTCGGCCGGTGTCGTCAACATCGTCTCCAAGCGTCCCGGCGACACCTCGGGCGGCTATGTCGATTTCGGTTGGTACCAGGACAACGAACTGCGCATCAAGGGCGCGATCGACATGCCGGTCTCCGACACCGTGCGCTCGCGCACCACGGTCACCTACGGCAAGTTCGACGGTTACCTCAGCAACATTTCCACGACCGGCGCCGGCGGCGACCTCAACGGTTACGACCGCAAGGGCGTACGCACGGTATGGGAGTTCGGCAACGACGGAAATCTCTGGACGTTTGCCGGCGACTACCGCAAGTCCGACGACAATTGCTGCGTCGAAGTGATCGGCGTTGCGCCGACCGGCGCCAACGCCGCGGCCTACGCCGCGATCTACAGCGGCGTCACCTTCGCCGGCGACGACACCCGTCAGGTCAAGCAGGACCTGCAGATGCGCTCCACCGAAGAGGCCTGGGGCCTGTCGCTGCAGGGCGATATCGACACTGCGATGGGCAGCGTGACGTCGATCACCGCCTATCGCACCTGGGATGCCACGGAATATCGCGAGGGCGACTGGATCGACGTCGCCGCACCGTACGTCGGCAATGCGTTCGCGCAACTCCACGATTTCGGTCCGCAGACCACCAAGACGTTCTCGCAGGAACTGCGCCTCGCCTCGAAGGGTGGAGAAACGCTGGACTACGTGGCCGGCCTCTACTACTCCAAGACCGACTCCGAGCGCTTCTTCCAGCGCAACATCTTCAACTGCACGGCGAGCACGCTCGCCATCGATGCCACCGGCCAGCGGCCCTGCCGCACGGGAGCCTCGACCTATGTCAGCACCTTCTCGAACGCGACCTTCGGTGCCGACTTCCGCAATCTTGCCGCGTTCGTCGACGGCACCTGGAACGTCGCCGACAGCTTCCGCTTCATCGCCGGCCTGCGCTGGACCGAAGACAAGCTGAGCTATTTCCACAACCGCGTGCCGACGCCCTTTGCGGGTCAGCCCGGTATCCGTACCGATCTCTCCGGCTTCACGGGCAGCAACACGTCGGACAACGTCTCGGGTCGCGCCGTGGCGCAATTCGACCTCAACGACGACGTGATGCTCTATGCGTCCTACGCCCGTGGCTACAAGGGTCCGGCGTACAACGTGTTCTTCAACATGACCCTCAACAATACCCCGGTCATCGACGCGGAGACCGCAGACTCCTACGAAGCGGGTATCAAGAGCACGCTGCTCGACGGCCGCATGCTGTTGAACGCGGCGGTCTTCAACGCCAAGTACGACGACTTCCAGGCCAACAACTTCCTCTTCCTCAACGGCGCTCTCATCACCACGCTGACCAACGCCGGCAAGGTGTCCTCGAAGGGCTTCGAACTCGATCTGCAGGCCCGTCCGACGGACATGCTGTCGATCGCGGCCGGTGTCTCCTACACCGATGCCAAGGTCGACAACTTCTTCACCCCGCCCGGCCAGACTTCCTCGGTGCGCGCGGGAACGAAGCTGCCGCTCGCCCCGGAATGGAAGGGTTCGCTGTCCGCCGAACTGCGGATCCCGGTGGGTTCGTACACCCTGACGCCCAACGTGCTCGTGGCCCATCAGGGCGAGAGCTACTCGGATCTCAACGAGCCGGTCGCACTGCGTATCCCGGGCTACACCACCGTCGATCTGACGCTGGCGCTGACCGACGCGGACGAGCGGTTCCGGGTTGCCCTGGTGGGTCGCAACCTGACCGACGAGTCCTACACGGTACTGCGTACGTCGGGTGGCCCGGGCGGTTCGCCGCGCTTGCAGATCCCGCGCGATGCCGATCGCTACTTCGGCATCCAGGCGCGCTTCAACTTCGGAGCCAAGTAATATCAGGCCGTGTTGCTCCGGCCCATCTCCAGCGCGCTTCGCGCACTCGAAAAAGTGAACGCCCCCATCGCGAGATGGGGGCTTTCTTTTTCGGCGGTGCTGCTGGCCATGATGCTGGCAGTAGCCTTGGCGCAGATCCTCTCCCGCGCGCTTTTCAACCATACGCTCGACTGGGCCGAAGAGGCCGCGCGCATGGCGCTCGTCTGGTCGGCACTGCTCGCAGCGCCGATGGGCTACCGCGCAGCCGGGCACGTCGCGATCACGGCGTTCATCGAGGGCTTGCCGCCGCGCGTGCTGTACGTCACGGGCGTGATCGTGAACCTGCTGGTGGGCTGGATCTGTCTCGAATTCCTGCTCGAGAGCGTCGCCTTCGTCGCCCGCGGCAATACCATCGTTTCGACGGGTCTCGGTATTCCCATGTCGTTCATCTATGCCGTGGTACCCGTTTCGCTGGCAACCTTGCTGCTCGTGTCGATCGAGGCAACCCTGCGGCTGCTGCGGGCCCTGATGACCGGCGAGCGTGACTTGCTCGTCGGCGTCGTCCCCGTGATGCACGAAGAGAAGGACGGCTGAGGCATGTCGGCAGCGTTTTTCTGGATACTCGTCCTGCTCATGGCTTTCGGTACGCCGGTGGTCTTTGCGCTGCTGCTCGGACCCGGGTTGAGCTTGTTGTTCGACGGCGAGATGCGCTATTTCCCGGCGCTGCTCGCCCGGTTCTACAACGGCATCGACAGCTTCCCGCTGCTTGCGGTCCCGTTCTTCATTTTGGCCGGCGAGATCATGAACGCGGGCGGCATCACCGCCTCGATCGTGCGCTTCGCCCAATCTCTGGTCGGCCACCTGCGCGGCGGTCTCGCGCAGGTCAACGTACTGTCCTCGATGATCTTCAGCGGCATTTCCGGCTCTGCTGTCGCCGACGCCTCGGCCATCGGCAAGATGCTCATACCCGCCATGGAGCGCGAGGGCTACTCCCGGCCCTTCGCGTCAGCCGTCACGGCCGCCGCTGCGGTTATCGGTCCGGTGATTCCGCCCTCGGGCATCATGGTGCTGTACGGCTTCGTGATGAATGTCTCGGTTGGTGCGCTGTTCGCCGCGGGAGTCGTACCCGGCATACTGATCGGTCTCGGGCTGATGGGCATGATCAGGTTGCTGGCGAAGCGCTACGACCTGCCGTTGGCGCAGCCGCGCGCGAGTTGGGGCGAGCGGGCCTCGGCATTCCGCGGTGCGTGGATGGCCATGCTGCTGCCGGTGATCCTGCTGGGCGGAATGTTGAGCGGCGTGTTCACCGCGACCGAGGCCGCCTCGGTCGCGGTGGCCTATGCGCTTTTCGTGACGCTGTTCGTCACCCGCAACGTCGACCGCGCGGGACTCGTCGCCATCTTCAAGGCTACCGCGTTGCAATCGGGCGTGATCCTGCTGCTCGTCGGAGCGGCGGTCACGCTTGGCTGGCTGGTCACCGTCTCTGGTCTCGCCAAGGGAATTGCCGATTCGATGCTCCTGCTCACCGACGACGTGCCGACGCTGCTCTTCCTCGTGAACATTTTGCTGTTCATCGTCGGCATGTTCCTCGACGCCGGGCCGGCGATTCTCATCCTCGGCCCGATACTCTCGCCGGTATTCATCGGCCTCGGTGTCGACCCGGTGCACTTCGCCATCGTCATGTGCGTGAACCTCACCATCGGTCTTGCGACGCCGCCGATGGGCTTGCTGCTGTTCGTCACGGCTTCGGTGGCCAAGGAAAGCGTGGAGAACATCGTGCGCGCGCTGCTGCCCTTCCTTGCCGTCGAAGTGGTGGTCATCTTCGTGATCACCTATTTTCCGTCGCTGGTGCTGACACTGCCGCGGCTGCTCGGGCTGCTGTAGAGGCCCCGCTTTGACTGCCAGACTGCGCAACCTGCTGCTCGCTCTCGTCGCCGTGGTTTGTATCGTCGGCGTTTTCAACTCACGCGCCGAGCAGGCTGAATTCACGATCCGCGTGGCTTTCCTCGCCTCGCAGGACGACGAGGACTACATCGGCGCGGCAGCTTTCCGCGACTCGCTGGTCCGGCAACTGGGCAAGCGCGTCGAAGTCCAGATCTATCCGTCGGGGCAATTCTGCGGCAACGAGCGCGAGTGCATGGAAGCGCTGCAGAGCGGAATCCTCGAAGTCCACCAGACGACGATCGGCGGGCTCGCCGGCTTGTACGGCCCCGCACAGGTGCTCGATCTGCCCTATCTGTTCGCGGACGACACCGTTGCCGAATGCGTGATGGACGGCCCTGTGCCGCGGGCGATGGGCGCGGCGATCCTCGGCGAAGGACTCGGTCTGCGTCTCATGGCGGTCGGCAACACCGGCGGTTGGCGCAGTTTCGCCATGGTCGACAGGCGCATCACGAGCGTGAGTGACCTGCAGGGACTGCGAATCCGCACGCTGCCCTCGGCACTCGAGCAGGAGATGGTGCGCGAGCTCGGAGCAAGTCCGATGGCACTGCCATTCTCGGAGATCTACACCGCGCTCGGGGCCGGAATGCTCTCTGGCACGAAGAACAGCATCCAGGACGTGATGGGGATGAAGTTCGACGATCACATCCGTCACGTGTTCATCGATCGACACAGCTACATGGCGGCGATCTGGTGGTACTCCGCCAAGGCCTGGGATCGCCTGCCCGCCGACGTTCAAGCCGCAGTCGCGGTGGCGTTCCGCGAACTCGCGACGGCCACACGCCGCGCCGCCAAGGAGCGCGAAGCGCCGGCACTCACGCGATTCATGGCCGAAGGCGGAACGGTTGACTACGTAACGTCGGCGCAGCGTCTGCAGTTCAGGGCCGCCACAGCGCCGCTGCGCGAGTGGTACCGTAAGAAATATCCCGGGGACTGGTTGCAGCGTGTCGATGCTGCGGTCGCCGATTGTGAACAAGGAGGTGCAAAGTGAAGGTCTTGTTCGTCGATGCCGGGAACTATTGCCGATCGCCCGCGGCGGAGATCGTTGCGCGGACCCTCGCCGGACGGATCGGCGCACGCGGTTGGCAGTTCGGTTCGGCCGGGCTCAAGGATAAACACGTGGGCGACACCGCAGACCCGCGCTCCATCGAGGCCTGTGCCGCGCGGGGGTATGACCTCGCCGCCTTTCGTTGCCGGCAGATCACCGACGACGATTACCGGGACTTCGACGTGATCCTCGCGATGGACCGCGACAACGCCGCGCAGCTCGAGGCGCGACGTCCGGCCGGGGTTGATACGCCGATCCGGCTGTTCCTCGGTGATCGGGAGGTACCCGATCCGTACTACGGCGAAGCGGACGGTTTCGAACTTATGATGGCGCAGATCGAGGACGGCGTTCGGCGACTGATCGCCGGCGCCCCCGGTGTCCAGACCTGAAACTGGCCGAAGTTCCCGTTTTCATGAGGTGACTCCTCGGCCGATTGGTGTGAATATTCAGCGGTTTTCTCGAGCCTGCTCGTCAATACCCCGCGCACGCCCTTGAGCCAGCAGCCCAGAGACTCCGCCGATTGGTCCGCTTTGCAGGGGCTCCTCGAAGAGGCGCTCGAACTGCCGCCGCTGGCGCGCACTGCGTGGCTCGAATCCCTCCCCTCCATCCACGAGCCGCTCCGTGAGCCGCTGCGGCGCCTGCTCGAGGTACACGAGGGGCTCGACTCACGGCCTTTCATCGACGGCTTCGGCCATGGCACCGAAGGACTGACCCCGCCAGCCTCCGTCCTCATCGGCGACCTCGTCGGTCCGTACCGGCTCCTGCAGCAGATCGGCGATGGCGGCATGGGTTCGGTCTGGCTCGCCGAGCGTGCAGACGGCTCGATCAAGCGCAAAGTAGCCCTGAAGCTCCCTCGCATGGTCTGGGCCCGCGACCTTGCGAGCCGCATGGCGCGCGAGCGCGACATCCTCGGCTCGCTCGAGCACTCCCGTATCGCGAGGCTCTACGACGCCGGGGTCGATCAGCTCGGCCGCCCCTTTCTCGCCCTCGAATACGTCGAGGGCGAACGCATCGACCACCATTGCGACGAGCAAAGGCACGGCATGGCGCAGCGCATCCGCCTGTTTCTCCAGGTTCTGGAGGCCGTGCAGCACGCGCACATCAATCTGGTGCTGCACCGCGACCTCAAGCCTGCCAACGTCCTCGTCGACCAGCGTGGCGAGGTCCGTCTGCTCGACTTCGGTATCGCCAAGCTGCTCGATGACGACAGTTCGCCCACGCCTGCCGATGCGCATTCCCGCTCGCTGTCCCGGGCGATGACACCCCGCTACGCCAGCCCCGAACAGGTGCAGCAACTGCGTCTGTCGCTGGCGTCCGACGTCTACTCGCTCGGTGTCATGCTCTACGAACTGCTGGTCGGCGCCACGCCCTACGTCACTGCCAATGGCTCGCGGGCCGAACTCGAGATCGCCATCGTCGAGGGCCACCTGCGGCTTCCGAGCCGTGCCGCACTCGATGCAACGACCGCCAACCGGCGCCAGAGCACGCCCGCGCGTCTCGCGCGCAGCCTGCGCGGTGAACTGGATGCCGTCCTGCTCAAGGCGTTGGCTCGAAACCCGATCGAGCGTTACCCCTCCGCCGAAGCGCTGCGCGCCGACCTCACCCGCTGGCTCGACGGTCATCCGGTGCGGGCCAAACGGCCGTCGCGCCTCCTGGCGCTGCGGAAGTTCGTCGTCCGCAACGCCTGGAGCGTCGCGTTCGGCAGCGCAGCCGCATGTGCCGTGATCGTCGCGGCGCTCATTGCGCTGATGCAGGCCCGCGAGGCCCGCCTCGAGTCACAGCGCGCAGCCGCCACCCGGGACTTCCTTCTGGGCCTCTTCGAAAACGCAAACCCCGAATTGCATGGGGGGAGGGAACTGACCGCGCGGGACTTATTGATCGCCGGCGAGACGTCTTTGCCGACGAGGCTATCGCGCGAACCCGAAACCTCATCCGAGGTATTACGAGTGATGGCGAATGCGTGGGCGCAGCTCGGGAATTTCGAAAAAATGGCGGAGCTTGCGGCACAGCGCTCTGCGATGCTGCGAAAATCCGGCGATCCAATTCTGCTTGCCAGAGCGCTTATCGACGAAGCGCAGGTCGCAACGCGCGCCGGAGAAGCTCGTCGAGTGGACAAGATCCTCGATGAGATTCTCGCATCAGGCGTGGAGAGCGAATTGCCCACCAACGACAGGTCTGACCTGCACTGGGTCCGCGGATTTAGCAGGCTCTCCCACGGTGAAAACCAGAGTGCTCTGCGGGAGTTTTTTCTCGCCAGACGAGAAGCAGAAAAGACAAGAAATCCGTCACGCGAAGTCAGTTCGTTGTATGGCGCAATGCTCGTCCACTGGAAATCAGGGCAGCGTCAGGAAGCAGTGCAGACCTATCGAACGGCAATCGATGCTCTCCGCTCGAAGGATATGGATGCCGGCGAGAAGCTTCGCAGGTCATTCGAGCTGGCTGCGCTGCTTTTCGAAATGGGGGAGTACAAGGAAGGTTGGGATGACATCGGCGTATTGCTCGTTGATTCCATCGCGCTTTTCGGTATGACGGCAGCCTCGCAGCAGCCTCTGTACCTCTACTGGCTGAATTGGACGCTGAGAATGGGAGAGATCGAAACCGCCGAGCGCTTCATGCTGGGCCTTAAGCAGGGTGGTGCTATACCCACGGCTGCCTCCGGATCGGCGTTGGATCTGGAATGGAGTCTTACCGAGGCGCGCCTTGATATCTCAAGGCGCCGTTACCGTGATGCCGCGACGGTCCTTTCGCGCCTGATCGCGAGGCAATCAGGAGAAAATCAGCGTAGGTCAATCGGACTGCTTGAGGCCGAACTTTTCATACGCTGGGGCAAGCCGAGTGACGCGATACGGATATTCGATCGTCTCGAGTGGACTCGATTGTCTGACAACCGTGCCAACGATCCCGGAGATTGGGGCTTCTACAGGAATTGGATACTCGGGTCGGCACTCGATAGTGCTGGCCGTACCGACGCGGCTGTCAAGCACCTGCTTGACGCGGAGCGACAAGCGACCGCCCGATTCGGTGATACTCATCCGCGAACAGCTCTGGTCACAATCGGGCATCTGGTCGCCGATATCAACCGCGATCCCAACTTCGTCCCTTCGCCTGAGTTCTTCCAGAGTCTTGAGGGTGCAGTTTCTGT
>JBIKVA010000003.1:0-37692 GCA_044357085.1 Steroidobacteraceae bacterium | reverse complement strand
GGCCGGCAGTCCTACAGCATCGCCGCCGTCAATGAATTCGATCCGCTGTTCGACGACGTCTACCAGTTCTGCGAAGACCAGGACATCGCGATCGACACGCTGATCCACGAGGACGGGCCGGCGCAGATGGAGATCAACCTGCTGCACGGCAACGCGCTCGATCTCGCCGATCAGGCGTTCATGTTCAAGCGCACGGCGCGCGAAGCGGCGCTGCGCCACAAGATGTACGCGACGTTCATGGCCAAGCCGCATGCCAAGGAGCCCGGCAGCGCCATGCATATCCACCAGAGCATCGTCGACCGCAAGACCGGCAAGAACGTGTTCTCCAACGCCGACGGTACGCCGACGCAGCTGTTCTTTTCCCACATCGCCGGGCTGCAGCGGTATCTGCCTGCGGCAATGTCGCTGCTCGCTCCCAACGTCAACTCCTACCGGCGGATCACGCGCTTCCAGGTGGCGCCCATCAACGTGCAGTGGGGTTACGACAACCGCACTGCCGGGCTGCGGGTGCCGGGCTCGGATCCGCAGTCGCGGCGCGTCGAGAACCGGCTCTCCGGCGCCGACGCCAACCCCTACCTCGCGAGCGCTGCCTCGCTCGCCTGCGGCTACCTCGGCATGGTGCAGGGGCTCTCGCCCACCGAGCCGATCTCGGGCAGTGCCCACGACCTGCCGTTCTCGCTGCCGCGCAGCCTCGACGAGGCGATCCGCCTGCTGCGCGAATGCGAGCCGCTGATCGACATCCTGGGTGAAAGTTTCGTGTCGGCGTTCACCCTGGTGAAGGAGGCCGAGTACGAGGTGTTCCTGCAGGTGATCAGTTCGTGGGAACGCGAGCATCTGCTGCTCAATGTCTGAGGGTCGGGTTTAAGATCGCCGGATGACTGTCCCCCCGCGAAGCACCGCGCAGTGGCAGGCGCTCGACGCCGCCCACTATCTGCACCCGTTCACCGACTCGCGGGCGCTTGCCGCGCGCGGCACGCGGGTGATCACCCGTGCCGAGGGCGTGTACCTGCACGACAGCGAGGGGCATCGCATTCTCGACGGCATGTCGGGCCTCTGGTGCGTGGCGCTCGGCTACGGACGCGAGGAACTGGTGGAGGCGGCGGCACGGCAGATGCGCGAGCTGCCGTACTACAACAGCTTCTTCCAGTGCGCCAATCCGCCGGCGATCGAGCTGGCCGCGCGCCTCGCCGAGCTCACGCCGCCGCAGTTCAAGCATGCGTTCTTCACCGGCTCCGGCAGCGAGGCCAACGACACCTTCGTGCGCCTGGTGCGCCGCTATTGGGAACTGCGCGGCGAGCCGACGCGGCAGGTCATCATCAGCCGCTGGAACGGTTATCACGGCAGCACCATGGCCGGCGCCTCACTCGGCGGCATGAAGGCGATGCACGCGCAGGGCGGGTTGCCGATTCCCGGCATCGTGCACATCGGGCAGCCCTACTGGTTCGAGTGCGGTGGCGACCTGGAACCCGCCGAATTCGGTCTGCGTGCCGCCCGCGAACTCGAGGCAAAGATCCTCGAGATCGGGCCGGAGCGCGTTGCGGCGTTCGTCGGCGAGCCGGTGCAGGGTGCCGGCGGGGTCATCATTCCGCCCGAGACCTACTGGCCCGAGATCCAGCGGATCATCGACCGCTACGGCATCCTGTTCGGCTCGGACGAGGTGATCTGCGGTTTCGGGCGCACCGGACACTGGTTCGGCTGCGAACATTACGGGACGCGTCCCGACTTCCTCACCCTGGCCAAGGCCATCACCTCGGGCTACCAGCCGCTCGGCGCCCTGATGGTGGGCGAGCGCGTTGCCGACGTGCTGATCGGGCAGGGCGGGGAGTTCGCCCACGGCTACACCTACTCGGGGCACCCGGTGGCGGCGGCGGTGGCGCTCGCCAATCTCGAGATCATGCAGCGCGAGCGCATCGTCGAGCGGGTCCGCGACGACCTTGCGCCCTACTGGGCGACACGCTGGCAGGAACTGGCGGCACATCCGCTCGTCGGAGAGGCCCGCTCGCTCGGCCTGTTCGGCGCCCTCGAACTCGTACCCCGCAAACCCTCGCGCGAGTTCTTCCCCGAGCGCGGCACGGTCGGGACCCGGGGTCGTGACATCTCGATCCGCAACGGCCTTGTGATGCGTGCCGTCTGGGACACCCTCATCGTGGCGCCGCCGCTCGTCATCACCCGCGGCGAAATCGACGAACTCGTCGCCAAGGCGGCGCTTACGCTCGACGAACTGCAGGCTGAACTGAAGCGCGACGGCTGGCTGGCGGCCTGAACGGGCTCCCGGTGCGGCCGGGCCGGCCGAGACGAGTCTTTCGCCGGGTGGTGCCCTGCGTTATAAAAGGGGCTTCGTCGCCGCAGGTCGCGGCATTTCCGGAGCCCGTTAACCAATGAAACACGCTGTTCGTCCGGTCATCGCCGCGTTGTCGGCCGCGATCCTGCTCGCTGCCTGTGGTGGCAACAAGGAAGAGGCCACCGAAGCCAAGGTGCTCAACGTCTACAACTGGTCCGACTACATCGACGAGTCGGTTCTCGCCGACTTCCAGAAGGAAACCGGCATCAAGGTGACCTACGATGTGTTCGACTCCAACGAGGTGCTCGAGACCAAGCTGCTCGCGGGCAGCACGGGCTACGACATCGTCGTACCCTCGGCCAATTTCCTCGAGCGCCAGATCAAGGCGGGCATCTTCCAGACGCTCGACAAGACCAAGCTGCCGAATCTCGTGAACATGGACCCGGCGCTGATGGCGAAGGTCGCTCGTCACGATCCCGACAACGCGCACTCGGTCAACTATCTGTGGGGCACCACTGGCCTGGGCTTCAACGTCGACAAGATCGCCGAGCGCATGAAGGATGCGCCGCTCGACAGTTTCGCGATGTTCTACGATCCGAACGTCGTCTCGAAGTTCAAGGATTGCGGCGTCGCTGTCCTCGATTCCCCGACCGAGGTGCTGGGCACCGTGCTCATCTATCTTGGCAAGGACCCGAACAGCGAGAGTCCAGAGGATCTGGCGGCAGCGGAAAAGGTGCTGATGTCGGTACGTCCCTTCATCAAGTACGTGCACTCGTCCAAGTTCATCGATGACCTCGCGAACGGCGAAATCTGCCTCACCATGGCATGGTCCGGCGATGTCTTCCAGGCGCGCGATCGCGCGGCCGAGGCGGCCAATGGCATCAAGATCGACTTCAAGATTCCGCGTGAAGGCACGACCATGTTCTTCGACATGCTGGCCATCCCCAAGGATGCCAAGAATGTCGACAACGCCCACGCATTCATCAACTACCTGATGCGCCCCGAGGTTGCGGCAAAGAACACCAACTACGTCAACTACGCGAGCTTCAACCTGCCCGCGCAGAAACTGGTGAACCCGGAAATCCTCGGCAACGCCGCCATCTATCCACCTGAAGAGGTCAAGACGCGCCTGCAGGTCGATCTCGCCGAGAGCGATGCGTTCACGCAGTTGCTCACGGCGACTTGGACACGCTTCAAGGCAGCCCAGTAACCCGCAGGCCGCGCGAAGCCCCGGCTTCGCGCGGCCGCAGCATCCAGGAGGGGGCGGAGCGTGTCGCAGAAAACGGTCGACCGCGGGCAGGAGTACGTCCGCATCGAGGGCGTCACCAAGCGGTTCGGCGACTTCGTCGCGGTCGACGGCGTGTCGCTCAGCATCTTCAAGGGCGAGATCTTCTGTCTGCTCGGCGGCTCCGGCTGCGGCAAGACCACGCTGCTGCGCATGCTGGCGGGGTTCGAGGCGCCCAGCTCCGGTCGCATCCTGATCGATGGTCAGGACATGGCGGGCATCCCGCCCTACGAGCGGCCGGTCAACATGATGTTCCAGTCCTACGCGCTGTTCCCGCACATGACGGTCGCCAAGAACGTCGCCTTTGGTCTGGAACAGGAGGGGCTGGGCAAGTCCGAGATCGAGCGACGGGTCGGCGAGATGCTCGACATCGTCAAGCTCGGCGAGTTCGCGAGGCGCAAGCCGCACCAGTTGTCCGGAGGCCAGCGGCAACGGGTGGCGCTGGCGCGGGCGCTCGTCAAGCGACCTAAGCTGCTGCTGCTCGACGAACCCCTCGGTGCGCTCGACAAGAAGTTGCGCGAGCACACGCAGTTCGAGCTCATCAACCTGCAGGAGCAACTCGGTGTCACCTTCGTCGTGGTCACCCACGATCAGGAAGAGGCCATGACCCTCGCCTCGCGCATCGGCGTCATGAACAAGGGGCAGATCGTGCAGGTGGGGACCCCCACCGACATCTACGAGTTCCCGAGTTCGCGCTTCGTGGCCGACTTCATCGGGTCGGTGAACATGTTCGAGGGCCAACTGGTCGAGGACGAGCCGGGGCACGTGCGCATCCGCTGCCCGGAGCTCGAGGCCACCGTATTCGTGAACCACGGGATCAGCGCTGCGCCGGATGCCAAGGTCGCCGTGGCGATCCGTCCGGAGAAGATCGAACTCACGCGCGCGGAGCCGGCGGGCGTCGAGAACCGCGCGCGCGGCACGGTCAAGGAAATCGCCTACCTGGGCGACATGTCGGTGTATCTGGTGCGGCTCGACTCCGGCCGACTGGTACGCGTGACCATCCCCAACAGCGAGCGGCACGCCGATGAACGCATCGTCTGGGATGAGGTCGTCTACCTCGGATGGCATCCTTCCAGTCCCGTGGTGCTGACGGTCTGATGCCGTGAACAGGGCACTCGAGGCGCTGCGATCGCTGCTCGGCAAGCGCCTCGTCATCGGCGTCCCCTATTTCTGGCTGCTGCTCTTCTTCACGATCCCGTTCCTGATCGTATTCAAGATCTCGTTCTCCTGGATGCAGCCGATCCAGCCGGGCTATGCCCCGCTGTTTTCCTGGGTGGAGGAGACGCAGCGGTTCGTCGCGACCCTGAACCTCTCCAATTACGAGGTGCTGTTTCGCGACCCGCTCTATCTCGGTACCTTCCTCTACTCGATCAAGGTGGCGGCGATCTCGACGTTCTTCTGCCTGCTGCTTGGCTATCCGATGGCCTACGCCATCGCGCGCTGTCCGCCCACCACCCGCAACCTGTTCCTGATGCTGATCATCCTGCCGTTCTGGACCTCTTTCCTGTTGCGGGTTTATGCGTGGATCGGCCTGCTCAAGACCAACGGCGTGATCAACAACACGTTGCTGGCGCTCGGGGTCATCGACGAACCGTTGACGCTGCTGTACACCGATTTTGCGGTGTACATCGGCATCGTCTACTCCTATCTGCCGTTCATGATCCTGCCGCTGTTCTCCAATCTCGAGAAACATGACCTCACCCTGCTCGAGGCGGCCGCCGACCTAGGTGCCTCGCCAGCAAAAGCTTTCTTCCGCGTGACGTTGCCGCTCTCGATGCCCGGCATCGTCGCCGGCTGCCTGCTGGTGTTCATTCCGGCGGTCGGCGAGTACGTGATTCCATCGCTGCTCGGCAGGACCGACCAGCTCATGATCGGCACCGTGTTGTCGGCGCAGTTCTTCGGTGCGCGCAACTGGCCGGTGGCAAGTGCCGTGGCGATCGTACTGCTGATCATGCTGCTGCTGCCCATCCTCCTGTTCCAGCGCTATCAGCAGCGCGAACTCGACGCGGCAAAGCGGTGAGCGACCCCTCATGAACAAGCGCGGCTGGTTCCGCAACGGGATGCTCGGGCTGGGCCTCGCGTTCCTTTACGTGCCCATCCTCTCGATGATGGTGTTCTCGTTCAACAATTCGCGGCTGGTCACGGTGTGGGACTCGGTGAATTCGCCGACCCTGCGCTGGTACGTGCGCCTGTTCGAGAACCAGCAACTGCTCGGTGCCGCCTGGGTCAGCGTGCAGGTGGCGGCCATGACGGCCACTGGTGCGGTCATCCTCGGCACGCTCGCGGGACTCGTGTTGACTCGCTTCGGACCCTTCCGCGGCCGGGCTTTCCTGTCGGCGATGACCACCGCTCCGCTCGTGATGCCGGAAGTCATCACCGGCATCGCCATGCTTCTGCTGTTCGTGTCGCTCGAGCAGCTGACCGGCTGGCCGGAGGGCAGGGGAATCATGACCATCACCATCGCGCACATTACGTTCGCGATGGCCTACGTCACCGTAGTGGTGCAGTCGCGCCTTGCCGGCTTCGACGACGCACTCGAGGAGGCTGCCCTCGACCTCGGCGCCCGCCCCGCTACAGTGTTCTTCCGCATCACGCTGCCGCTGATCATGCCGGCGCTGCTCTCGGGCTGGCTGCTTGCCTTCACGCTGTCCTGGGACGATGTGGTCATCTCGCAGTTCGTGTCGGGCCCCGGGTCCTCGACCCTGCCAATGGAAATCTTCTCGCGGGTCCGGCGCGGCGTCAGTCCCGACATCAACGCTCTCGCCACGATCATGGTGCTGATCGTCGCCACCGGGGTGGTGCTTTCCACGCTCTACATGAAGCGTGAGGAGAAGCGTCGCCTGCGCGAGGAGCAGATGGCCCGACTCGACGGCAACTGATCCCGGGCTGCCCACGAAGAATGAAAGACGAAACCCGGGTCAACCACCCCCCAGCAGTCGATTTGCCGGCGGATAACCATCCGCTCAATCTGCCGATCTACCAGAACGTCAAGTGGGAAGCCGGCACCGTCGACGACAGCCTGCGCATCCTCCGCGGCGAACGTCCCGGCTTCTTCTACTCGCGCGTGAGCAACCCGACGGTACGACAACTCGAGTTGCTGCTCGCGCAGCTGCAGGGCCGCGAGGAATGCGTGGCGAGTGCGTCCGGTGTCAACGCCGTGGCGCAGACCCTGCTCGGGCTCACCAAGGCCGGGGATCACGTGGTGTTCTTCGTCGAGGGCTACGGACCGACGCGGCAGATCATCCGCAAGATGCTCGCGCGTTTCGGCGTCACGCACACCATGCTCTCGATCGACGATCTCGAGGGACTGGAGCGCGAATTGCGGTCGCGACCGACCCGGCTGGTCTTCTTCGAAAGTCCGACCAATCCGGTCAACAAGATCGCCGACATCGCCGCCATCACGGGGCTCGCCCGCGCCCACGGCGCGTTGACCGTGCTCGACAACACGGCTGCCGGTTTCCACCAGCACGGCGAGTTCCCGGTAGATCTGTTCGTCCACAGCCTGACGAAGTTCACCACCGGTGCAGGAGATGTGATGGGCGGGGCGGTGATCGGCGACCTCGCGGTACTCGAACCGGTGCGTGCCGACTTCCGCCTGCTGGGTGCGCATCTCGATGCGCTTTCGGCATCGTTGATGGTGCGTGGCATGAAGACCTACTTCCTGCGCTACCGCGAACAATCGGCAAGGGCGCTCGCCATTGCGCAGTTCCTTGAGCGGCACCCGGGGTGCGCGAAGGTGCGTTACCCGGGCCTGGAATCGAATCCGAAGGCGACGCTGGCCAGACGGCAGATGCGCGAGTTCGGTTCGGTGATCTGCTTCGATCTCGTTGCCGGGTACGAGGCGGGACGGCGGTTTGCCGAAGCCCTGACCCTGTTTGCGCGCACGCCGAGTTTCGGCTCGACCGAGTCGCTGGTGGTGGCGCCGCAGATGATGCAGCCGAAGGATCTTTCTGCCGAGCAACTCGTGGCGGCGGATATCGGACCCGGCACGATCCGCCTGTCGATCGGTCTCGAAGACGTCGCGGATCTCGAGGCGGATCTCGACAACGCGCTCGAGATAGCAGTCCGCTGAATTCTTTGGCGACGCGCTGCGCGCCCGAGCGCGCTCAGGGCGAGTCGAACTCCGAGCGCCATTCGGCGAGCGCCGCACGGTTGTCGTGATCCCAGGGGTGGAACCCTGGACGGTACCAGGCGAAGTAACTGCGCCAACCGCGGCGGAACAGGCCCGGATCACGCCAGAGGAACCGGCTGACGGCCTTGCGTGCCGCCGCCGGCGAGTAGCCGTCGGCCTCGAGAAGGTGGGCTGCGTGGCTCGCGATGTTGCGGGTGAAGTGCCAGGTGATGTACGCCATCGACCAGCAGCGCAACTGGTAGCGCTTGAACGGCGACCAGTGCCTCGTCACCTCCAGGAAGACATCGTAGGCGACCGCCTTGTGTTCCGTTTCTTCGAGTGCATGCCAGCGCCAGAGACGGGCGATCTGCGGGTCGGCGCCAGCGAACAGGCCCCGATGCTGCATGTGCATGTCGGCCATCATCGAGGTGAAGTGCTCGAGGGCGATGGTCGAGAGCAGCATCGCGTACGGTCCTCTCGAGCGGGTGAAAGCGATGCGCTCGCGCACCCGTGCCAGCACCTCGGCCACCGGATATTTCGTCGGGTCGATGTGGGCGTT
Organism: Steroidobacteraceae bacterium; assembly: GCA_044357085.1. Lineage (GTDB taxonomy): Bacteria > Pseudomonadota > Gammaproteobacteria > Steroidobacterales > Steroidobacteraceae > UBA964. The sequence continues at coordinate 29,456 of JBIKVA010000003.1, read as the reverse complement.
CAGGGCATGATGCTCACGCGAATGCATGGCTTCCTGCGCGAGGAACTGGCGGACGTCGTCGGCCAGCTTGCCCGAGACCCGGCTGCGGAAATGCCGGACTGCGTCCATGAACAGCTTTTCGCCATCCGGGAAGGTCAGCGACAGGGCGTTCATGACGGCTGTACCCACCGGGTCGCCGCCGAACCAGTGCTGCCCGCGTGCGCCCTCGGTGTCGAAGCGGATATCACGTGGCCGGACGATGACGTCGCCGGGTGTTCTCTGGCTCATGCCGCCATCCTAGCTCAGCCGTGGGCAGGACGGTACGCGCAGCGGTGCGTCAGGGCGCCTCGGTCAGCGAACTGATGGCTCGTCGCGGCCTGTAGGGCAGCACTTCGAGGATTGCACCGGCGCGCACCCGCTGCTGGATGCCGCGCCAGAAGTCAGCCTGCAGCAGATCGCCGTGGGTGCGCACGAAGAGCTCGCGCTGGGGGTCGGTGAAGGCCAGGAAATTGAGGAAAGTCTCGGGGAAAACGTCGTTGTCGGCGACGTAGTACCAGGTCTCGCCGCGCATGTCGTCTTCGTCGTTGCTGGCCTCGGGCACGTCGCGGAAGCGGCAGTCGGTCACCTGGCAGAGTTCGTCGTAGTCGTAGAAGATCACCCGGCCATGGCGGGTGACGCCGAAGTTCTTCAGCAGCAGGTCGCCGGCGAATATGTTGGACAGCGCGAGGTCGCGAATCGCCTGCCCATAGTCGACCACGGCCTGATCGGCAGCTGCGGGCGGCGCGTCACGCAGGTAGAGGTTCAGCGGTACCATGCGCCGTTCCATGTACATGTGGTCGAAGACCACATCGTCGCCCTCAACGTGCACGGTCTCGGCGGTCTCGCTCAACAGTTCCTCGATGAGTTCCGGCGTGAAACGGGCCCGCGGCAGCCTTACCCGCTTGAATTCCTGGGCGTCGACCAGACGACCGGCCCGATCATGCCGGAACACGAACTTGTACTTGTCGATGACGTCCTGGCGCAGCACCGTCTTCACCGGCGGGAAACGGTCGCGAATCAGCTTGAACACCACGTCCAGCGAGGGCAGCGTGAAGCAGATCATCACCAGGCCGCGTTCCCCCGGGGCGTGGGTGAACAGATCCGACGACTGCTGCAGGTGGCGGACGATTTCGAGGTGGCGCTCGGCCTTGCCCTGGCGGGCGCGACCGAGCACGGTGAAGAGCTCCGACAGCGGCTTGCGCGGCAGCAGTTGACGCAGGAACACCACGGCCTCGGCCACGCGCTCGAGGTCGACGTGGAAGTAGGAGCGCGTGAAGCCAAAGACGATGCTGAGTTCGTCTTCGTCGAGCATGACCGTATCGACGAACAGTCCGCGCTCGGTGTTCTGCAGCGCGAGCAGCAGGGGCAGGCGGGCACCCGCCGACACCACCTGGCCTACGACGTAGGCGCGCGTGCTCTGGAAGAACAGGGGTCGCAAAATCTCGACGTGATGCAGCACGCCATCGATATCGACTCCGGCAGGCAAGGCCGCACGCAGTTGCCGGGTGATCTCGCCGGCAACGTTGTGCACGCTCTTGTCGAAGGCGATCCACGGCGCGCGCAGCTTCAGATCGCCCAGCAGATCTTCCACCACGAGTTCGACGCTGCCGCGGTTGGTGTACACCTGCGTCTCGGCATGGTCCCCGGCACCCTCGAGCGGATCGAGATCGCCGCCGACGAATTCGATCTCGGGGTCGACCCCTACCGTGCCGAACACCCGGCGCGACACCGAACTGAAGAAGGTACGGGCAAAAGCCGCATCCGGCAGGCCCGAGGTACGGCCGTGGAAGCGCTGGCGCATCTGCGACCATAGCGCACGATCGAGTGTCTGCTCACCGAGCGTCTGGCGCATCTGCGCGACGGTGCGGTTGACCCAGCCGTCGTAGAGTTCGATGCGTTCGACGGCATCTTGTTGGCTGCCGTGCCAGTCGCGCGCCTCGAAACGCAGTGGCGCGCGGCGCGTGATGTCGCGGAATTCGCCGTTGTAGGCGGCGAACGCCGCGGCGATCCGCCGGGCTCCTTGGTCGATCAGAGACCCGGCGGTCGCCGTCATGCGCTTAGAGGTTGGCGATCAGGGCGTCGCCGAACTCGCTGCACTTGACCTCGCGGGCCCCGTCCATCAGACGCGCGAAGTCATAGGTCACGGTCTTCTGGCCGATGGTGCGATCCATCGCGGTGATGATCGCATCGGCGGCCTCGGTCCAGCCCATGTAGCGCAGCATCATCTCGCCGGAGAGCAGCACAGAACCGGGGTTGACCTTGTCGAGGTTGGCGTACTTCGGCGCGGTGCCGTGCGTGGCCTCGAACACGGCATGGCCCGTGACGTAGTTGATGTTGGCGCCCGGCGCGATGCCGATGCCGCCGACCTGTGCCGCCAGCGCGTCCGAGAGATAGTCGCCGTTGAGGTTGCAGGTGGCGAGCACGTCGAACTCGTCGGGACGCGTCAGCACCTGCTGCAGCGTGATGTCGGCGATCGCGTCCTTGATGATGACCTTGCCGGCTTTCCTGGCCTCGTCCATCTCGGCGTTCGCGGCCTTCTCGCCTTTTTCGGCCTTGGTGCGTTCCCACTGTTCCCAGCCGTAGGTCTGGTTCGGGAACTCGCGCTCGGCGAGCGCGTACGACCAGTTGCGGAAGGCGCCCTCGGTGAACTTCTGGATATTGCCCTTGTGGACGATCGTCACGCTCTTGCGCTTGTTGATGACGGCGTACTCGACCGCCGCGCGGAACAGCCGCTCGGTGCCCTCGAGCGACACCGGCTTGATGCCTATGCCCGAGGTTTCCGGGAAGCGGATCTTGGCGTACGCCTTGGGGAAGTTCGCCTTGAAGAGTTCCTTGAATTTCTTGTTCTCGTCGGTGCCGAGTTCGAACTCGATGCCGGCGTAGATGTCCTCGGTGTTCTCGCGGAAGATCACCATGTCGACCTTCTCGGGTGCCTTGACAGGCGAGGGCACGCCCTTGAACCAGCGCACCGGGCGCAGGCAGACGTAGAGGTCGAGCAGCTGCCGCAGCGCGACGTTGAGCGAGCGGATGCCGCCGCCCACCGGGGTGGTCAGCGGACCCTTGATCGAGACGAGGAACTCGCGGCAGGCGGCGACGGTTTCATCCGGCAGCCAGGTGTTGAAGAGCTTGTTCGACTTCTCGCCGGCGTAGACTTCCATCCAGTGGATCTGGCGCTTTCCGCCATAGGCCTTGGCCACGGCGGCGTCGATCACGCGCACGCTGGCGCGCCAGATGTCCGGACCCGTGCCATCGCCCTCGATGTAGGGAATGATCGGGTTGTCGGGAACGGCGAGCTTGCCGTCCTGGATGGTGATTTTCGCGCCTCCGGCGGGAGGCGTCAGGGTGACTTTTGCAGCCGTCGTCATGTTCGTTGGACTCCTTCTGGAACGCCCGGCGATTTTTCGATAACCCCCGCCGTGGCGTGCGCGAATTCTACCACGCGCCCCGCGTCGGCCCCGCCGCCGGGCGGATGGCTTGGCTAGAATCGCCGCATGAGTGAACCGATCGCTTCCACGCCGGCCGCGGACGGCTGCCGCATGCCCGGTGAATTCGAGCCGCATCGCGGCTGCTGGATGCTCTGGCCGACGCGGCCGGACAACTGGCGCGAGTCGGCGCTGCCAGCGCAGCGCGCCTTCGCGGCAGTCGCGCACGCCATCGCCCGCTTCGAGCCGCTGACCGTCGGGGTGGGCGCGGCCCACTTCACGGCGGCGCGGCGGGCGCTCGAGCCGCGCATCCGCCTGCTGCGACTCGACAGCGACGACGCCTGGATGCGTGACGTGGGTCCGACCTGTGTGGTCGACCGGCAGGGCGAAGTGCGGGGCGTCGACTGGCACTTCAACGCCTGGGGTGGTCTCGACGGCGGCCTGTACTTCCCGTGGGATCGCGATGAACTCGTCGCGCGCCGCGTGCTCGAGGCAGAGGGTCTCGGGCGATATCGCGCGCCCCTCGTTTGCGAGGGCGGGTCGATCCATGCCGACGGCGAGGGGACGCTGCTCGTGACCGAGGAATGCCTGCTCAACCGCAACCGCAATCCCGAGCTCGGCCGGCGCCAGATCGAGACGCTGCTGCGGGCCTATACCGGCGCCGAACACATCGTCTGGCTCGGGCGTGGCGTGTTCAACGACGAAACCGACGGCCACATCGACAATCTCGCCTGCTTCGTCGCGCCCGGCGAGATCGCCTTGCTGTGGTGCGACGACCGTCGCGATCCGCAGTACGCCATCTCGCGCGACGCCTGGGAACGGCTGCACGACGCACGCGATGCGCGAGGTCGTCGTTTCAAGGTCCACCGTATCCCCATGCCGGGTCCGCTGCAGATGACGGCGGTCGAGGCAGCCGGACTCGCGCCGCGTCCTGGCACCAAGCCGCGGCGCGCGGGCGAGCGGCTCGCGGCGAGCTACGTGAACTTCTACATCGCCAACGGCGGGGTGGTGGTACCGATGCTCGACCCGCGGCTCGACACGCGCGTGCTCGGGCTCATCCAGGCGCTGTTTCCCCGACGGCGCGTGGTCGGCGTGCCGGCGCGGGAGATCCTGCTCGGCGGCGGCAACATCCACTGCATCACGCAGCAGATTCCGCGCGGCGCTCAGCGTGATCGCCAGTCGACGCCGAGCCAGGCGCTGCGCCGGCGCGCCGGAAAGTAGCGCCAGTCGCCCTGGGCGAAGTCCGCGCGGTCGGCGAGCAGGCTGTCGGCGAGATTGTCCACTTCGAGCGTCAGAGCAAGGCGCGAACCGGCTTGCCAGCGACCGCGCAGCGCGAGCACCGTCTGCGCCGGATGCCGGCGCTCGTTGGCGGCATCCGCAAAATAAGCGCCGGTGTATCGCGCCTCGATCTCCATCGACCAGGCCGGTCGCGGTTGCAGCGTGAGCGCGACCCGGTGCACGGCGCGCGGCGCGGTATCGATGTCACGACCGGCGACGATGGTCTCGCCGCCGTCGATGGCGCGCGAGAAGTCGTAGCGGTGTCGGGCCCAGCTGCCTCCCGCCGACAGTTGCCAGACGCGGTTGTCGGACTGTGATGCCCCGGGGCGCCAGGCGAGCTCGTACTCGATTCCCTGATGTCGGGTCCGGCCACCGATCACGTTGAAGCCGTTGGCGTCGCGCAGGATCACGTTGGCCTTGCGCGCACGGTAGAGCGCGAGATTGCCGCGCAGCACCTCCCCCCGGCCGAAGCGCCAGCCGATCTCGGCGCTGCGCATCGTTTCGGCGTCGAGGTCGGCGACGCTCTGGTTGCGCTGCAGACGGTAGAGTTCGGTGATTTCCGGTGGTCGGAAGCCTTCCGTCAGAACCGCATAGAGACTGTGGCCGGTGTCGAGCTGGCGGATCAGCTCCAGCCGCGGCGTGACCTTGTTGAACGCGTCGCGTCGGTCGGCCGGACGACTGTAGAGGCAGCCACCGGGGCAGGGGCTGCCATCTTCTGCCGTGTTGCCATCGCGCATGCGGTTGTCGTACCGGTACCCGATCCGATCCGCGCGCAGCGAAACGCGCCAGAGCCATGGTTCGTCGCGGCGCTCGAGCATGGCGCTGGCACCAATGGCCGCCAGCCCGACCTCGTAGTCGTAGTGCCGACCGGCCGGCCGGATCGCGCGCGCGGCAGCACTGCCCTCGAGCGTCGGCCCGTTCTGCACTTCGAGCAGCGAGGTGTCCGCCCACTCGACGTCGAGTCCGACTCGCCAGAGCAGGCCGGTCGCGGCGAAGGGCCGGGTGCGCGAGAGCGCGAAGGCCGCACTGCGCTGCGCATTCTGCTCGAGCGGCTTGCCGAGCAGGAAGTGCTGCAGGAAGGTCATGGAAGAACGGCGCAGGATGCCGCGCGCCTCGTCATCGCACTGCGAGCACGGCCTGCGGGTCCACGTGGCCGACAGGCGCTGGCTCTCGGCGTCGCGGAACGCCTCCGGATTCGCGTTCGAACGCCGCAGCAGCGGATCGCGGTAGCTCGCAAAGCCGCGGATGAATCCGGCGGTGTCCTGATCGAGCCGGGTCGCCGATGCCCGCCAGCGCAACTCGCCGTCGCGCAGCGGACGGTCCTGCAGCAGGTTCAGCTTGTACTCGGACACGGCCGAATCCGCGCGGAAGCCGTCGTCGTGGCGCAGCAGACCCTGCGCGGCGAAATCGCCGCTGCCCATCGACCAGGCGAGCGACCCGAAACCGTCGCTGCCACCGGTCGCGCCGAGACGCCAGCCGTCGAGTTCGCGCGCTGCGGGCGTGAGCACGTTGATGATCCCGTGCACCGCATTGGCGCCGTGCACGCCGCCGCCCGGGCCGCGCAGCACCTCGATGGCCGCGGCCTGCGCGGTGTTGCTCTCGAAGAGTTCATTGACGTTGCAGAACCCGGTGGGCCGCAGCGCGAAGCCATCTTCGAGCAGCAGGAATGCACCACAGGCGCCCGCGCCGGTGAGCACGGGGGAGCGGATCGCGAGCAGGCTCTCCTGTCCGCTGCCACGCTGCAGCACCACACCGGGAATGCGGTTCAGCGCCTCTGCGGGATGGGTGAGATCGATGCGTCCGGTCGCGCCGGGCAGGAGCCGCGTGATGCTCGCGGCGACGTCCGTCAGGGGCTCTTCGCGACGGCGAGCGGTGACCACCACGTCCTCGAGCGGCGGATCAGGCGGTGGTGCGGCCACCGCGAGCAGGGCGCCGAGGGTCAGGTCGAGCATGCGGGCATTATCGCTTGCTATCCTTCGGGTCGTGCGTTTGCTCAGGATACTGATCGTTCTCGCCCTGGCCCTCGCCGCCGGGGTAGCCGCGTCTGCCGAGCGGCCCCGCGTCGGGCTGGTGCTCTCTGGAGGCGGCGCCCGCGGCGCAGCCCACGTCGGCGTGCTCAAGATGCTCGAGGCCGAACGCATCCCCATAGACGCCATCGCCGGTACCAGCATGGGGGCGCTCGTCGGCGGCCTCTATGCAAGCGGCATGTCCGCCAGCGAGATCGCGTTGCTCATGGAATCGACCGAGTGGCGGCAGGCATTCCGCGAGCCGGCTCCCCGTGATCGGCTGAGTTTCCGGCGCAAGAGCGAGGACCAGAATTTCCTCGTCAATCTGCCGCTCGGCCTCAAGGCCGGCAGTTTTCGGCTGCCCAAGGGATTGATCTCCGGGCAGCGGCTTACGCAGGTGCTGCGCAGCGTCACGCTGCCGGTCGCACGGCTCGACGATTTCGACACTCTGCCGACGCGGTTCCGCGCCATGGCGACCGACCTCGAGACCGGTGAGCCGGTGGAACTCGCGCGCGGCGATCTGGTGGCTGCAATGCGCGCGAGTCTGGCGGCGCCCGGCGTGTTCGCGCCGGTGGAGATCGACGGTCGCCTGCTGGTCGACGGAGGTCTGGCCAACAACCTGCCCGTCGATGCAGCGCGCAGCATGGGTGTCGACATCCTGATCGTGGTGGACGTGGGTTTCCCGTTGCGCAAGCGCGATACGCTCGACTCGGTCGCCACCATCTCGAACCAGATGCTGTCGATCCTCATCCGCCGCGGCAGCGATGAACAGCTGCGCAGCCTGCAGCCGACGGATGTGCTGCTTTCGCCGCAACTCGGCGAAGCCTCCAGCTTCGACTTCGACATCGTCCCGCGGGCGATGCAACTCGGCGAGGCCGCGGCGCGGGAGGCCGGCGACCGGCTTGCGGCGCTGCGACTGCCCGAGACGGAGTATGCCGATTACGTCGCAGCACGCTCGGCATCGCGTGGCGGTGCGCCGCAGGCTGCCGAGGTACGCGTCGCCGCCGACTCGGCCCGCTACGAACGGCTGCTGCTTGCGGGCATCACCGACACCGGCAGCGCGGCAGGCCTCGATGCGGGACTTTCGACGCTCTACGGTCGCGGCAACTTCGAGAGCGTCGACTACCGCCTGCGGACGCAGGCACAGGGTGACGTCATCGAACTGCAGGCCAGGCGCAATTCCTGGGGTCCGAACTACATGCGCTTCGGACTCAACCTCGAGGACGACTTCAGCGGTAACTCGAGCTACAACGCCGCGGCGCGTTTCGTGCTCGCGGACATCGGCCCGCTGGCGGCGGAATGGGTCTGGGACCTGCAGGTCGGCTCCAATCCGAAGATCGCCACCGAGCTCTATCTGCCTCTCGGTGACGACGCCCGGTGGTTCCTCATGCCGGAGGCGCGGTTCGAGCTGCGCAACGTGCCGCTGCGCGAAGCCAGAGAACTCCGCGGCGAGTATCGACTGCGCACCACCGAGTACGGGCTCGACATCGGACGCGAGTTCTCCAACCGCGGCGAGCTGCGCGCCGGCGTGCGTCGTGTCACGGGCAGCTCGCGCCTGCGTATCGGCGATCCGGCGTTGCCGGCCGCGGAGGACTTCGATCTGCGCGAGTATTACGGGCGCTTTTCGTACGATGTCCTCGACAACCGCAATTTTCCGCGTCGCGGGCAGTTGTTCACGGCCGAATGGCGCGCCGAGTCCCCGAGTCTCGGCTCCGAGCGACGCGCGGATCTCGTCACCTTCGACTGGTTGCTGGCGCGTTCGCGCGGACGCGACACCGGGGTGCTGTGGACGTCGTTCGGGACGCAGGTGAATTCCGTCAATGGCAGCATCCGCTCGCTGTTCCCGCTCGGCGGGTTCCTCAACCTGTCGGGGCTGCCGCCCGATTCGATCACCGGCCGTCACTATGCGATCACCCGCCTCATGTACTACCGGCAGATCGGTCGCGGCGGCGAGGGCTTCCTCAACGTCCCAGCGTACGTCGGCATGTCGCTCGAGGCCGGCAACGTGTGGAACGAACGCAAGGACATGGGCTTCGGTTCGGCCCTGAAGCAGGGCAGCGTATTCTTTGGCTTTGACACGCTGCTCGGGCCGGTCTACCTCGGCTCGGGCTTCGGCGAGGGCGGCGACGCCGCGTTCTACCTGTTCCTCGGCCGGACCTTCTAGCGCCGCGAGGCGAGTTTCGTCACCGCTTCGAACACCAGCGCCGGCCGATCTCCGGGGCGCGAGTACTCGTGCTTGCGGCTCATCTCGGCGAGCGCTGCATCGCGGGCTTCGGCGCTGTCGAACCAGTGGGTACGGTTCCAGTCGGCCCCGAGCAGCTTGCGGAAGGGATCGCCGGGACGCAGCGAAACGCGCACCCCGAAGGGTTGCGGCGCGCCTTGATCGGGGTGACGGAGGTTGTGGGCGTGGCAGGCTGTCATGGATCGGAAGGTTACGGCAGCCTCGCGGACGCGGGAAGGGCGACGTCACGGATGCTGCGGCAGCGCGCGCCGCCCGCCGCGGTTAGCGACGGCTTGCAGCGCCCGGTGACGCTTGAAGCGAACACGTACGGCCCGCACAATCCCCGCATGTCGCTATTCCGTCGCAAAGCCGAACTCGTCAGCGCCAGCGAGGCGCTCCCCGGACGCAGCACGCCACTGCTCGTACCCGACCGTCATTTCGTCAACGGGGCGCCGCTCAAGCCGCCGTTCCCCGCCGGCAGCGCCGAGGCGGTGTTCGGCATGGGTTGCTTCTGGGGTGCCGAGCGGCTCTTCTGGAAGATTCCCGGAGTGTTGTCGACCGCGGTCGGATACGCCGGCGGCCACACGCCGAATCCCACCTACGAAGAAGTGTGCAGCGGTCGTACCGGGCACTCCGAGGTGGTGCGAGTGATCTTCGATCCGACCCGGGTCAGCTTCGCCGATCTGCTGCGTGCTTTCTGGGAACGCCATGATCCCACCCAGGGAATGCGGCAGGGGAACGACGTCGGTACGCAGTACCGCTCCGTGATCTACTGCTCCGACGAGGCACAGCTCACCGAGGCTGCTGCAAGCCGCGACCGGTACCAGCCGGGTCTCGCCGCAAACGGGTTCGGGTCCATCACCACCGAAATCCGTCCCGCACCCGAATTCTTTTATGCCGAGGACTACCACCAGCAGTACCTCGCCAAGAATCCGAACGGCTACTGCGGGCTCGGCGGCACCGGGGTGACCTGCGTTGCCTGAGTCGGCTCGCCGGATCGACACCCCAAGGTTCACGTAGAGTGGACGGGTCATGATCGCCGACCCGCTCGCCCAGATCCTGTTGTTGCTCGCCGCCGCCGTGCTGGTGGTGGCGCTTGCGCGGCGCGTCGGTCTGCCGGCGATCCTCGGCTATCTCATCGTCGGCACCGCCTTCGGACCCCATGCGCTCGGGGTCATCGAGGAGTCTTCCACCACGCGCCTGCTGGCGGAACTCGGCGTGGTCTTCCTGCTGTTCACGCTGGGTCTCGAGTTTTCCTGGCCGCGCATGGTGGCGATGCGACGCGAGGTGTTCGGCGTCGGCAGTGCGCAGATGGCACTCACCGCCGGCGCAGGGTCGCTGGTGTTCATCGCGCTCGGGGTACCACCGTTGCCCGCCGTCGCGCTGGGCGGCGCGATCGCCGTCAGTTCGACGGCCATCATCCTGCAGCAGCTCACCGACCAGTCGGAGATCAACCGCACCCACGGCCGCGTGGCCTTCAGTGTGCTGTTGTTCCAGGATCTGGCTTTCGTGCCTTTCCTCGTGCTCGCCGGGGCGCTCGCGGCGGGTAGCATGGACTTTTCGCTGGCGCGGGTCGGGACAGCCGTGGGTATCGGCACGCTGGCCGTGGGTCTGGTGCTGGTGCTCGGCCGCTACGCGTTGCGTCCGTTGTTGCAGGAGATCGCGCACAGCCGGTTGCGCGAGCTGTTCACTCTCGCTGTGTTGCTGGTCGCGCTCGGCTCGGCGTGGATCTCGCACGCGGCCGGCGTGTCGATGGCGACCGGCGCGTTCCTCGCCGGCGTGATGCTGGCGGAGACCGAGTACCGTCATCAGGTCGAGGCGGTGATCCGGCCCTTCCGCGACATCCTGCTCGGACTGTTCTTCATCTCGGTCGGCATGATGCTCGACCTCGGTGTGCTGCGCGACGAACTGCCGCTGATCGCGCTGATCCTGCTGGGGATGACCGCATTCAAGCTGGCGCTGATGGTCTTCGTCGCGCGGATCTACGGCTTGCCGCCCTTCAAGGCAGTGCGCACCGGCGTCGTGTTGTCGGTGGGTGGCGAGTTCGGCATCGCGATCCTCACCATCCTTATGCAGGGCGACGTGGTGGATGCCGAAGTGAGCCAACCGCTGCTGGTGGCGATCGTGCTGAGCATGGTCACGGCGCCGCTGCTGCTGCGGCAGAACCGGCGCATCGCCCGCTGGCTGCTGCGCGAGCAGGGCCCGCCGAGCGTGCCCGAGGCATCCATCGAAGAACGCGCGACGGCCGAACTCGCGGCGCGCGAGCACGTGATCCTCTGCGGCTTCGGCCGGGTGGGCCAGAACCTGGCGCGCGTGCTCGAGTCGCACGGCTTCGAGTTCATCGCGATGGATCTCGATCTGGCGCGAGTGCGTGCGGCGCGGTCTGCAGGCTTGCCCGTGATCTACGGCGACGCCTCGGACACCGACCTGCTGCGGCAGGTCGGACTCGCGAGTGCGAGCGCGGTGGTGATCACCTTCCCCGATCCGGCGATCGCCATAGGCATCGTGCGTTCGGTGCGTTCGTTGCGTGCCGAGGTACCCATACTGGTGCGCACCGCCGACGATTCGCGGCTCGATGAACTGATGGCCGCGGGCGCCACCGAAGTGGTACCTGAGACCTTCGAGGCCAGCCTGATGCTGGCTTCGCATGCGCTGCTGCTGCTCAAGCAGCCGGTGTCGCGCGTGGTGCGTACCATCGCCCACATCCGCAACGACCGCTACGCGTCGCTGCGCGGCCTGTTGCGCGGCGAGAGTGCGCTGCCCGAGACCGACATCGAGAGCATCGAAGAACTGAAGACCGTGGTGCTGCCGCCGGGTGCCTGGGCCGTCGGACGCACGCTCGAAGAGGCGCAGCGGAGCGGTTGCACGGCGCGGGTGGAAAGCGTCTTGCGACATGGCATCGTCGGGCGCAACCCGGACGCCGACCTGCGGCTGCAGCAGGGCGATGAGATCGTCCTCGCCGGCAGCCCCGAAAATCTGGAACACGCCGAGAAGGTGCTGCTCGCGGGCTAGGACGTGCCGAGCCGGGCTGCGGCGCGCAGAGCCTCGCGCAGGATTTCCACGGCGCCGCGAACCTCGTCTTCGCTGGAGATGAAGGGCGGTGCGAGCGCCAGCGTTTCGCCGGTGAAGCGCGGCAGCAAGCCCCGCTGCAGCGCCTGCTCGAACACCTGGAAGGCACGCATGGCCGGTTTGCCGGGTACCGGGGTCACGTCAACGGCAGCCGCAAGCCCGAGATTGCGGATGTCGGCCACCAGTGGCTCGCCGCGCAGCGAATGCACGGCATCTTCCAGCACGGGAGCAAGTGCGGCGGCACGCGCGAACAGCCCGCCGGCCTCGAACTCGTCGAGCGTGGCATGCGCGGCGGCGACGCCCAGCGGATGCGCCGAGTAGGTGTAGCCGTGGAAGAACTCGATCAGATGCTCCGGACCGCTCATGAAGCCGTCGTAGATGGCCGCCGAGGCCAGCACGCCGCCGAGCGGTACGGTTGCGTTGTTGACGGCTTTGGCGAAGGTGATGAGATCGGGCTTGACGTCGAAGAAATCGGCCCCGAAGGGCGTGCCCAGACGACCGAAGCCGGTGATCACCTCGTCGAAGATCAGCAGGATGCCGTGTTTGGTGCAGATCTCGCGCAGACGCTGCAGGTAGCCGCGCGGCGGCACGATGACTCCCGTCGAACCCTGCATGGGCTCGATGATCACCGCGGCGATGTTGCTGGCATCGTGCAGGGCAACGATACGCTCGAGTTCATCGGCCAGATGCGTGCCCCACGCGGGCTGGCCTCGCGAATAGCCCATCTGCGACGGCTCGAAGGTGTGCGGCAGATGATCGACACCGGGAATCATGAGCGGTGCGAACATCTTGCGGTTGGCCGGGATGCCGCCGACCGAGATGCCGCCCATGCCGACGCCGTGATAGGCGCGCTCACGGCCGATTATTCGGGTGCGCGAGGCCTCGCCGCGGGCGCGATGGTAGGCCACGGCGATCTTGAGTGCGGTGTCGACAGCCTCGGAACCGGAATTGACGAAGAACACTTTGTCCTGCGGCCGTCCGGCGAGCGCGGCGATACGCCCGGCGAGGGCGAAGGCTGCCGGATGGCCCATCTGGAAACTCGGGCTGAAGTCGAGCGTGGCCACTTGCCGCTGCACGGCCTCGACGACGCGCTGCGGCGAATGCCCGAGCGGGCAGCACCAGAGTCCCGACAGGCCGTCGAACACGCGGCGGCCGTCGACCAGCGTGTAGTAGGCCCCCTGACCCGAGGCAATCAGGCGCGGGTGTGCCTTGAAATGCCTGTTGTGGGTGAACGGCATCCACCAGGACTGCAGCGCGGCTTCGCCGAGTCCTGCGGCGTCGGCCGATTCGACCGCGGTCACGAACGCAGTACCGCAGCGAGGCCGTTGGCCACCTTGTCGACGTTGGCGGGACTCACGCCGGCGATGTTGATGCGGCCATCGGGTGCCATGTAGATGTGGTGCTGCTCGCGCGCCGCCGTCACCTGCTCTGCCGACAGCGGCAGTCGCGAGAACATGCCGCGCTGCTTCTTGATCCAGCCGAAGTCATGCTGCGCGGCGGTGCTCAGGCGGTCCGCGAGCAGCCCGCGCAGCGAGTTGATGCGGTTCGCCATGTGCTGCAGTTCGGTCATCCAGTCCTGGCGCAACTCCGGTTGCGAGAGCACCCGGTCGACCAGCGCAGCGCCATGGTCGGGCGGCATCGACCAGAGGGTGCGCGCGAGCCGCCCGAGCTGGCCGCTGATGATCGAGGCAGGTTCGCTGCCGGCGGCAAGCACCGCCAGCAACCCGGTGCGTTCGCGATAGACGCCGAAGTTCTTTGAGCAGGAGACCGCGACGAGCAATTCGGGTACGGCCTTGGCGATCAGCCTGACCGAGGCCGCGTCACGATCGAGATCTTCACCCAGTCCCTGGTATGCCATGTCCATGAACGGCACGAGGCGACGCCGCGCAAGCACATCGGCGACCGCGGCCCACTGGGACGTGTCGAGATCTTGTCCCGTCGGGTTGTGGCAGCAGGCGTGCAGCAGCACGATGGAGCCGGCGGGCAGGGCATCGAGGGTGCCGAGCATGCGGTCGAACTGCAGCGTGTTGGTCGCCGGGTCGTAGTAGGGATAGGTCTCGATCCGCAGGCCGGCATTGCCGAGCAGCGGCAAGTGGTTGGCCCAGGTGGGATCGCTGACGTGGATGGAGGAGCCCGGCCGTGCAGCCATGAGCAGCGCGGCGCCGAGCCGCAGTGCACCGCTGCCGCCGGGTGCCTGCGCGAGTGCGAGATCGCCCTTGCGACCCGCGAGATCGCTGCCAAGAGTCAGCGCGGCGACCTGCGCATTGAAGCCTGCATTGCCCGTGGGCGAGACGTAAGTCTTTGTGGTCTGCGCCGCCAGCATCTCCTGCTCGGCACGCTTCACTGCGCGCGGCACCGGAGTCTTGCCGGACTCGTCCTTGTAGACGCCGACACCGAGATCGACTTTTTCCGGGGAGTCGTCTTTCTGGAAGGCGGCGGAAACGCCGAGGATCGGGTCGGGAGGAACGCGTGTCAGGGTCTCGAGCATGGCGGGCCTGCTTGGCTGGAAAACCCCCGCATTATCGCAGCCTGCCTCAGCCGGTGCGACCTCCTGCCGAACTGAAGTTCGGCAGGAAGACCTTGCGGAAGCCGAGGCGGATGCTGCGGCCCTGCGGGTCGAGCAGGTCGGGCTGGTAGTTGAGCGGCACCAGGCCCGCGGCGTCACGTACCTCGGGTCGCGAGTTGAAGACGTTGCCAACGGCCAGGGTAACGCGGGTACCGCGCAGGAATGCATGCTGACGGGCCACCGGCAGCAGCCCGAGATCGGCGAAGAGTCGCAGGTTGACCGTGGTAAGCGAATCGAAATCGAGGTCGCCGCGGCTGCTTCCGGGAGCGCTCGAGACGATGCGGCTGCCGCTGCGCCATTGGGCGACGAGGCGCCCGCCGAAGCCGTTGCGGTTGCCGCCGAATTGCGCTTCGACTTCGCGGCGCGGGTTGCCGTTGGTGTCGAACAGCGTATCGCCCGCGAGCAGGTCGAGCACGGGCAGACCCGGAGCGATGGTCACTTCGTCGGCGAGGCGCTCGGTGTAGACCAGCGAGAACTGCAGACTGCCGCGGCGCGCAAAGGCCATGAAGCGCTCGCCCATGCCTGCGCCTGCGTTAGGGCGGGTGCCTGCGTTGCCTGGCGTATCGCCGCGTCCGCCACGCTCGTTGCGTCGCGGCGGCATGGGCGCTTCGGGTTGCGGCCCCCAGGGGCGGCTCAGGTTCAGTGTCAGCCGGATCTCGTCGCGGTCACGCCCGAAGAGGTTCACGGGGCGGGCATCGATCGACTGCAGACGGCCGCCGGCATCGCGCTGGAAGCGGGAGCCGAACGCGCGCTCGAGATCGGGCGTGGCGAGTGGCAGTGCGGTGATGATGTCGCGCGCGCGCGTCCGCACGAAGTCGGCATTGAGATCGAGGTCGACGTCATCGAGCGGTCGCGAGCCGATACCGATCTTGAACACCTTGCGGCGATCCGGGGCCAGCAGCGGATTACCGCCGTCGACCCGCGTCACCTCGACCGTCTCGCCGCGCACGAAGTCGAAACTGCGCACGAACGGCGTCGCGATGACCGCGGCACCGAGTTGCTGCATCGATGGCGGCCCCTGTTCGTCGGTCGCAGAGGCGATGACCCGGAACTTGCGCGCGATCGATCCGTTCAGACCATAGCCCGTGGTACGCAGCCCGCCGATGCCGCTGACATCCTCGACTGCATGGTTGAAGTTTGCGCCGAGCGATCCCGCTCGCCCCTCCGCCACCTCGCCACGCCAGAGCGGCAGATCGACGTTGAATTGCAGCTCGCGTTGCTGTCGCGACAGATCGGTATCGAACGTCATGAGGCCGCGTCGGGAACGGCTCTCGATGCTGCGAGTGCCGACTGCCGTCTTCACGGTAAGTGCCATGGCGCCGGCTGGCAGATCGAGCGGTGCGCCGCTGGCGACCAGATCGACATCGACCACATCGTTGCGCGAGCGCCCGGGGGTCGGCTCGCCCGTGGTCGTGGTGCTGCTGTCGCTGCGATCCGCGTTCAAGGTGGCCGACCACCGCCAGCCCGAGAGCGAGCCCTGGACGATGCCTCCGAGGTGCGAATCGAGGGCATCGACCTCGCGACGCAACGGCAAGCCGCCGCCCGAAATCGGTCGCAGGCCGAGCAGCGACAGTCGTCGCGCATCGTCGATCGACAAGTTGAGCGTCGCCGCCGCGCCCTCGCCGAGCGGCTTCGCCATGACGAAATTCGCAGTCAGCTGGTCGACCTGCGGGACCAGCGAACGATAGCTTGCGTCGGCATTCGCGAGCCCCAGCGGTCCGATGACCTGTCGGTCGCTCTCCAGCAATTCGGCATCGCGACGGGCCTTCAGGTCGACCTGCCAGCGATCGTCGCGCCGGACATTCAGCCAGTTGCCGTTGAGATCTGCGCTCTCGCGTCCGCCCTCCGAGGTGGAACGCGCACTCATCTCGCCGGTGAAGGCCCGAAACCTCGGGCGCAGGACGATATTGACCACGCGCTGGTCTGCCCGATAGCCGTACTTCAACGCCACCTCCTCGGGCAGGATGTCGGTGCGCAGGATCGCCTCGGTGGGAAGGTCGCGGATTTCGGCGAAACCCGAGATGCGCACGCCATTGAGCAGCACCACGGGTCGGCCACCCCGGCCACGGCTGCTGCCGAGTTGCGGCCCTAGCGCCGCGAGCAGCTCGGTGACGGAGCTGACGCCGAGCGCTCGAATCTCTTCTGACGACAGTTGGGTCTCGGGCGCGATGTCGCCGATGACGGCGCCGGGTTCGCGACGGCCGGTCACTACGATCTCGTCGAGAGATGGCTCGTCCTCGGCAAGACTGGCGCCGTCGCGCGGTGCGGCGACGGGCGGTGCGGCGAGGGCGACGGCCGTGTCCGCCGTCGTGCCGGCGATGGCGACCGGCAAGGCCATCGAGACCAGGGCGAGTCCGATCATCGCGGAATGGGACATCGGCAATCCTTGCGCTATCTTTGACACGGCGATTCGACCTGACCGGTATCCGATCGTTCAAGACAAGTTTCGTGAAGTTTCCTGACGCGCGCGCCGTCGGCGCCACCATATCCAGACCCCGAGGCCTGCAATCAGCACGGCGATCCCCGGCCAGGCTAGCGATGGCAGGATGACGCGACGCAGCGCGTTGAGCGTCACCTGTCGACGCGGCTCGTATCCTTCCGGCAACGGCAGGACGTTCTCGTCACGCTCGAACCTGCGGTAGGCATCGAGCAGACGCGCGAACTCCTCCGGCTGCACGGCGCGAAGGTCGCGGGTTTCACCGGGGTCGCGCGCGATGTTGAACAGCTGCCATTCGCCATTGCCCACCGGCGGCTGGTTGCGTACCAGTTTGAGATCGCCGGCGAAGAGCGCGGCATTGCCCGCGAGTTCATAGCCGATGGGATCGGTCGGCATCCGCGCGCGGTCGGCGACTCCGCGCAGCACCGGCAGCAGGCTGCGCCCCGCGAGGGGCTGGGCGCCGATCCGGCCGTCAGGGTAGGGGATGCCGGCGATGTCGAGCAGTGTCGGCGTGATATCGGTGACGTGCGTTAGCCCGGTGAAGATCCTGCCGCCCGATGCGCCCTGCGGCAGCAGCGCGGGGCCGCGCACGATGAGCGGTACGCGCAACCCGCCCTCGCCGGCGTAGAACTTGTGCGTCGCGAGTGGTGACACGGCGGCGCTCGCCCAGTTGTAACCGATCGTGGTGTAGGCGCCTTTTGCGCCGAGCGTGTCGAGCTCGCGGGAGTACTGCGTCGCGAGCCAAAGTTTTCCGGTCAGGTATTCGTAAGGGTCCGAAGGTTCCGCGCCGTTGTCCGAGAGGAAGATAAACACCGTATTTTCGTCTTGGCCCAACTGGCGGATGGCAGCGCGCAGACGGCCGATCTGCTCGTCCATCGCTTCGGCCATCGCCGCGTAGACTTCCATGCGACGCGCATCGTAGGCGCGCCGGGATGCATCGAGGCCATCCCAGTCGGCGAGCCCGGGCCATGGCGCAAGCGCGGTGTCTGGCGGCAGCAGCCCGAGTTCCATTGCCCGCTGATGGCGGCGGGCACGGATCACTTCCCAGCCGACATCGTAGCGGCCTTGCTGCTTCGCAACGAAAGCAGCGGGCGCCTGCAGCGGGATATGGTTTGCCTGGAAGGCCAGATACAGGAAAAACGGCTGGGGTCCGTCCCGAAGGCTCGAGGTGCTGCTGCGTGTCGCCCAATCCTGCTGCAGATACTCGAGGGCCTTGTCGACAAAGAAACTCGTCGAGTAGTACTCCTTGGGCATTCGCGCCGGTGCACCGTCCTCGAACCAGTAGACACGATCGGTGAGCGCAAGGTAGCGCTGCGCGGGATCCCAGTTGTCAGACCCGCTGTCGCCCTGCACCAGCGAACGGTCGAAGCCGCGCGCCGGCGGCAGGTTGTAGCTCTCCTTGCCGACGTGCCATTTGCCCACCGCATAGGTGCGATAGCCGCCACGCTGCAGCAGGCTGCTCAGCGTCACCACCTTGCGATCGAGCACGGTCAGATAGCCGGGCTTGCCCTCGAACTCGCGAGGTACCGATTCGCGCATCGCTCCCACACCGCTGCGATGACTGTTGAGGCCTGTGAGCAGCATGGCGCGGGTCGGCGAGCATTCGCCGGCAACATGGAAACTCGCGAAGCGCGTGCCTTCGGCTGCAAGTGCATCGAGGTTGGGCGTGCGGATCTCGCCGCCGTAGGAGCCGAGATCGGTGTAGCCGAGATCATCGGCAACGATCAGGACGATATTGGGACGCGCCGCCGCGGCGGCCTGCGACGGCAACGCCAGCATTGCAGCCGCGGCCAGTACCTTGGCCGCTACAAGCAGCGCAGCCGCGCCGCGAACTGCGGCTTCAGCGCGGGACCTTGGCCACATGTCGCGCGAGCTCCAGCTTGGCGACCGCGTCGCGATGGACTTCATCGGGCCCGTCCGCGAAGCGCAGCGTGCGCTGGCTCGCATAGGCGTAGGCGAGGGGAAAGTCGTCGCTCACGCCTGCCGCGCCATGCGCCTGGATCGCCCAGTCGAGCACCCGACCGGCGACATTCGGCGCGACGACCTTGATCATCGCGATCTCGTTGCGTGCGACCTTGTTGCCGGCGACGTCCATCATCCAGGCGGCCTTGAGGGTCAGCAGCCGCGCCTGTTCGATCAGGATGCGCGATTCGGCGATCCGCTCGCGCCAGACGCCCTGGGTCGCGAGCGGCTTGCCGAAAGCGACGCGGGAGGCGAGGCGTTTGCACATCAGTTCGAGCGCACGCTCGGCGATGCCGATGGAGCGCATGCAATGGTGGATGCGGCCCGGGCCGAGTCGACCCTGCGCGATCTCGAAGCCGCGACCTTCGCCGAGCAGCATGTTGCCCGCCGGCACGCGCACGTCCGTCAAAGTCACTTCCATGTGTCCGTGCGGTGCGTCGTCATAACCGAACACCGGCAGGGCACGCAGGATGCGGATGCCCGGCGTGTCCGCCGGCACGACGATGATGCTTTGCTGGGCGTGCACTGCGGCTTCCGGGTTGCTCCGCCCCATGATCAGATACACCGCGCAGCGCGGGTCGCCCGCTCCGGAACTCCACCACTTGCGACCGTTGATGACGTAGTGGTCGCCGTCGCGCTCGATGCGGCAGGAAATGTTGGTCGCGTCGGACGAGGCGACGTCGGGCTCGGTCATGAGGAACGCCGAGCGTATCTCGCCGCGCAGCAGCGGCTCGAGCCATCGGTCCTTCAGCGACTCGCTGGCGTAGCGCTCGAAGACTTCCATGTTGCCGGTGTCCGGTGCGGAACAGTTGAACACCTCGGGCGCAAACGGCACACGGCCCATGATTTCGCAGAGCGGCGCGTAGTCGAGGTTCGAAAGTCCCTCGGGGGCGCGGGTGCTGCGCGGCAGGAAGAGATTCCACAAGCCGGCCTCGCGAGCCTTCGACTTCAGCTCCTCGACGACGCGGGTCGGCACCCAGGCGTTTCCCGCCAGGCGATTGGCGGCAATCTCCTCGATGAAGGTCTTTTCATTGGGATAGACGTGCTCGTCCATGAAGGCGAGCAGCCTGGCCTGCAGCGTCTTCACCACCGGGCTGTATTCGAAGTCCATGCTGGCTCCCTGGCTGTAAGCGTGTCGATCGATGGGGCTTGGTCTTTGGCGCACTCGAGCGCAGTTGCGCGAAGTGGTGTGTCAGCGGTGCGCAGGGCCACCGCCCCGCAAGGTCTGCGCGAAGGCCGCGATGGCCGCGGTGTCGTAGCCGAGTTCGCGCAGGATGACTTCGTTGTGCTCGCCGATCGCGGGCAGTTGCAGCCGCGGTTCTGCGGGCTCGTGCCGGAACTTCACCGGCACGCCGATGTGCTCGAGCCCGTCCGCGTCGACGAGACGCATGCCGCGGGCGTTGACCTGCGGATCATCGAAGGCTTCGCGCAGATCGTTGAGCCAGGCGAAGCCGATGTCCTTGCCGCGAAACCAGTCGATCCATTCGGCCCGTGTGCGGGTGGCGAACACTTCGCGCAGGAAGGCGGTCAGAGGCGCCTGATGCGGACCTGGGCCGCGCTCGCAAAGTTCGAGGAAGTCGGGTCGGCCGAGTTCGCCGAGCAGATTGCGTGCGAATTTCAGTTCCTGGGCGCCGAGCACCACGTGACGACCGTCCCGGGTGCGATAGATGTTGTAGAACGCGGCGCCGCCGAGGCTGCGTTCCTCGCGCGGTCGCGGGGGCTGTTTAAGGGCGAACGTCGAGCCGGTGATGTTCGGCGTCCAGGCGATCGCGGAGTCGAGCATGGCGATGTCCAGATGATCGCCGCGTCCGGTCTTCTCGCGACGGTACAGTGCCATCAGCACGCCGCTGAGCGCGTGCAGCGAGGCGGTGATGTCGGCGACCGGTACGTGCGGCATGACCGGTTCGCCGTCGTTGCCGACGTTCAGGCTGACGAGGCCCGCAAGCGCCTCGGTGGCGAGATCGTGCGCGGGCAGATCGCGATAGGGACCGCTTTGGCCGAAAGCCGATATCGAGCAGTAGACGATTCGCGGGTTGCGTGCGGCCACCGTCTCGTAGCCGACACCGAGCCGATCGACCACGCCCGGCCGGAAGGCCTCGACGAAGACGTCGGCGGTCTCGCAGAGTCGCAGCAGTGCTTCGCGTCCCGCGGCGGACTTCAGGTTGACACAGAAACTCTTTTTGCCGCGCTGGGTGTTGCGGAAAAATACCGTGTGGCCGCCTTCGGCCGCGCCGATGTAACGACCGGGCTCGCCCTCCCCGGGCGGCTCGATCTTGATCACCTCCGCCCCGTGATCGGCCATCATCAGGGTCAGTTGCGGCCCCGGCAGGAACTGCGATAGATCGACGACCCGCAGGCCTTCGAGTTTCACGTGATGCCCCGGGTACGCATGGCCGCGATGTCGGCGTCCGAATAACCGAGTTCGGCGAGCACGGCGTCGGTATCGGCGCCGAGCGCGGGAGCCGTGCGTGCCGCAAGCCGCTGCCCGTCGAGCTTGATCGGATTGGCGAAGGTGCGGAAATCGGGCCGCAACGGATGCGGCGTCGGGCGGATCATGCCGGTTGAGGTCGGGAAGGGGTTCTCCAGTGCTTGCGCCATGTCGTGCACGGGCGCTGCGGGCAGCACGCCCTGCAGTTTGCCGAGCCAGCGTGCCGTGGTGTCGCCCTCGAACACGGCATCGAGCAGCGGCGTAAGCGCCTCGCGGTGCTCGCGGCGCAGCGGCATCGTGGCGAAGCGCGGATCGCCGGCGATGTGCGGCACATCGAGCACCCGCATCAGTTCCTGCCAGAACTTCTCGGTCATGCACATCAGGAAGATCCAGCCGTCAGCGGTGCGAAACAACTGCACCGGTGTCGCCGTCGGGTGCGCGCTGCGGGGCATGCGTCCGGTGACGAGCCCGTCGTTGAGATACCAGGTACCGGGATAGGACAACTGGTGCAGGGCGACGTCGAAAAGACTGACGTCAACGTCGCGCCCCTGGCCGCTGCGCTGCGCGCCGAAGAGCGCGGCGAGCAGGGCGAGGGCGGTGGTGATGCCCGTCATGAAGTCGACGATCGAAAGACCCATGCGCGCCGGCGGCGAGCCCGGCTCGCCGGTGACGTGCAGGTAGCCGGCCTCGGCCTGCATCAGGTAGTCGTAGCCCGGCCACGCGCGACGTTCGTTGTCGCGCCCATAGGCCGACAGATGCGTGCAGACGATGCGCGGGTTGGTGTCCTTCAGGGCCTCGAAGGTGAGACCCAGCTTGTCCGGCTGGTCGCCGCGCAGGTTGTTGAGCACGGCGTCCGACTTGGCCACCAGCCGGCGAAAGGCCTGCTGCCCGTCGACGGTCTTGAGGTCGAGACAGACGCTGCGCTTGTTGAGGTTGAAGGTCTGGAAGAAGTGCGAGTCGTGATCGCCGAGAAAGAACGGACCCATGCCGCGGGTGGCGTCGCCGCCCTGCGGGCGGCTCTCGATCTTGATCACCTCGGCACCGAGGTCGGCGAGGTACATCGAGCCGAAGGGGCCGGCGCCGAAGGCCTCGAAGGTGAGGATGCGCAGGCCGGCGAGCGGCAGCGGCCCGGTGGCCGGCGGCCGCCCGGAAGCGGCGTTGTCCGCGGGTGCGTTCAAACCGGGTTCCTCTCGATCAGCTGGCGGGCAATGATGATGCGTTGCATTTCATTGGTGCCCTCGCCGATGCACATGAGCGGCGCATCGCGGTAGTAGCGCTCGACGTCGAAGTCGGTGGAGTAGCTGTAGCCGCCGAAGATCCGCATCGCCTCGAGGCTGTTCTCGACACCCGCTTCGGAAGCGAACAGCTTGGCCATGCTGGACTCGAGATCGCAGCGCT
The DNA here is from genome assembly GCA_044357085.1 of Steroidobacteraceae bacterium. Lineage (GTDB taxonomy): Bacteria > Pseudomonadota > Gammaproteobacteria > Steroidobacterales > Steroidobacteraceae > UBA964. Next base: position 6,651 of record JBIKVA010000003.1, on the reverse strand, counting down.
CGCCGGTGTCGTACTTGCGCGCAGCCTGCTCGATCAGCAGGCGCGAGGCCTCGACGCGGGTCGCCATGTCGGCCAGCTTGAGCTGGATCGCCTGGTGCTGCGCGATCGGCTTGCCGAAGGTCTGGCGTTCCTGCGCGTAGCGCAAGGCGTCGCGCAGCGCGCCGGCGGCGATGCCCGCGCCGCGGGCCGCGACGTTGATGCGGCCGAGTTCGAGACCGCCCACCGCCTGCTGGAAGCCCCGACCTTCGCAGCCGCCGATGAGGTTCTCGACCGGCACGCGGAAGTCCCTGAAGACGAGTTCCGCGCTGTCGATCGACTTGTAGCCGAGCTTGCGGATTTTCTTTGCCGCCTCGAACCCCTGACCTTTCTCGCACAGGAACATCGACATGCCCTTGTGGCGCGGCGTGGCCTCGGGATCGGTCTTCACCAGCACGCCGAAGCAACTGCCGTAGACGCCGTTGGTGATCCAGGTCTTGGTGCCGTTGATGACGTAGTGGTCGCCATCGCGACGGGCGACGGCGCGGATCGCCTGCAGGTCGGTGCCGGCGTTCGGCTCGGTGAGGCCGATGCCGCCGCGGATCTCGCCGCTCGCGAACTTCGGCAGCCACTGGCGCTTCTGCTCCTCCGTGCCGTGGCGCTGCACGCAGGCGGCCATGATGAGGTGGGAGTTGAAGATACCGACCGGTGCCATCCATACCGAGGCGATGCTCATCACGAGCCGTGCGTAGGTGGATGCCGAGAGGCCGAGGCCGCCGTACTCGGGAAGGATGGTCGCGCCGAAGAGCCCGAGTTCCTGCATCTGCTCGACGATCTCGGTCGGATACTCGTCGGCGTGGTCGAACTTCCGCGCCACGGGGCGCAGTTCGCGCTCGGCCCAGCGCTCGATGCTGTCGATGATGTCCTGGTCGGCGTTTCCGTTCATGGCGGCAATCCTTGGTCTTTATGAGGCGTGAATCAGTATCCCATCCGGTCCTCGACCGAATGACCGCGCTTGGCGACGAGGATGGTGCGCTCGAAACTGCAGACCACCTTGCCGCTCTGGTTGCGTCCCGTGGTGCGCACGGTGACGAGGCCTGCCGTGGGACGCGAGTTGGACTCCCGTTTCTCCAGTACTTCGGACTCGGCGTAGAGCGTATCGCCCGGGAACACCGGCGCGGTCATGCGGATGTCGCGCCAGCCGAGATTGGCGATGGCTTTCTGGCTGACGTCGGTGACGCTCATTCCGACGAGGATCGCCAGCGTCAGCGGCGAGGCGACGATGCAGCGGCCGAACTCCGAGGCCTTGCCGTATTCGGCGTCGAAGTGCAGCGGGTGGGTGTTCATGGTGAGCAGCGTGAACCAGGTGTTGTCGGCTTCGCTGATGGTGCGCCCCGGCCGATGCTCGTAGGTGTCGCCGACGACGAAGTCCTCGTAGTGTCGGCCGAAGGACTCGCGGTAGCGTTGCGGGGCAATCTGTACGGGAACGTGGCTCACGGCGTCACTCCATTCACTCCGTGGATGGCCGCGAAGTATGCCATCGGCGCGCGGCGGGCGTGTCCGCGGCAAGGTTGGCGGCGCGGGCCGCGCGAATCAGTTACGGCGCGCCTTGGCCAGATCGAGCACCAGGATGCCGAGCACGATCAGCGTCATGCCCGCCCACTGCCACGCGGAGAGCCGCTCGCCGAGTAGCGCCGCGGCCAGCACCACCGTGGTGGGCGGCCCGACGGTAGAGAGTACGGCCCCGCGCTGCGCGCCGACGCGGCGGACGCCCTCGGCCTGCAGCGAGGCGGGCAGGAACATGCAAAACACCGCGATGCCGGCGAGCAGCAGCCAGCCGGAGGCCGGGATGACAGCGATCTCGGCGGTACCGTGGCGCAGGAAGTAGTGCGGAGTCAGGCAGACCGTGGCCGCGGTCATCGCCAGCAGCGTGAAGCGCGCGCTGCCGACGCTGCGCGTGTACTTCTCGCTGACGAGAAAATAGATGGCATAGGTCAGCGCCGAGCCGATCACCAGCAGGGCACCGAGCAGGTTCGCGCGCAACTCGGCGAGGTCGAACCCGCCCATGGTGAAGAAGATGCCGAGATAGGTGAGGGCGGTGGCGCCGAGCACGCTGCGCGCCGGCCAGCAGCGATCGCGCACCGACGTGAAGATGACCACCATGGCCGGGTAACTGAAGATGAGCACGCGCTCGATGCTGGCGTCGATCATGGTCAGCGCTAGAAAGTCGAGCAGCGCGCCGACGTAGTAGCAGAGTGCGCCGGCACCGGCGGCGACGATGATCGCCCGCGGCGGCGTCGCGGCGACCTCGGCCCAGCGCTCGCGGCGCAGCGCGAACCACCAGAAGAGCGGCAGCGAGATCATCGCGCGGATGGCGACCACCCCCTCGACGCCAACGCCGAGCGCGTAGAGTTTCTTGGCGAAGATGCCCTTGGCCGCGAACAGCATCGCCGCGGCGGCACAGGCCAGCGCGCCCCACGGATCGCCGCGGCCGTTTCGGTCAGGTGCGCTGCCGTTCACGTCGATGCCGCGGCGTCGCGTGTGAACAGTCCGGGTTTGCGCCCTCTCGAGAAATGCGCGACCGCGAAGATGCAGCCGCCGGCGATCAGCACTTCACCGAAATTGTCGAGCTTCCAGTTGCGCAGCGGCGGCATGGCCGACAGCAGCATCAGCAGACCGCCGAGGAACATCCACGGGAAGCGGCGTCGCAGCATCAGGACCGCGCCGCAGCCGATCACCACGAGGCAGGTGAGGATGGAAGCGATGGGCGGCGAAGCGCGCACCACCGGTTGGCCTTCGAAGCAGAGCGCATCGCCAGACACGGCGGTCGAGTAGCGGATGAGATCGAACTCGCAGACCGGGTTCAGGGTGTCGCGCCAGAAATGCGGCAGATCGAACATCATCAGCGCGAAGGTCAGCGAACAGAACACCAGCATCGGCCGCGTACCCTGCATGAAGCCGAAGCCCGCGAGTCGCAGCGCCGCGCCCGCGGCGATGATCAGCCAGGTGCCGAACAGCCAGTGCATCCAGAAGCGCGGCCAGGAGAGCGCTTCGAGCAGGGGCGAAAAGCCGATGAAGCGTCCGGCACCCACGACGAGGTTGTCCCAGACGAGTCCGAACTGCGGCAGCAGCAGCAGCGCTGCGACCAGCAGGCCGGTTGACCTCCAGAGCCGCCACAACCACGCGAGCAGGACCGCCTGCAGGAGGGCCTGCAACAGAAAGAGTCCGGAGTACATGGCGCAAGCGTATCATCGAAATTCGGCATCAATGGAGCGGAGTACGGCTCGATGAGCGGACCGTTGCAGGGCATCAAGGTCGTGGAGATGACGAGTGTCGTGCTCGGGCCCTGGGCCTGCCAGATGCTCGCCGACATGGGCGCCGAGGTGGTCAAGATCGAGCAGCCGCGCGGCGACAGCAACCGCACTCTAGGGGCCGCCAACAACCCCGGCATGGCCGCGCTCTATCTCACCTGCAACCGCAACAAGCGCAGCATCGTCCTCGATCTGCGTTTGCCGGGTGCGCGTGACGCGCTGCTGGCGCTGGTCAAGGACGCGGACGTCTTCGTCCACAACAACCGCCCGCAGGTGATGACCAAGCTTGGTCTCGACTACGCCGACCTCAGGAAGGTGAATCCGCGGATCATCTACTGCGGTGCCTACGGGTACTCCAAAAAAGGCCCCTACGGCAAGCTCGGCGCACTGGACGATTCCATCCAGGCAGTCAGCGGCATCGCCATGCTCAATGAAATGGTGCTCGGCGAGCCGCGATACCTGCCGACCATCGTTGCCGACAAGACCACCGCGCTCACCGTCGTCTACGGGGTGCTCGCGGCGCTCTTCAACCGCGAGCGTACCGGCGAGGGGCAGGAGCTCGAGGTCCCGATGTTCGAGACCATGGTCAACTGGGTGATGGCCGAGCACCTGTGGGGCATGACGTTCGACCCGCCCAAGGGCAAACCGGGCTACGTGCGTCTGATGAGCAAGAGCCGCAAGCCGTACAAGACCCGCGACGGCTACATCGCGGTGTTGCCGTACCTCGATGCGCACTGGGTCAAGTTCTGCCAGATCACGGGCTACCCGCAGTTCATCGACGACGAACGCTTCCGGACGCTGTCGGACCGGGTGCGGAACATCGACGCCACGAACGAGACCACGGCCATGATCATGGCGACTCGAACCACGGCCGAGTGGCTCGAGGTGCTGGCGAGTTCCGGCATTCCGCACATCGTCGTGAATACCCTCGAGGACCTGGCCAGCGATCCGCATCTGGAAGCGACCGGGTTCTGGCAGTCCTACGACCATCCGACCGAGGGCCGGCTGCGCATGCCCTCGTTCCCGGTGAATTTCGGCGCCACGCCGGCCTCGATCCGTCGTCATGCGCCGCGACTCGGCGAACACACCCTCGAGGTGCTGCGCGAGGCCGGTCTCGATCCGCAGACGATCGCGGCGCTGACCGAGAGCGGTGCCGCAATGACCGCCGAGCAGGCCCAGAAGTCCGTCGGCGTCGGCGGCGACTGAGCCGCCTTTGGCCGAGACGCCCTCAGCCTAGGCCGTACACGCGCAGCGCGTTGTCGCGCAGGAACTTGCGCAGCGGGTCCGGACGCAGCTTGAGCGACAGCACCTCGTCCATGGTGCGCTTGAAGCCGAGCACCGGGAAATCGGTGCCGAACATCACCTTGTCCTGGCCGTAGCTGTTGATGTAATTGATGAACGACTGCGGCCAGTACTTCGGGCTGTGCGCGTCCGAACCAATGAACACGTTCTCGTGTTTCCACGCCATGGCGATCATCTCGTCGGTCCAGGGGATGCCGACGTGGATGCCGATCAGCTTCAGTTCCGGGAAGTCGCAGGCGATGCCATCGAGCAGGATCGGCCGGCCCACGCTGCGCATGGGTTGCTCTTTCGCGTAGACCATCGACTGTCCGACCTGCATCTGGATCGGCACGCCGAGTTCGCAGCACTTGGCATAGAACGGGTAGTACTTGGCGTGATCGGGTGGCAGGTCGAACCAGTGCGGGTAGAGATGTGCGCCGATGAAGCCCATGTTCTTCACTGCGTCCTCCAGCGCGCGGACGCCGTTCATGCCCTCGTAGGGGTCGAGTCCCGCCATGGCATGGAAGCGTCCGGGATACTTCTCGACGGCACGGGCGATGACTTCGTAGGGCAGGTGGAAGGAGCCGGGCAGCCCCTTGCGGCCGGCCTTGGGCGCGAACAGGAAGGCGCGCTCGATGCCGGCCTCGGCCATCTGCGCCAAGTGCTCCTCGAGCGCGACCCCGGCCATGCTGGTCTTGGACTTCATCTTCCCCGCGAAGAATTGTTCCTGCCATCCGGGGCGGTACGAAAGGGCCTCTTCGGTCCAGATGCCGCTGACGATGTCGATGGCGGGTACGGGCGCGGCGTTGCTCACGGAGGCATTCCCTCTGCAGGTCGTTGGCACGTCGGATGACGCATCGCAATTCTGCCGCAGGCCCGCGTGCAGCAGCCTCCGGGCATGCCGAGGCGGCCGTTTTCGTCACCGCGAAGTGTTGCCTGGACGCAACAGAATATTTCCGGTGTGCACCGGATTGACGTTGCCTGAGGCTGGGCCGGCGACTTAGACTCCTGCGGCTTTTTTCCAACTCCTTCACGGATCGAATCGGAGGTTCAATGTTCCACCGCAACCGCAGGCTCTCCTTCATCGGGGCGAGCGTGATCGCCGCCATCGCCGCCGCCCAGGCGGGTGCGCAGGAGGCGCAACTCGAAGAAATCGTCGTGACGGCCCGGCAGCGCGCGGAGCGCATCCAGGACGTGCCGGCCACGGTGCAGGCCTTCACGGCCACCGAGATTTCCTCCGCCGGCATCGAGCGCCCGCAGGACTTCATCGCGCTGACGCCGGGCGTTGCCCAGGTGCAGACGGCGGAAGCGGGCGACATGCAGGTGACGATCCGCGGCATCAACACGGGTCGCGACGCCGAGACCAACTTCGCGCTGGTCGTGGACGGCGTGCTGCAGACGAACCCGAACGCGCTCAACCAGGAGCTTGCGAACGTCTCGCAGATCGAAATCCTCAAGGGTCCGCAGGGCGCGCTCTACGGCCGCAACGCGGTGGCCGGCGCGATGATCATCACCACGCGCCAGCCCGGCGACTCGCTCGAGTTCGACGTGGGCGCCGGTTATGGCGACTACGGCAGCTACAAGGCCAATGCCTACGTCGGCGGCCCGCTCGGCGATTCCATGCGCGGTTCGGTCTCTGCCTACACGCGCAAGACCGACGGCCAGTGGAGGAACGACCTGCTCAAGTGCGACGACTGCGTCGATTTCTTCGAAGAGACCGGCATCAATGCGCGTCTCATCGGCGAGATGGGCGCGGGCGGCAAGTACGACATCAAGGCCAAGTACTCCAAGATCGACGCGGGCGCGATCAACTTCAACGCCTCGCTGGCGCTGAAGGAAGTCGCTGGCGTCCCGGGCCTCGGCCTGTTCTGGGCGAACCCGAACCAGCACAACTTCGTCTACATCAACAACGTCAAGCCGCAGAACGAGCAGGAGAACATCAACGTCTCGTTCAAGAGCGACTGGGAAGTGTCCTCGGGCACGCTCACCGCGGTGGCGGCCTACAACGACCAGACGAACTACTTCCTGACCGACGGCACCAGCGCGGCGTTCTTCCTGTACAGCCTCACGCCCGCCTGCCAGA
>JBIKVA010000275.1:0-3485 GCA_044357085.1 Steroidobacteraceae bacterium | reverse complement strand
CGAGGCGCGCGGCGATACCGTCGGTGTCCTGCACCATCAGCTCGGCGGCGTTCCAGCCCATGTGACGGAACGCCACATACCCCGGCGTGGGCTTGCTGTCGACGAAGCGCAGGAACGTGTGGCCTTCGCCCTCCGGCAGCATCAGCGCATAACGACGCCCCGTGAGATTGGGCAGGCCCCACAACTCCGCCTGGGCGGCGCTCAGCCGACCATGGTCGACCAGGTCGTAGCCGAGATACAGGTGGTAGGAGTCGATCATGTGCTGCAGGTCGGGTGCAGCGATCGTGACGCAGGAGATCGGGCCGATCGAAGGCATGCGGGATTCTCCGGGCTCTGGAGTGGGTCAGGGCGCCAGGTTGCGCAGGTAGGTCAGGACGTCGACGAGGCTCGCGACCTCGGCATACTTCGCCTGCAGGTCGAAGAGATTCGACTCGTGGGGGCCCGGTGCCCGGTCGCCGACGGCTTCGCGAACGACGACCGGAATGAAACCGTGCTGGCAGCAGTCGACGGCGCTCGCGCGCACGCAGCCGCTCGTGGAGAGTCCGGCAATCAGCACCGTGTCAACGCCGAGTGCGGTGAGCGTCGAGGCGAGTGACGTACCGAAGAACGCGCTCGCGTATTGCTTGGAGATCACGGTTTCGCCGCGGACGGGTTCGAGCCCCTCGGCGAATGCCGCGAGTTCCGGGTGGGCGCCCGCCTCGAAACAGCCCAGCGCCGGAACCTTGCGAAAGAACACGCCGCCGTCACGCCCCCCGGGCTGGTACACCACGTTGGTATGCACCACCGGGATACCGGCCGCGCGCGCCGCGCCGAGCAGGACGCGGCAGTCCGCCTGCGCCTGCTCGACACCGGCGTAGAGCGGCGAGTCCTTGACCAGGTAGGCGCGGACGAAATCGATGACCAGCAGCGCAGGTCGACGACCGGGCACGAGCGTCTTGCCGAACCCGCCCCGGGCGTAATTGGCTTGCAGCGATTCGCTCACGGGGACGCGCTCAGATGACCTTGGCGGCGCGCAGGGCCGCGAGCCGTTCGGCACCGTAACCGAGCAGCCTCGAATACACCTCGTCGTTGTGCTGACCGAGTTCGGTCGGCGCGGCGCTGTGTACCCCGCCAGGCGTCGCCGAGAACTTCGGCACGGTGTTCTGCATCTTCAGTTCGCCGAAGTAGGGATGCTGGGTGGTGATGATCGCATCGCGGGCCTTGAAGTGCGGGTCCTCGAGCATCTCGGGGGCGCGGTAGATCTGACCCGCGGGCACGCCGTATTGATCCATGAGTTCGAGCAACTTCTTGGTTGGCAGCGTTTGCGTCCAGGCCTCGATCAGGCCGTCGAGCAACTTCTGGTTGGTACCGCGGGCCTGATGGTTGACGAAGCGCTGATCGGCAGGCCAGGTCGGCTGCTGCATCGCCTCGCAGAGGCGACCGAACACCGTGTCCTGGTTGGCGGCTATCAGCACCAGTCCGTCACTCGTCTTGTAAACGTTGGACGGGGCGACGTTGGGGAGGATCGCGCCGGTGCGTTCACGGATGTAGCCGGTCTTGTCGAATTCGGTGATGAGCGACTCCATCATCGCCAGCACGGCCTCGTAGAGCGCCGAGTCCACCACTTGGCCCTGGCCGGTCTTCTCGCGGTAGTGCAGCGCGCCCAAGGCGCCGAGGCAGGCGAAGGTGGCGGCGAGTTCATCGCCGATGCTGATGCCCATGCGCGAGGGAGGTGTGGAGGGATCGCCGCAAACGTACCGCAGGCCGCCCATCGCCTCGCCGATCGCGCCAAAGCCGGCGCGATGGGAATAAGGACCGGTCTGCCCGTAGCCTGACACCCGGATCATGATGAGCCGCGGGTTCAACTTCGAGAGTTGCTCGTAGCCGCAGTTCCACTTTTCCATCGTGCCCGGCCGGAAATTCTCAAGCACAAAGTCAGCTTGTTTAACTAACTCTTTGAAAACACTCTGACCTTCTTCCTGGCGCATGTCGATGGTGATCGCCTTCTTGTTTCGCGCCACCACCGGCCACCAGAGCGACGGCTCGCCGGCTGCCTGGCGACCCCACACCCGCAGCGGGTCGCCCTGGCCGGGCGGCTCGATCTTGATGACCTCGGCGCCCATGTCGCCAAGCAACTGCCCGCAAAAAGGTCCTGCGAGGAGGGTGCCGAGTTCCAGCACGCGCAGATCGGATAGGGGACCGCGTTTGAAGTTCGGATCGACGGACATGCGCACACCTCGGCACGAGTTCGGTGAAGACCGGCGACCTTGTACCGGCGGTGGCCGTAGCGGTCAAGGCGGCGCCCACGCGATACGTCGTGGCGGCCGCGTGGGCGTTGCTAGAATCGGCGCGTTCAACAACTACGGAGTGATCGATGGCGCGCGAAATCGAAATCGTCGAGGTGGGTCCCAGGGATGGATTGCAGAGTGAGCCCGGGGTCATGCCGACGGCCGCCAAGATCGAACTCATCGAGCGGCTGATCGACAGCGGCTTGCGGCGGCTCGAAGTCACGAGTTTCGTCAATCCCAAGAAAGTCCCGCAGATGGCGGACGCCGAACAGGTGCTCGCAGGTCTCGCGAAACGCGCCGATGTTCGGTACATCGGTCTGGTGCTCAACCGCAAGGGCTTCGAACGCGCCGTCGCTGCAGGTTGCAACGAAGTTGGCATGGCGGTGGTGGCCAGTGACACCTTCAATCGCCGCAACCAGGGTGTCGGCACCGAAGAGTCGATTGCGGCGTGGCTCGAGATCGCCCGCGAGGCCCGGGCTGCCGGGGTACGTGCGCAGGTGACGGTGTCGGCGGCCTTTGGTTGCCCGTTCGAGGGCGAGATTCCCGTTGCGCGTGTCATCGAGGTGGCCAAGCGCGTCGCGGAGGCCAATCCCTTCGAAATCGCCTTCGCCGACACCATCGGTGTCGGCGTCCCGGCGCAGGTCAGCGAGATCATCGGCCGTGCGCGCGAAGCCCTGCCGGCTGCGATCAAACTGCGCGCCCATTTCCACAATACGCGCAACACCGGCCTCGCCAACGCCTACGCAGCCGTCGAGGCAGGCATCGCGGCGCTGGACTCGAGCGTCGGCGGAATCGGCGGATGTCCGTTCGCACCCGCCGCGACGGGCAACATTCCGACCGAAGACCTCGTGTACATGCTGTCGCGCTCCGGCGTGGCTACGGGCATCGATCTCGGCAAGCTTGTTGCGACGGCGGAGTGGCTGCAGCAGACGCTCGGACGCAGCATTCCCGGGATGTTGCTCAAGGCCGGGACTTTCCCGAAACCCGCGGCCGAGGCCGCCTGATGGCAGCGCGCGGCATCGTGCCGCCGCCGCAGATTGCATCGTCATCACGGTGGCCGGATACTTGGCTCCCGTTTTTCCTTCCCTTCTGATCATTGAGCCCTGGAGGGCGCATGTCATATCGCTTGGGTGTAGACGTCGGCGGCACGTTCACGGACCTGCTGCTGGTGCATGAGAAATCCGGTAAGACCTGGTCCGCCAAGGTGCCCTCGACCCC
>JBIKVA010000274.1:0-3528 GCA_044357085.1 Steroidobacteraceae bacterium | reverse complement strand
CGTGATGTACGGCGGCCGCATCGTCGAGCTGGGTCCGGTGCGCGAAGTGCTGAAGTCGCCGCGCCATCCCTACACGCGCGCCTTGCTGGCGTCGATGCCACGGCTCGATGAACCGGGCAACCAGCGCCTGCAGGCCATCGCCGGCCAGCCCCCCAACCCGCGCCATTTGCCGCCAGGCTGTGCTTTCCATCCGCGCTGCGCCTTTGCGGATGTGCGTTGCCGCGAGCAGAGCCCGGTGCTGGAGGGCGAGCTGCACCGCTTCGCTTGCCACCATCCGCAGGGCGCTGCCACCACGGGCCCTGCCACCACGGGCCCTGTCACCACGCGCAAGGGCACGTCCCATGAGTGAGCCACTGCTGTCACTGCGCGACCTGCGCGTCTGGTTTCCGGTCGGCGACGGATTGTTCCGCCGCAAGCGCTCGCTGCGGGCGGTCGACGGTGTCGACCTCGACCTGGCGCCGGGCGAGGCACTCGGCATCGTCGGCGAGTCCGGTTGCGGCAAGTCGACGCTGGCACGCGCCATCCTGCGCCTGCTGCCGGTGACCTCCGGCAAAGTGGTGTGGATGGGGCGCGCGCTAGAGGCAGAGAGCGTCGCCGGCATGCGTCCCTTGCGTCGCGAGATGCAGATCGTCTTCCAGGATCCGCTCGCCAGCCTCGACCCGCGCATGACGGTAGGGGAGATCGTCGCCGAGCCGCTGCGCGTGCACGCGCCGCAGCTGTCCCGCGCGCAACGTCGCGAGGCGGTGACGGACATGCTCGGGCGCGTTGGTCTGCCGGCCGATGTCGTCAACCGCTACCCGCACGAATTCAGCGGCGGGCAGTGCCAGCGCATCGGCATCGCGCGCGCCATGGTGCTGCGACCAAAGCTGCTGGTGTGCGATGAACCGGTCAGTGCGCTCGACGTGTCGATCCAGGCGCAGATCGTCAACCTGCTTCAGGACCTCAAGCGCGACTTCGGCATGAGCATCCTGTTCGTCAGCCACAATCTCGCGGTAGTGCGCCGGCTCTGTGACCGGGTGATCGTGCTTTATCTCGGCAAGCCGGTCGAGATCGCACCCACCGAGGCGCTTTATGCAGGTCCCGCGCATCCTTACACGCGCGGTTTGCTGGCGGCGGTCCCCATTCCCGACCCGGACATCCAGCCGGGCAGGCTCGGTACCACGCTCTCCGGCGAGTTGCCGTCGCCGCTCGCACCGCCCTCGGGTTGCGTCTTCCGCACGCGCTGTCCGCACGCGATCGAGCGTTGCGCGCACGAGGCACCGGCGATGCAGGCCTTCGGCATTGAACGGCAGGTGGCGTGCCTGCGTCTCGGGGAGATCGTCGAACCATGATTCCGCGTCGTCTCGAGGGCAAGGTCGCGCTGGTCACCGGTGCCGCCCGCAGCGGCGGGCTGGGCGAGGCCATCTGTCACCGGCTGGCGGCAGAGGGTGCTGCGGTCGTCGTCACCGACCTCTCGCAGGCGGGGACTCATCTGCCCGCCGACCGCATCGGCTCCGCCGACGATATCGCGCGGGTCGTCGACGATCTCCGGCGTAGTGGTGCGCGGGCTGTCGGCCACGGGCTGGATGTGCGCGAAGAGTCGCAGGTGATCGCTGCGGTCGAGGCGGCCGTGCGCGAGTTCGGCGGGCTCGACATCCTCGTCAACAATGCAGGCATCGGCTACCTCATGGAGCCGCTGGTCGACATGCCCCTCGAGCGCTGGCAGACCGTTCTCGGCGTCAACCTGACCGGTGCATTTCTTTGTACGCGACATGCTGCGAAACAGATGATCGCGCAGGGGCGGGGAGGCCGGGTGGTCAACATCGCCAGTGTCGCCGCCAAGTCGGGTTCGCTGCACCTCGCGGCCTATGCGGCTTCCAAGCACGGTCTCGTCGGTCTCACCCGCAGCGCGGCGCTGGAGCTCGGCGCGCACCGCATCACGGTCAACGCCGTCTGTCCGAACCACGTCACCACCCAGCTCGGCAGCGTGCAGAACGCCTACCGGGCCAAACAGCGCGGACAGACGGTCGACGAATACCTCGCCGAGATGCGCAGCCGGATTCCGCTCGGGCGCGTCGGACTCGCCGAGGACACGGCCAAGGCCTGCGCATTTCTCGCCTCCGACGAGGCGGCCTACGTTACCGGCGAGTCGATGAACGTGTCCGGCGGCCAGGAGGTTCACTGACCCCGGCGTGTAGCGCGCCGGCAACAGACGTTGACACTGTCGTTGCCGGCGACCGACAATCGTGTGGTTTTGCGGCCGTGGGATTCGGCCAACATTTTTCACCCAGTTCAAATCCCTCAGGGAGGAGACCCGAACATGTCCAAACCATTGTTCTCCACGGTCGCCGCGGCCGTTGCCGCGACGCTCGCCGGCTCGCCACTGCTCGCGCAGGAAGAAGCGGCCGGTGCGCTGACCCTCGAAGAAATCACCGTCACGGCCCGCAAGACCGAAGAGCGGCTCATCGAAGCGCCGTTGTCGATCACGGCATTCTCTGCGGCCGACATCGAGAAGAAAGGCTTCGCCACGCTCGAGGACATCGCGCGCAGCGCGCCGGGCGTCCAATACTCGAATCAGGGTGGCCAGATCCCCGGTCGCTACACCTCGGCGATCCGCTTCCGCGGCATGAACGTGAACTCCGACAGCCCGTCGCTGCAGCTCGGCTCGCTGTTCGTCGACGGCGTGTTCGTGCTCGGCGGTACGCAGTCGATTCCCTATGACGACATCGAGCGTATCGAGGTCATCAAGGGTCCGCAGTCCGCGACCTACGGACGCAGCACCTTCGGCGGCGCCATCAACTACATCACCCGCACGCCCTCGCTCACCGAGTACTCGGGCCGCGTCAACGTCTCGTCTGCCACGTACAGCGATAGCGACGTGTCGGCGAGCTTCGAAGGACCGCTGCTGCAGGACAAGGTGTCCTTCCGCATCGGCGGTCGCTACTACAACCGTGGTGCGGTGTTCACCGCCACCGACGGCGGCGGACTCGGCGAGGAGAGCAGCAAGTCCATCGCGCTCACGTTCAACATCCAGCCGAACGACGCGCTCAACATCAAAGTGCGCGGCTTCCACGCCATCGACGACGACGGTCCGATGATGGGCGGTCTCGTCAACGGTTGGCGCAACGACACCTGCACCGGCAAGACCATCAAGACCGAGGACCCGTTGTTCCCGAACGCCTCGCCCCGGAACTACATCTGCGGCGCGGTCCCTGAACTCGGCGTTGCCCGGAACATCTTCGGCACGACCAGCATCGTCGACCAGGTCACCACGCTGTTCCCGCGCCAGGCGGCGCTCAACGGCACGCCGAACTTCGTCTACGACAGTCTCGTGGCGCGTCCCAACGACTCGCGCGTAGATGTGCCGAAGATCGACAAGATCGGTCTGGTGCGCACGGTCACGCGCTTCTCGGTCGCCGGCACCTACGACTTCGGCGGCGGCTATCAGGTGGCGTTCCAGGCCGGCAAGAACGAGCTCAAGGCGAACTGGATCCGTCCCTTCGGCCTGACGCCGGCGGGTTACTGGATGTCGCGCGATCCGCAGGATGC
>JBIKVA010000260.1:0-3689 GCA_044357085.1 Steroidobacteraceae bacterium | reverse complement strand
GGAGACAACATCAAGATGACGGTGGAGCTGATCGCCCCGATCGCGATGGAAGACGGTCTGCGCTTTGCGATCCGCGAAGGCGGCCGCACCGTCGGCGCGGGCGTCGTCTCCAAGATCCTGAAGTAAGCGAGCCTCGGACGAAATACAGGCCAGTAGCTCAATTGGCAGAGCGGCGGTCTCCAAAACCGCAGGTTGGGGGTTCGATTCCCTCCTGGCCTGCCACTCAGGGTCGACCATGAACGAAACGGTCAAGCAGGAAGGCGCCTCCGGCGTCGACAAGGTAAAGGTCTACGCTGCGATTCTCGTCGTGGCGGCGGGCATTTTCGCCTTCTACTTCCTGAAGGGTACGCAGGACGACTGGGTACGCTGGGCGGTGTTCGTGGGTGCGCTGGTGGTGGGTGCGCTGGTATTCGCGATCTCGCAGCACGGCCGGAACTTCTTCAAGTTCGTTCTCGAGGCGCGCATCGAGCTCTACAAGGTCTTCTGGCCGACACGGCAGGAGACCGGGACGATGACGCTGGTGGTATTCGTGTTCGTGATCATCATGTCGCTGTTCTTCTGGGGAGTCGACTCGCTGCTTGGCTGGGCCACGCGCGCGATCCTCGGTGGCGGCGGCGGAGCGGGAGGCTGACGGTGGCAATGCGTTGGTACGTCGTCCATGCCTACTCGAACCTGGAGCATCGGGTTGCCGAGGGCCTGAAGGAGCGCATCAAGCGCGCCGGTCTCGAGCACAAGTTCGGCGAGATCCTCGTGCCCACCGAAGAGGTGGTCGAGATGCGTGACGGCCAGAAGCGCAAGAGCGAACGCAAGTTTTATCCCGGCTACGTGCTGGTGCAGATGGAGATGGACGAAGAGACGTGGCACCTCGTTCACGAGGTGCCCAAGGTGCTCGGCTTCATCGGTGGCACCAAGGAAAGGCCCGCGCCGATCTCGGACCGCGAGGCGAACCAGATCCTGCGCCGGGTCGAGGAAGGCGTCGAGAAGCCGCGGCCGAAGGTCATCTTCGAGCCCGGTGAAGTGGTTCGGGTCATCCACGGCCCGTTCAACGACTTCAACGGCGTCGTCGAAAGCGTCAATTACGAGAAGAACCGCCTGCAGGTGGCGGTGCAGATCCTCGGGCGTTCGACGCCTGTGGAACTCGACTTCTCGCAGGTGGAGAAGGCCTGAGCCCGCGAGGGTCCGGGTTCATGAGGTAGCGGCACGCGAAGGATCGCGCGCCGTCACGGCAAGGAAGCGCATGGGGAGCTCGCGAAGGTCGCGGGCGTTTGCACCCAGGAGAGACAACGATGGCCAAGAAAGTCCAAGGCTACGTCAAGCTGCAGGTCCCTGCAGGCTCGGCGAACCCGTCTCCGCCCATCGGCCCGGCACTGGGCCAGCAGGGCGTGAACATCATGGAGTTCTGCAAGCAGTTCAATGCTGCCACGCAGAAGCTCGAGAAGGGGTTGCCGATCCCGGTGATCATCACCGTGTACTCGGATCGCAGCTTCACGTTCATCATGAAGACGCCGCCTGCGGCGGTGCTGATCCGCAAGGCGATCGGCATCGAGAAGGGCAGCGGTACGCCGAACACCAACAAGGTCGGCAAGATCACCCGGGCGCAGCTCGAGGAGATCGCCAAAACCAAGACGCCCGATCTCACCGCCGCCGATCTCGACGCGGCCGTGCGCACGATCGCCGGCAGCGCCCGTTCCATGGGCGTCGATGTGGAAGGAGTCTGAACATGTCCGCCACTGCAAAGCGCATGAAGCCCTGGAAGGACGCACTGCCGCCGGGCAAGAGCTACGGTGTCGATGAAGCCCTCAAGCTGGTCAAGCAATTCGCCAGCGCCAAGTTCAACGAATCGGTCGATGCGGCCATCAACCTCGGCATCGATGCCTCGAAGTCCGACCAGCAGGTCCGTGGTTCGACCGTGATGCCGCATGGCATCGGCAAGAGCGTCCGGGTCGCGGTGTTCACTTCCGGTCGCAACCAGGAGGTGGCGAAGGCCGCCGGTGCGGACATCGTCGGTCTCGAGGATCTCGCCGAGAAGGTCAAGGCCGGCGAGCTCAACTTCGACGTCGTCATCGCCAGCCCCGACGCGATGCGTGTCGTTGGTCAGCTCGGCCAGATCCTCGGTCCACGCGGACTGATGCCGAACCCCAAGGTGGGAACGGTCAGCCCCGACGTGGCCGCCGCGGTCAAGAACGCGAAGAGCGGACAGGTCCGATATCGCGTCGACAAGGCAGGCATCGTGCACTGCACGATCGGCAAGGCGAGCTTCGAGCCGCAGCAGCTGCGGGAAAACCTGCTCGCCCTTCTGGCAGACCTGCAGAAGGCGAAGCCGGCGACCTCGAAGGGCATCTATCTCAAGCGCGTCACCCTGTCGTCCACGATGGGGCCTGGCGTGCAAGTCGATCAGTCGTCGCTCGCCGGCTGATCCGGCAGATTTTTTTGATTGATGCGGGTCCGGCATCGCGAGGTGCCGGGTTCCATCGAAGACCGCAGGCGGACAGGGAAACGGCTGATGCGTTTCGCCAGTCCTTAATGATCGCCTGCGCAGGTGGTGTGCCGCTCAGACGAGGATCGTCCTCGTATGAAGGTCACCGTCGAAAGGTCCGGCAGACGGCGCAAGCCGTCGGCCGGTGTGTGATCTTCAGGAGAGGAGTAATGAACAAGTGCCTCTAAACCTCGAAGACAAGAAAGCGCTGGTGAAGGAAGTGGCGGAGATTGCGGCTGTTGCGCAATCCGTGGTCGCTGCCGAATACCGTGGAATCACGGTTTCGCAGATGACCGAGCTGCGTGCCAAGGCCCGTGCCCAGGGCGTGTACATGCGTGTGGTCAAGAACACGCTGGCGCGCAAGGCAATGGTCGGTACGTCGTTCGAGGCGGTCGGTGTCCATCTCAAGGGCCCGCTCGTTCTCGCCTTCTCGAAGGACGACCCGGGCGCGGCTGCGCGCGTGGTGAAGGACTTCGCGAAGACCAACGACAAGCTCGTCGCGACCGTCGTGTCCCTCGGTGGCCAGGTGCTGCCGGGCAAGGATCTCGAAAAGGTCGCTTCGCTGCCGACGCGCGAACAGGCTCTGTCGATGCTGTTGGGAACCCTCAAGGCACCGATCGAGAAGTTCGTGCGCACGGTGGCTGCGCCGCACACCAAGCTGGTCCGCACCGTCGCGGCTGTCCGCGACGCGAAGCAGGCCGCCAGCGGCTGATCTTGTTTGCCCTTGAATCCACTTTGGAGTAACTACAATGGCTGTTAGCAAGGACGAAATCCTCGAAGCAATTTCCCAGATGAGCATCATGCAGGTCGTCGAGCTGATCTCCGACATGGAGAAGAAGTTCGGCGTCACTGCCGCCGCCCCGGTCGCCATGGTGGCCGCCGCCGGACCGGCTGCCGCCGCGGCCCCCGTCGAGGAAAAGACGGAGTTCACCGTCATCCTCAAGGAATATCCGGCGGACAAGAAGGTCGGCGTCATCAAGGTCGTTCGCGAACTGACGGGCCTCGGCCTCAAGGAAGCGAAGGACCTGGTCGAAGCCGTGCCGGGCACGGTCAAGGACGGCGTGAACAAGGCCGACTCCGAGACCATGAAGAAGAAGCTCGAAGAGGCTGGCGCGAAGGTCGAGATCAAGTAATCCCGCCGCTATTGCTGGTGGGTATTACGAGCGTTTCGCGTGGCGCGAAGCAGCCGGGGCCGAAAGGCGCCGGCTGCTTC